>DAOTVT010000032.1:0-3224 GCA_034436295.1 Anaerolineae bacterium | reverse complement strand
CCTACGCCAAAATGCAAGTTCAGTTTGAAGACTAGGAGGAGGGTCAACAATGTGGTATGCGGAAATTGCGGGTGGGGAAGTCTGGTTTCACAACGGTCGCAATGACCATCCTGTGCATCTGATCTTGCCACAAGGCGATCACACGGTTCGTGTCATGTGGGACACCGAGGAGACGCCGAGGTGGGCATTGCCGGTAACTGACCCGTTCGCTGATACCATGAACCTGGTGGCCATGATCCTTGCCATTCTAAACGAACCGGAGGAGCCGTGAATATGGTCAACGTCGCCGACTGGACAGTTGATGACGAAATCAGCGAGGTGCGCAAGGAGATGTGGCGCATCCTGGCGCAAATCCCGCGCGCGTCGCGCAAGGACAAAGAGAACCTCCGCGCGCGCCTCGCGGAGTTGCGCAGCAGGCTGGACGAACTTCAGAGGCTGCGCGGAACGCCAAAATTCGGAGATTGACGATGGACGACACGTTCCCTTACCGCCGAATCGCTGCAGCCGTGTGGCTGCAAGCGGCCCAAGACGCGCGCCACCTCGGCGAGGGCCGACTTCCGCGCGGGGTTATGTGCGGCATCACGGGATTGCGGCGCAGAGACCTGTCGTGGAAACGCGCGCTCATGGAGGCCATGCGCGAAGACCTGCGCGTTTGGCTCTCGGAAGAGGGCGCGTATAGCCGCGCCCTCTGGGCAGCGCTCCTGGGCTGGACGGATGACGAGTGCGAGCGGTGCACCCGCCGCATTCGGGCGTTACTGGGAGAGTGAAGATGGACATCTGTGTGATAGGTGCGTTTCTCGGCTTCGGCCTGCTCTGTATCGGGATAGTTTTCGGGACAGGCGGCGGGCCAAAGGGCGTGCTGGAAACCCTTGTTGCCACGCTCATAACCATTGTGGTCGTTGTTCTTGTGGCCATCGGCCTGCTCTCGTTCCTTCTGGCGTGGAAATAGGCAAAGAGGGAAGAATATGTCTCAACTCTGGAAGGTCAAGCAAAAGGGCAACCTCACACGGATTGAGCGCGATGATGGCAGCCTGCACCTCATCATGCACATAGACAAAGGCAGCGGCGGCTGGATTCGCATCGGCGCGCAGCGTTCACCTCTAGGGCACGAGCAGTGTGCATTCTTCATGCACGCCAAGTACCAGAAGGCCCTATTCGGCATCCTGGACAACGTGGCGAACGGAAGCCCGCTCACTTTCTCCGTTACGCTGATGGACGATGGCGTGGTGGCAGTGCAGCACGGCGAGTACACGTTGGAGATTGCCCAGCACTACCTGGAGCAGATTCTTGATCTGACCAGGCTTGTTCGGGGCACGGAAATGATGAGGTGGTGAGCCATGATTTTCGCCCTACTGGCCATGCTTATCCTCGCCGCCTTATGCATTGTCATCTGGGGCGGCACAGAAGACGAGGTCGGCGTTCAGGCTGGACTTGGCGCGGTCGGCGGCGCGCTGCTGGCCATCGTCATCATGATAATCCTGCTGGCCGCCGCAGGAAGATAGGATGGCGCACATGGACGCGCCCAATCGGGAATGCTACAGCGTAACCGGAAACTACAGGACGCGCGTCTGGGTCGCGTTTCTGGAGTGGCCGCGGCCTGGGGAAACGGCTGGCGAACTCGTGCAGCGGCTGCACATGAAGTACCAGGCCGATTATGCGCAGCCGACGTTTGACATTGAGGTCAGCCGCTACCAGGACGGGACGCCGAAGTACGCATTGGTTCGGCTGCGCACATTGGACGTGGAGGAGGTGTGAAATGCGCTGATACGTCATCTGGCCTAGTTTGGACTCTGACAATCACTCATAACAGGGAGGGAGAAATGGAAACCTACAAAGTCAAACTGACGTTTATTGAACCGCTGCTGGGAACCGTACCTATGAACAGGGAAATCTACGAAGAGTACATTGCGACGAAAGCGGCAAGCCCAGAAGAAGCCGACCAAGAGGCGCTGACCGTTGAGGAGATGGTAGAGAAAGGCACAACGGGCTTCCATCGCACGCCCGATGGCCAGCCCATCTTGTACGACTATGTGCTCAAGGGCTTCTTCAAAGACGCTTGCTCCGCCCTTCGGCGTGCGAAGGGCACGCGAAGCGAAAAGTTGACCAACTTCAAGAAGGTCATAGACGGGCTGGTTTTTGTCAGGCCGCGCCAAATCCCTATCACCGTTGCGGGCGAGATGGACTTTTGCGTGCGCCCGCTGCGCGCGCAGACGGCCCAGGGCGAGAGGGTTACGCTGGCCAGGTCAGAGCAGATTCCGGCGGGCAGCTCCGTAGAGTTCACCGTCAACGTGCTGGGCGTTGTCTCCGAAGACTTACTGGCCGAGTGGCTGGACTATGGCGCGCTGCGAGGTCTCGGTCAGT
This sequence comes from Anaerolineae bacterium, assembly GCA_034436295.1. Lineage (GTDB taxonomy): Bacteria > Chloroflexota > Anaerolineae > DTLA01 > DTLA01 > DTLA01. Next base: position 863 of record DAOTVT010000032.1, on the reverse strand, counting down.
GGCGCAATGCCAGTTACGGCGCATTTGAGTACACGATGGAGCGGCTCGGCTAGGGCAGGGCTGCGCGCAGCTAGGCAAAGGCGCGGCGCTGTATGGCGGGGCCGCGCAGAGCAAGGCAAAGGCGACGCTGCGCTCGGCGGGGCTGTGCGACGCGCGGCAAAGGCAAGGCTTGGCCGCGCAAAGCAAAGGCGTTGCGGCGCGACGCGACGCCTGGCTCGGCGGGGCAAAGGCACTGCTGCGCGACGCGCGGCAAAGGCGAGGCACTGCTGCGCGACGCGTCGCAAGGGCAGGGCGCGGCTCCGCAGGGCGCGGCAAAGGCGAGGCACTGCTGCGCGACGCGCGGCAAAGGCAAAGGCTTGGCAACGCTGCGCCCTGCTTCGCAGGGCGACGCACTGCAAAGGCAAAGCATTGCGTAGCCCGGCAAGGCCCCGGACGTTCTCACGTCGCGGGGCCTTTGAGTTTTTGCCCCCATCTAATACAAGGACAGCAAAACCCCGAAAGTTTAGTTTGTACCCAACCCGTGATAAACTTCACACAAACTCCATACAGTTTGCCGCAAATTGTAAGGACTTCCAGCACTTGACTTGACACGCAGCGAAATCCGTGGTATAATGCACACAACTGAATACTAATCTGCCCCAGAGTGGGAGAGTCCCAGCGTGGCGCGATGCCTTGTCGCATTGCGCCCCGCTTTTGTTTTTCCAACCACTGGCAACGTGGAGCAACGACGTGGAGATTCCTGGCAACGCCAAACTAACCGAACTCCTACATGACGCAACGCCTACGCAGGTCAGGTGGGTGCTTGCGCGTATTGCCACGCACACCGATGCAGAGGCCGCGCGCGCCATCGGCGTGGACAAGTC
>DAOTVT010000031.1:0-12863 GCA_034436295.1 Anaerolineae bacterium | reverse complement strand
TACGGGACATTCGTGGGGCCTGGGCATTGGTTTGAGATGGATCGGCGGTACATGCGCATCGGCTACGGGTGGCCGAGGCCCGACGAGTTGACCGAGGGGCTGCGCAGCATCGGCCGCGCCCTGGACGAGGCCCGACGGTGAAGCATCGGGCTGGCGTTGAAGACCCCAAGGGTCTCCGAGACCCTTGGGGTCTTCAACGCCAGCCCGATGCTTCACGGTCCGGCCTCGTCCAGGGCGCGGCCGATGTTGCGCAGCCCCTCGGTCAACTCGTCGGGCCTCGGCCACCCGTAGCCGATGCGCATGTACCGCCGATCCATCTCAAACCAATGCCCAGGCCCCACGAATGTCCCGTACTTGTGATTCAGGATGCGGTAGAACCGGTCCACGTCCACCCCGCTGTCGGCCCGTATGCGCGGGAAACACACGACCCCTCCGGATGGCTCTACCCACTCCAGGTCGCGCTGCGCCGCCATCCACTGTTTGACTTCCGCAAACGCCTGGCGGCTGCGCGCACGAATCGGGGCCAGGATTTGCTCCTTGCGGGCCAGCACGTGCGCGGCGATGGCCTCGTCCACCGCCGAATTGCAGATCACGATCTGCTCCTTGGCGGCCAGGAACGTCTCCTGCAACTGGGGGTCGCGGGTGATGATCCAGCCGATGCGGATGCCGGGCAGGCCGTAGGCTTTGGACAGCGACGACACGCTGATGCAGCGGGGGCTGATGGACGCGGCCACCGGCGTCGGCTCGGCGAAATGCATCTGCCGATAGGTCTCATCCACCAGCAGATAGGCGCCGCTCTGCTCGGCCAGCGCGGCGGCGGCGCGCAGGTCTGCTTCCGTCATGGCGGCGCCGGTGGGGTTGTGGGGCGTCGTCAGGCTGATGAGGCGCGTGTCGCGATCCAGCAACGCGCGCAGGGCTGTGGCGTCAAAGCGGAACCCCTGCTCAAACTCCAGGCGCAACAGCGCAACGGAGCACCCGATGGCGCGCGGCGTCTCCACGTTCGTCGCGTAGTTCGGGTGCATCACCACGACGCGGTCCGACGGGGTCAGCAGCGACGTGGCCACGATGAACAGCGCGGCGGCGGCCCCAGGGGTAACCAGAACATCGTCCGCGGTCAGGTCGCGCCCCTCCGCGGCGATGAGTTCCCGCAGGTCGCGCCGCCCTCGGTGGTCCGTGTACGCCAGCGTCAGGTCGCCCAGGTCCACCCCCAGGTCGGCCAGACGCAAATCCGACACGGAACTCTCGGTCAGGTTGCAGCGGATATTGGCGTAGCCCAGTTGCTCCGGTGACTCAATCTCTATGGGCATGCGACGGTATTTCATGGGACACCTCCTGGCGCGGCGATGGTACCAAAGGCGGGCGGCGCTGTCAACATGAGGCGGCTCGCAGAGGGCGGCCGCATGCCGATGCTGGCCCTGAATCCGCGCACCGTCTGGCATGACGGCGCGCGTCGTGCCAGGTTGCCCCGCGCAGCCCCGCGGAATATAATCGCGGGTGGAGGGAAAGCCCGCATGATCTTTGCCGCCTACCTTGCCGAAGGCCCCGCGACTGCCTGGCGCGAGGCCGTGGCGCGCCACGCCCGCTGGCTGGGCCTGGCCGCCCGCGCAGGCGCGATCCCCCTGGCCGACGCGCGCGCCTTTCATTTCGCCTGGACGCTGGTCTTCGCATCGGTTTGGCTGCGGCAGGTTCGCGCCCAAATTTAAACTTCCCCGCCCGTTCCTCCCTTGTCAAAATCCGCGTTCTCCTGTACAATAGAACAAACGTTCTAAACAGCGCGACAGCCCCCGCGTCTTTGGGGAGGGCCTGTGAACCGCTCTCGTTCTGGCCGGCAACGCCCCGGCATCTACTGGAAAACCGGCTCCAACTATGCGCCCATAGACTATCCGTGTCGCGAAACGGCCACCGCTGCCCTGCGTCCCGTGCCGCCGGGCCAGACGCGCGCCCAACTGTTCTGCGGCCGCTGCACGGCCCAGCGGTGCATCTTGGATCGGCATGTCCAGCGACGACCGCCCGGCCCCGGGCGCGCCATGAACAACGCGGGCTTCCGCGCCGCGTGCCGCCGGGCCGGCCTCAGCCATCAGGGCAAGCCCCTCGCCCACACCTGCTGGAACTGCGTGAACCTGCGCCGCCTGGTGGGGCTTGATTTGGCCTCCGAGGTGTACATCTGCCACTGGCGGTATGCCGACGCGCCCCGCGACGTCCTCATCCGCGAGGCGCGCACCCGCCGCACGCTGATCGCCCGCAAGCCGTCCACGCCGGTGCACGGCTGCGGCGGCGCGGGGTTCGCGCTCCGCCTGGGGCCGATAGAAGACCGGCCTGTCTAGCGCGCCTCCGTGTGGGGTGTTTTTCCCACACAAAGACACAAAGGCACAAAGGGTTTCTTTGTGCCCCTGTGCCTCTGTGTGAGAAAAATACCCCACACAAAGACACCAAGGCACAAAGGGTTTTCTTTGAGTCTTTATCCCTTTGTGTCTCTGTGCCTCTGTGTGAGAAAAATACCGCACACAAAGACACAAAGGCACAAAGGGTTTCTTTGTGTCTCTGTGCCTCTGCGTGAGATTTCTTTCCCACGAAGACGCGACCGCGGGGGCATTGACGCCGCGCGCAGGAGGCGCTATAATACATGCAAGGAGGGATGCGATGGCGAACCTGTTTGACCCGCTAGAGGTGCGAGGCGTCCGGCTGAGGAACCGCATCGTCATGCCGCCCATCGCCACGGAGCGCGCCACCCCGCGCGGCGAGGTTACCGACTGGCACCTGGCGCACTACGAAGCCATCGCCACCGACGGGCCGGGGCTGCTCATCGTGGAGCACACGTACATCCGCCGCGATGGCCGCGTGTCGGACCGCCAGTTGGGCGTCTATGACGACGCGCTGATTCCGGGCCTCGCTCGGCTGGCGCAAACCATCAAGGCCGCGGGCGCGGCGGCCTGCTTGCAGATCACCCACGCCGGCGCGCGCACCACCCGCGACCTCATCGGCGCGCAACCCATCAGCGCCTGGACCCTCCCCGTCCCCGGAGATCCCGAGGCGCCGAGGGCGCTTCGGCGGGAGGAGATTCAGCAACTGGCCCGCGACTACGCCGAAGCCGCGCGGCGCGCCCAGGCGGCCGGATTTGACGCCGTGGAGATTCACGGCGCGCATGGCTACCTGCTGGGGCAGTTCGTCTCGCCCCTTACCAACCGCCGCACCGATGACTACGGCGGGTCGCTGGAAAACCGCCTGCGCTTCCCGTGCGAGGTCATCCGCGCCGTCCGGGAAGCCATCGGGCGCGACCTGCTGGTACTGTACCGATTCGGGGCCGACGACCTCACCCCGGGCGGCATCACCGCCGACGACGCCGAACGCATCGCGCCGATCCTGGCCGGGGCCGGAGTGGACATCCTGGACGTTTCGGGCGGTCTTGGGGGATCGGGCCGCGACCGATTCACCGAGCAGGGCTACTTCGTCCTTCTGGCCGCCAGGGTGCGGCGCGCCGCCGGAATCCCGACCATCGGCGTGGGCAACGTGCGCGATCCGGAATACGCCGACCGGGTGATTCGGGACGGGCTGGTGGACCTCATCGCCGTGGGACGGGCGCAACTGGCCGATCCCGACTGGGTGGCGAAGGCGCGCCGGTTGCTGGCGTCGCGCGAGTAGGGCATCGGAGGCGCTAGATGGCACAGGCGGAGCGGCGAATCTCCTACGCCCGGGCAGTGTGCGAAACCCTGCGCCAGGGCGATGGCCCGCTGCCCTTCGCCGATGTCCTCGCCGCCGTCGCGCAGATGCCCGTGCGCCCCGTTCGGGACACCGCCCGCACCGTGCGCAACGCGCTCCGCAACAGCCCGCTCGTGGTTCCCGTGGATGGCGACCGCTACGCCTGGGCGCTCTGGTTCATCAAGGGCGCGACGGTTCGCCATGTCCTGTCGCAAAAGGAATTGGACGAGGGCTCCCTGCGCCTTGGGCCGGATGCCTGCTTCGTGCTGTTCCCGTTCCTGTACGCGCCGCGCCACGCCGCCTCGCGCCCCTGCCATCTGTACCTGGAGCAGGGGCCGCTCTTCTCGCAGCCCATCCTCTGGTTTGACGAGGGCGCGGCGGGGATTGCCCCGTCCTACGCGCTGGCGGACTGGTTCAGCGCGAAGGGCTGCCGCCCTGGCGATAGTTTGCTCTTTGAGGTAACCGACGGCGAGGAAGGCATCTACCACGTGTTCCTGGAGCCGGCCGAAAGCCGAGATGAGGAGCGGACGGCGAAGCGAAACGCGCAGGTGGCCCAGGCGGTGCAGCAGGCCCTGGCGCGCAAGCGCAGGCCCTGTCCCCTGTTCCGGCTCATGCCCGCCCTCGTGGCGAGGGGAATCTACCACGACCCATATCCGCCGATGCCGCTGGAGCATATCGTGCGAGACGCGCCCGCGTGCGTGCTGGAATCCGGGAAGGCGCGCCTGATTCCCAACGCGCCCGCGGCCGATTATCTCCCCGGCCTGTCGCCGCCGGAGCGGGAGCCGACGCGCCGTGCCGCGCCGAGGGGGTTCTGGCAGCGCCTCTTCGGCCGGCGTCGGTAGGGAACGCATGACCCGCTCGGTCGCACGCTGGGGTGCGAGCAGGAGACAACAAGGCGACCCCACAAGGTCGCTTTGTGCTAATCAGGAGGGTTGGAATGGCCATCACGCTTGAGGATTTGATACGCATTGCGCGGGGGGAGGACGAGGCCGACCTGGTGCTGAAGAACGCCCGCGTGGTCAACGTCTTCTCGGGCGACATTCACGTTACCAATGTGGCCATCGCCAGCACGCGCATCGCCGGCCTGGGCGACTATCGCGGCAAGGTGGAGATAGACCTGGACGGAGCCTACGTCTGCCCTGGCTTCATTGACGGCCATGTGCACATTGAGAGTTCCATGCTGCGGGTGCCCGAGTTCGCGCGGGCCGTGTTGCCCCATGGGACTACGTCGGTGGTCATTGACCCCCACGAGATCGCCAACGTGCTGGGTTTTGACGGCATTCGGTACATGCTGGAATCCAGCAAGCGCAACCCCTTCAGCGTCTATGTCATGGTGCCGTCGTGCGTGCCCGCGACGGACATGGAGACTTCGGGCGCGCGCATCCTGCCGTCGGACCTGGCGCTGCTGCTGAAGGAGAACTGGGTGCAGGGCGTGGGCGAGATGATGAACTACCCGGGCGTCCTGTTCCGCGAGCCGTCGGTGATGGCCAAGGTGCGGGCGGCCGCCGGCAAACGGATTGACGGCCACGCGCCCGGCCTTTCGGGCCGCGACCTCATGGCCTACATCGCCGCCGGCGTCGGCTCGGACCACGAGTGCACGCGGGTGGAGGAGGCCAAAGAGAAACTGCGCATGGGCATGTACATCATGATCCGCGAGGGTTCCACCGCCCGCAACCTCCGCGACCTGCTGCCGCTGGTTACGCCCGCCACGGCGCGCCGCTGCATGTTCGTTACCGACGACCGCCATCCCCTGGAACTCCTGGAGGAGGGACACCTGGACAGCATCATCCGCACGGCCATCGCCAGCGGGCTGGACCCCATCATCGCGATCCAGATGGCGACGCTGAACCCCGCGGAGTACTTCGGCCTTCTGGACCGAGGCGGCATCCGCCCAGGGTGGCGGGCCGACCTGGTGGTTTTTGACAACTTCATGGACTTCCGCATCCTGAAGGTGTTGCGCGGCGGGCAGATTGTCGCCGAGCGGGGGCGGTTTGTCGGCTCCCTGTCGCCCCACAACCCCGCCATCGTGCGCAGTTCCATGAACGTGCACCCGCCCAGCATCTCCTTCGCGGTCCCCGCGCGCGGCAACCGCATCCGCGTCATCGGCCTGGTCCCCGGGCAGATCGTTACGCAGCAACTCATCATGGAGCCGAAAACGGACGGGGAATTCGTCGTCTCGGATACCGAGCGCGACGTGTTGAAGATCGCGGTGGTAGAGCGACACCAGGCCACGGGCAACGTGGGCCTGGGCTTCGTGCACGGCTTCGGGCTGAAGCGCGGCGCGCTGGCCTCGTCGGTGGCGCACGATTCCCACAACATCATCCTGGTCGGCACCAGCGACGACGATATGAAGGTGGCGCTGGGGCGGATGGTGGAGATGCGCGGCGGGCTGGTGGCCGTGCAGGACGGCCAGGTGCGGGCGGAGTTGCCCCTGCCCATCGCGGGCCTCATGTCGGACCGCCCGTTGGAGGAAGTGGGCGCGGCGTTTCGGGAGTTGCTGCACGCCGCCGCGGACATGGGTTCTGCCCTGCGCGACCCGTTCACGGCGCTGAGTTTTCTGGCCCTGCCCGTCATCCCGACGCTGAAACTCACGGATCGCGGCCTGGTGGACGTTTCGCAATTCCGCTTCGTGCCCCTGTTTGTCCAGTAGGCCCCACGGAGGCAGAGTGTCATCCCCGAATCGGGCGGATGCGCACGGATAGACCCCTGATGTGCGACGCACTTCTAAAAGTGCGTCGCACATCAGGAAGTCCGTCGCACCTCGGGAAGTGCGTCGGGCCTATGCCCATGGCGCGGCCAACAAACTCTGGAGCCGAGACGCCTGCGACGCGCCGTTTTGATATGTCCCCCGTGCGGTGGTATAATTCCATTGCCGCGGCCTGGTTTCGGCCCACGGAAAGGAGCGGAGCGTTATGATTGAGGTGAGAGTGGACAGCATTCGGGTGAGTCTGGTGTCGGCGCATCGGGTGGTGGTCCTGCGGGACATTGCATCGCCGCGCTACCTTCCCATCTGGATCGGCCCGTTTGAGGCCGAGGCCATCGCCGCCGAGTTGCAAGGCGTGCGCGCTCCGCGGCCCATGACCCACGACCTGCTCAAGAACGTGTTGGCCCACCTGGGCGCGCAGGTTACCCACGTGATGATCACCAGTCTGCGAGGGGACACGTTCTACGCCCGCATCTTCCTGGACGTCGGGGGCCAGATCACCGACATTGACTCGCGCCCCAGCGACGCCATCGCCCTCGCGGTGCGCACCCAGTCGCCCATCTACGTTGCCGAAGAGGTGCTGGCCCAGGCGGGCCTGGAGCCTGACCCGGGCATCAGCCTGGACGAAGAGGACAAACTCGCCCCCTATCGCGACTTCGTGGAGAGCCTGGATCTGCATCTCCCTGGCGACGAAGACGCCGAGAAGGGTGAGGACGAGGAATGAGCACGGATCGCCTTCCCCCTCAGAACATAGAAGCCGAGCAGTCGCTTCTGGGCAGCATCCTGATTGACCCCGAGGCCATCATTCGGGTTTCGCCCATCGTGCGGCCCGAGGACTTCTACCGCGAGACCCACGCCATCATCTACGCCGCTGCCCTGGAACTGCACGAGCGCCACCAGCCCGCCGACTTCGTAACCCTGCGCGACGCCCTCCAGCAGCGCAACCAGTTGGAGGCAGTGGGCGGTACGGCCTACTTGAGCACCCTGGTCAACGCCGTGCCCACCTCGGCCCACGCGGAGTACTACGCGCAAATCGTGCAGCGCACGGCCATCCTGCGACGCCTGATTGACGCCGCCACCCAGATCACCGGCATCGCCCACGAGCCGGTGGACGACGCCGAAGAGGCCATTGACCGCGCCGAGCAGATTCTGTTCGCCGTGGCCGAGCGCAGGCACGCCCGCGACCTCACGCCCATCTCGCAGGTCATCGCCCGCTACTACGACCGCATCCAGATGCTGGCCGAGCACAAGGGGGAACCCCTCGGCGTGCCCACGGGGTTCACCATGCTGGACAAACTCCTGGGCGGGCTTCAGCCATCGGACCTCATCATCCTGGCGGCGCGCCCCAGCATGGGCAAGACGGCCCTGGCGCTGACCATCGCCACCCACGCCGCCAAACGCCACCGCGCGCGCGTCGCCATCTTCAGCCTGGAGATGTCGGCCGAGCAGTTGGTGCAGCGCCTGCTGGCAGCCGAGACCGGCATTGACGCCCAGCGCCTGCGCATCGGCGACGTGCGCGAAGACGAGTGGCCCCTCATCGTCCAGGCCGCCAGCACGCTGTCGGAAACCAACATCTTCATAGACGACTCGCCGTCGCTCACGGTGCTTTCCATGCGCTCCAAGGCGCGGCGAATCCACGCCCAGTATGGCCTTGACCTCATCATCGTGGACTACCTGCAACTGATGGAGGGCGACCGCCGCTCCGAAAACCGCGTGCAGGAGATTTCCAACATCTCCCGCGGCCTCAAGGGCCTGGCCCGCGAACTCAACGTGCCCGTGCTGGCCCTGTCGCAACTGTCGCGCGCCGTGGAATCCCGACAGGACAAGCGGCCGCAACTGTCGGACCTGCGCGAGTCGGGCTCCATTGAGCAGGACGCCGACGTGGTGCTGTTCATCTACCGCGACTCCATGTACTACAAAACCGAAGAGGAGTGGGCGCGCGCCTTTCCGGACAAGCCCTACTATCCTGGCCTGTCGGAAGTCTGGGTCAGCAAGCAGCGCAACGGCCCCGCTGGCAAGAAGGTGGACCTGTACTTTGAGGAGCATCTGGCCGTCTTCCGCGACCTGAAGCGCGAGAGCGTGCAGTTGAATCAATGAGCGGTTCCGAGCGTGAGGAGAAGCGCATACGCCCGTTCGCAGGGCTGCCCGATGGCCGCATCGCCACGACGGCCCTGCCGAACGTGCTTTTCTCCGAACTCCTGGCGGATTGCGACGACCTGGCAGAACTGAAGGTTACCTTTCACATCTTCTGGACGCTGGCGCGGCGGCCGCGCCGATTCCCAGGGATGCAGCTGGACGAACTCAGGCGCGACCCGCTGCTGCGCCACAGCCTCAGCATCCTGGGCGGCGACCCGTCGGACGCGCTGGAGCGCGCGCTCCAAAGGGCCGTGGCGCGGGGTTCGCTGCTGCGCGTGCGGGGGCGCCGCGCGGGCCAGGAAGAAACCTGGTTTTTCGCCAATAGCCCCAAGGGGCGCCACGCCGTGGAGCAATTCACGCGCGGCGAGCAGGGGTTTGAGCCTTCGGTCGGCGAAACGTTTGAGGGCATGCCCCCTTCTCGCCCCAGCATCTTCGCCCTGTACGAGCAGAACGTGGGGCTGGTGCAGCCCATCATCGCGCAGGAGTTGATAGAGGCCGAGGAGACCTATCCCGCCGCCTGGATTGAGGACGCCTTCCGCATCGCCGCCGAGCGCAACGTGCGCAACTGGCGCTACGTGCGGGCGATTCTGGAACGGTGGGCCAGCGAGGGCAAAGACGATGAGGCGAATTGACGAGATTCTCAAAGGGATGACCCCAGACTCCGCGCCCCGAGGCACGGGCGACACTCGGCCGACGGAGCGCCCCGACGAGGACGTGTGCCCCATCTGCGGCGGCACGGGCCTGCTCCTGCCCGACCTGCCCGTGGATCACCCCGATTTCGGCCACGCGGTCCCGTGCCAGTGCGCGCTCCGCAAACTGGAACAGCGCCGCCAGGAGTTGCTCCGCAAATGGAGCGACCTGGGGGCCATGTCGCGGATGACCTTTGAAACCTTCGCGCAGGAAGGCCGCGGGCATACCCCAGCCCAGCAGCGCAACTTGCAGATGGCCTACGAGCGGGCGCGCGCCTTCGCCGAGAACCCCCAGGGCTGGCTGGTGTTCCGCGGCGGGTTCGGGTCGGGCAAGACCCATCTGGCCGCCGCCATCGCCAACTACCGCCTGGCGAAGGGCGAATCCGTCGTCTTCGCCGTGGTGCCCGACCTGCTGGACTACCTGCGCGCCAGTTTCAGCCCCACCAGCGAGGCGCCGTTTGACGAGCGCTTCCAGAGCATCCTGGACACGCCGCTCCTGGTGCTGGACGACCTGGGCACCCAGAGTTCCACGCCCTGGGCGCAGGAAAAACTCTTCCAGATTCTCAACCACCGCTACAATCGGCGACAGCCCACGGTCATCACCATGAACTGCGAACTGGACGAGATAGACCTGCGTCTGCGTTCGCGCCTGCTGGACCTGGACCTGGTGGAGCATGTGGTGTTGCAGGTCCCCGACTACCGCGGCGCGATGCCCGAAGGCGTGGCCGAGTTGGACGCGCTGGCCCTGTACCGCGAGATGACCTTTGAGCGATTTGACCTGCGCCAGAACGAGCCAGGCCTCTCGGCCGAGCAGCGCGAGAACCTGCGCGAGGCCTTCAGTTTTGCCAGAACCTACGCCCAAAGCCCCGACGGCTGGGTGGTGTTTCAGGGCGTGTACGGTTGCGGCAAGACCCACCTGGCCGCGGCCATCGCCAACTACCGCCACGCCCAGGGCGAGCCGGTGGTGTTCGTCGTCGTGCCCGACCTGCTGGACCACCTGCGGGCCACGTTCAGCCCGATGAGCCCCGTCTCCTACGACCGCAGGCTGGAAGAGGTGAAGATGGCGCAGTTCCTGGTGCTGGACGACCTGGGCACCGAGAGCGCGACGCCCTGGGCCCGCGAGAAACTGTACCAAATCTGCAACTATCGCTATCTGGCGCGCCTGCCCACCGTCTTCACCACCAGCCAGGACATGGACAAACTGGACCCGCGCCTGCGCATTCGCATGCTGGACAAGACCCGCTGCACGGTTGTGCAGATCAAGGCGCCCGCCTATCGGGGGCAGGCCAGGAGCGACAGCCCCGGCCGACCGCGCTCGCGCTCGCGGTCCTAGCCAACGCGGCGCGCGCCGCCCTCTCCGCCGCCCCGGATACGGGGACTTGGCGCCAAAGTTTGCCGGCGCAGAGCGTATCGCATCGGGGTACACGTTTGGCAGGGGCCCGCCCCCAACGTATAATCTGCAAAACGCTGCTGTGGAGGGAACGCTTGCGGAGACGCCCCAAACGGCGAGACGCCTGGCTCATCGCGCTCGGCGCGCTCCTCGCGCTTGCGGTCGTTGGGACATTCCTGTGCCGCGACACGCTGCGCGCGGGCATGTACGGCATTACCGGCGAAGAGGACCTGCGCGAGCAAATCAAGGGCACGGTCGCCTGGGCGCTCATCCAACTCACCCGCCCGCCTCTCCAGACCGCGCCCATGACCCCCATCGCCCACGCGGGGGTAAACCCCTACGGCGTGAACGTCTTCCTGGAGCAGGAGGTGGAACCCGCCAAGGTGGACCTGGCCTTGCGCATGATCCGCGACGCGGGCTTCCACTGGATTCGGCAGGAGTTCCCGTGGGAGGACATTGAGATTCACGGGCGCGGCGATTTCACCGACCGCCGCAACGAGCCGCCCCGTTCGGCGTGGGAGAAGTACGACCGCATCGTGGACCTGGCAGAACGCTACGGCTTGGAGATCATCGCGCGGCTGGACAACCCGCCCGCGTGGTCCCGCGCCGACGGCGACGCGCGCGGCACCCTGGCCCCTCCCGACGACCTGAACGATTTCGGCAACTTCGTGGAAGCCGTGGTGCGCCGCTACAAGGGCCGCATCCGCTACTACCAGATTTGGAACGAGCCGAACATCTACCCCGAATGGGGCGAGCAGCCGGTCAGCCCCGAAGGCTACGTGGCGCTGCTGAAGGTGGCCTACACGCGCGCCAAGGCCGCCGATCCCGACTGCGTCATCCTGTGCGCGGGGCTGGCCCAGACGCTGGAGCCCGGCGGGCGGAACATGAGCGACCTGGTCTTCCTGCAGCGCATGTACGACGCCGGCGTGCGGGGCTACTTTGACATCATGGGCGTTATGGCCTACGGCCTGTGGACCGGCCCGACGGACCGACGCGCCACACCCGACCGCACCAACTTCGCGCGCCCCCAACTCATCCGCGAGATCATGGTGCGCAACGGCGACGCCGACAAGCCCATTTGGGCCACCGAGGTCGGCTGGAACGCCGTGCCGCCCGACTTCCCCAAGCCCGCCATCTACGGCCGCGTTACGCCCGAACAGCAGGCGCGCTACACCGTAGAAGCCTACCGCCGCGCCCAGGCCGAATGGCCCTGGATGGGCGTGATGAACTACTGGTTCTTCAAGCGCGCTACCGACACCGAGACCGGCGAGGTCTTCTACTACTTCCGCATGGTGGAGCCCGATTTCACGCCGATGCCCGTGTACGAGGCCATGCGGCAACTCACCGCCGAGGTGCCGACGGTGTACGCCGGCTGGCACCAGGAGGACCACTGGGCGCTCTCGTATTCTGGCCGGTGGGTGGACGTGGCCGACTCCCGCGCCGTCCTGGGCGGCTACCGCCGAAGCCAGGGCGCGGGCCAGGTCCGTCTTCGGTTCGCGGGCACCGACCTGGATTTGGTGCTCGTGAGAGGGCCGGAGGGCGGCGCGATGGAGGTCTTCGTGGACGGCCGCGCCGCCGCGACGCTCAATCTCCGCGCGGACGCCGCCACGCCGGGGGTTATCGTCCCTGTGGCGCACGGCCTGCGCGCGGGCCTGCACGATGTGGCCGTGTACGCGACCGACGGCGCGGCGCTGGACGGGCTCATCGTGCGGAATCGGCCGGGCGCGTTCGCCGCGCGCAAGGCGCTGGGGCTGCTGGCGCTGGCCGCGGGCGCGCTGGGGCTGCTGACGGTGCCCTTCCAGGCCAGGAGGCGCGCATGACGCGGCGGCGTTCCGTGTGGCTGCTCCTGGCGCTTGTGCTGGCGCTGGCGGCGTTCCTGCGCTTCTACCGCATCGGCGCGCAGAGCCTGTGGAACGACGAGGGCACCAGCGCGGCGCTGGCCCTGCGCGACCTGGCCGCCATCACGCGCGACGCGGCGCACGACATCCACCCGCCGCTGTACTACTGGCTGCTGCACTTCTGGGTGCGCCTGTGGGGCACGGGCGAACTGGCCCTGCGGTCGCTGTCGGCGCTGTTGGGCGTCGCCACCGTGGCCCTCGTCTTCCTCATCGGCGACAGCCTGTTCGGCGCGGGCGTGGGGCTTCTGGCCGCGTTCCTCTCGGCGATTTCGCCGTTCCAGGTGTACTACTCCCAGGAGACGCGCATGTACATGCTCCTGGCCGCCGTCGTCTGCCTGGGCACCTATGCC
>DAOTVT010000030.1:0-34140 GCA_034436295.1 Anaerolineae bacterium | reverse complement strand
CCGGGTCATTGTGGGAGGCCTTGCAGGAACTTCAGCGCGATGAGGTTGTGCGCAATGCGCTGGGCACGCACGTGTACGAGAAGTTCGTGGAGGCCAAGACGCAAGAGTGGGATGAGTACCGCACGTGTGTCCACCCGTGGGAGTTGGAGCGGTACCTGAATATCTACTAGCGTGCGAGTGGGCGGCGGCCCCTCACCGTGGGTCTGTCTCTGCAACGCGGGACGAGGGTACTGCGAAGACCCTAAAGGTCTCCGAGACCTTTGGGGTCTTTTTCTGCCTGCCCTACGCGCCGCCCGACCATCGGTAGGCCAGGTTTGCGTGCCCGACCGGCGGCTGGGGGATCGCGGTCGGATTTGACAGGGACGGGTAGTGCTGCTACGCTGGCGGAGCATTTTGGCAACCGCGCTTTTGGCGCACGAGTGGGGAGAAAGGAGTCGTTGCTATGAAGGACAAGGGCCTGACGCTCATTCTGAAGGCGATTGACGTGTCGCTGGATTGGCGAAAACTCATCGTGGCTGTGGCCGGCCTGGCTGCCACGCTAGGCGCTGGGGCGTTCCTGATGTTCTTGGGGAGCCGCACGGGGGCCGCAGGGTTGTTCCTGTTCACGCTGCTTGGCTTTATCGTGCTGTGGGTTGGCCTGTCGTTGGTCTATGGGATGCTCACGCGCATGAGTTATCTCCACCTGACGCGGGGCGACGCGGGATCGTGGCAAGAGGCTCTGGGGTACGCGGTGGCACATTGGGCCAGCCTGGTGTTCACGGGGTTGGTCATGGGCCTGGCGCTGCTGGGCATCTTCCTGGTTGAGGTGATCGTGCTGTTGCTGGGGCGCATCCCGTACCTGGGCGAACTCATCGCATCGCTGGCATTCGTGCCGTTGACGCTCCTCAACGCCTTCGCGCTGCTTGTGGTCGTCGTGGGGTCGTGGCTGATTTACCCGATCATCGCGGCGGAAGGCACGGGCGTCGCCGGCACGATCCAACGGGTTGTGGCGCTGGTGCGGCGTTCCCCCGGGCAGGTTGTGGCCTACGTCGCCATTGCGATGATCGCAGTCCTGTTCGCGTCGTGGATTATCTTCGCGATCGGCTACGGGGGCGTGGCTCTCACTGCAGTGGCGACGCTCATGGGCGCCGGCTCCAGGCTCGGGCGGCTGTTTGGCGGGATTACGCCTGGGATGGGCATGTCGCCCTACGGTTTCGGGGCCATGCCCTACCGCGCCACGAGCCTGCCGTTTACGATGCAACTGGCCGGGCTGATCTATGCGGTGGGCCTGGCGGTGCTCGCGGCGATATGGATGGCCTTCCCGGTGCTCTTCCTGATGTCGGCGGCGACGGCGACGTATCTCAGCGTCTCGGAGTCGGGCGCGGAGGGCGCGCCGGCGAACGAGAACCCATAGGCAGCGGGCGCGGCCGGTAGCGCGTTGGCCGACGGTCGGCAACACAAGACGAGGCCGAATCATGTCGGCCGGTCAATTTGACAGGAAGGGGCCTTCCCCATAGAATGGCCGTGTGTGGCGCATTCGTCTAGCGGCCTAGGACACCTCCCTCTCAAGGAGGAGATCGGGGGTTCGAATCCCCCATGCGCTACCAGAAAGCCCCGCACAGTCGGGGCTTTTGCTTATGTGCACGCCTGGCAAAGGCAGGGGACGGATGATGCGACCCAAGTTGCGTCCTATCCAACCGCAGTGGGCGCAGCAGGACGGGCGGCCGGTGCTCGTGCTGCGCGACCCGCTCGCGCTGAGCGGCAAGGTGCTGGCGGTTCCGCAGCCTCTTGCGCCGTTGTTGGCGCTGTGCGACGGCACGAGGGACGAAAGCGCGCTGCGCGCGGCGCTGGAGATTCGCGCGGGGGTGCGCCTGTCGCCGGAGATCCTGGCGGACATCCTGCGGCAACTGGATGAAGCCCTGCTCTTGGAGAACGAACGGTCGGCGCAGGCGCTGGCGGCCGCCGTGCGTGAGTACCGCTCCGCGCCGTTCCGGGCGCTGGCCTCGGCGGGGAGCGGATACCCGGACGATCCGGGGCTGCTCGCCAAGACCCTGCAGGGCTATCTGGACGGCGCGGGCGATGTGCCTCGGTTCCCGAACGCCCGTGGGCTTGTGTCACCGCACATAGACTACATGCGCGGGGGCGGAGTGTACGGCAAGGTGTGGGCGGCGGCGGCGGAGGCCGTGCGCCAGGCCGACGTGGCCGTGATCTTCGGCACCGACCACATGGGGGATTTCTCGCCACTTACATTGACAAGGCAGAACTACGCGACGCCGTTTGGCATCCTGCCGACCGACAACGACATCGTGGAGGCGGTGGCTGCTGCCATCGGGGAGGATGTGGCTTTTCGGGACGAGATTCACCACCGCAACGAGCATTCGGTGGAACTGGCCGCGATTTGGTTGCACTATGTCCGGGGCGGGACGCCATGCGCTCTTGTGCCTGTTCTGAGCGGTTCGTTTGAGCGGTTTGTGGCCGGGCCGGAGAGGGCGCGGGACGATGGAATCATTGCGAAGGGGATAGCGGCGCTCCGGAGTGCCCTTGCGGGGCGGCGAAGCGTGGTCGTTGCGGCTGCTGATTTGGCCCATACAGGGCCGGCCTTCGGCGATACGCTGCCTGCGGGCTTCGTGGAGCGGGCGATGGGCAAGAAAGCCGACCGGTTGCTCATGGAGCGGCTGTGCGCGGGCGATGCCGACGGTTTTCTGTTGCTCATCCGCGAGGAGGGCGATCGGCGGCACATCTGCGGTCTGCCGCCCATCTATCTGGCGGCGCGCCTGCTAGAGCCTGTTGCCGGTTATGCCGTCGCCTACGACCAGGCGCCCGCAGATCCCCAGGGGGCATCGTTCGTTTCGTTCTGCGGCATTGTGTGGGAGTAGGGCGTGGATCGCATGAGCCTGTGGCCTACGCCTGAAGAACTGCGCTGCGCGCTGCGAGGGCCGCTGCCGGGCCGCCCCGCGCAATTGTGGATGGCGCCCCAGCCGCGCCCGATGGATGCCGATCATCGCCCGCAATTCGCCGCCGTGTTGTTGCTGCTGTACCCGTGCGAGTCGGGGTGGTGCTTCCCGCTGACGTTGCGCACCAATGCGGTCGCGACGCACCAGGGGCAGGTGTCGCTGCCGGGCGGGGCAAGGCATGGCCGGGAGAGCCTGGAGCGCACCGCGCTGCGGGAGACCGCCGAAGAACTGGGCATTGTCGCAAGCGAGGTTCAGGTTTTGGGGCGGCTGACCTCGCTGTACGTGGCGGTGAGCGACTTTCAGGTGTTCCCGTTTGTGGGATACCTGCCCGCGCGGCCCGAATTCCACCCAAGCCCGGAAGAAGTCGCCGAGGTCATGGAGACGCCGCTGGAAACTTTACTAGATGAGCAGGCGCGCTTTGAAGAGGACTGGGATTTGCCGGATGGCCGCCATCTTCATGTGCCGTACTTTCTGATCCGCGGGCACAAGGTTTGGGGCGCTACGGCGGTGATCCTGGGCGAGTTCGTGTGGCTGCTGCGGGAAATGGCGGCGGCAAGAAAATGACCCGGCGCTGAGGCCGGGCCTGGGGTGGTGTTCCGAGATTGTCGCGTTGTACGCCTATTTGCCGCCCTTGATGGGCTTGCCGAACAAGGGGGCCAGCAGGCACAGGTTCAACGCCCCGACCACGATGAACAGGATGCCCAGCAGCAGGAGAATGACCTCCAGCGCCGTGCTCCAATTGGGCCCGAAGAGCGCCAACACGACAAGAATGACCCCCACTACGATTCGCAATGCGCGTCCTGCTGTGCTGCTCATGAAGCCTACGAAGTCCATCGCCATCCCTCCCTATCTGAATTGTATTTCTACTCTCTTAGAACACGGGTGCTTCTCAGAAGTTGCGCGATTTGCAAAAAGAAAAGCCGAGGATGGTATTCCTCGGCTTCGTGGTTTGGGATGTGCCGTTACGCTTCGGAGATGGCTTCCTGCGGGCACTCGTCCACGCACGTGCCGCAATCTACGCACTTCTCGGGGTCAATCACGTAGGACTCATCGCCTTCGCTGATGGCCTCTTCGGGGCAGACCGCGGCGCACGCACCACAAGAGATGCACAGTTCGGGGTCAATTTTGTGAGCCATGTGAACACTCCTTGTCTTTGTTGGGTTTCGGCCTTCGCAATCGTGCAATTCGGCACTACTATATGCGATTCGTGAAATTCGTCAAAAACTCGTTGGAGATTGATACGCCGCTTCCATGACCCAGGTCATAGCGCGAGATGCTGGGCTGTGCTAGGATATGGTCAGATTCGTTTGGAGGAGGGAATCTATGGAGGAAAGGTATGGGGTTGTGAGTGCTGGCGGGCAGCCGCTGACGTTGGTCGGGTCGCCGGTGGTGGTGGGCCAGAAGGCCCCCGACTTCCGACTGCTGGACAACGATGGGCACCCGGTTACCCTGGCGGATACGGCGGGCAAGGTGCGGGTTATCAGCGTGGTGCCGTCGCTGGACACGCGGGTGTGCGACCTGCAGACCCGCCGATTCAACGCCGAGGCCGACAAACTCGGCGACAAGGTGCGGATTCTGACGGTGAGCGTGGACTTGCCGTTCGCGCAGAAGCGGTGGTGCGGGGCGGCCGGCGTGGACAGGCTGCAGACGCTTTCCGATCACTATGATACCAACTTTGGCCTTTCGTATGGGGTGCTCATCAAGGAGAAGAGGCTCCTCGCGCGGAGCATCTTCATCGTGGATGAGCAGGACATCGTGCGATACGTGCAGATTGTGCCGGACTTGGGGCAGGAGCCCGACTACCAGGCGGCGCTGGACGCGCTGAAGAAAATCCTGTAGAATAACAGTAGTCTATCCTCTACAGGGATGCGCATGCCTTTGAGAATCAGCCCGGAAACCTTTGATGAACTGGTGGTGCAGGCGCTGGAGTCGCTGCCCGACGAAATCCGCGACAAATTGGACAACGTGGCCGTGATGGTGGAGGACTATCCCACGCAGGCGCAACTTCGCGCGGGCGGGGTCGGGCGCGGAATGCTTCTTTTCGGGCTTTACGAAGGCGTGCCACTGACGGGCAGGACTTCGGGTTACAACATGGTCATGCCCGACCGCATTACGCTGTTCCGTGAACCCATCCTCATGGCATGCCGCAGCATGGAGGAAGTCCGCAAGACGATCGCGCATACGGTTCTGCACGAGATTGCCCATCATTTCGGCATCTCGGATGAGCGGCTGCGGGAGATTGGGGCGTACTGATTCAGCGCACCGTCAGGATGATGTTGCCCACGAAGATATGCTCGCCGCTCTGCGCCGCCCAGATGCGCACATGGTACAGCCCCGGCTTGTCTGCTTCGCCGATGCGGATGGTCGCCGAGAACCGATCTCCCTGCACGCGGGGTGTCATCGCTTGGAATACTTCGGCGCGGGACGTGTAGGTGGACGTCTGGTTTAGGTCCGCGACGCTCATCGGCGTGGGAAATGGCTCGTAGGCGAGGTTGATGAGCGGCGAAGAGACGCCGGGGAGTATTCTGCCCGAAATCTGCACACTGTCGCCGCGGGTTACGGACTCGGGCGCGGGGTCCAGAACCACATAGCGGTCCACGAATTCCTGGGCAATCCTTATCTCGCCTTGCGCGGGGTTGTACCCAATGCCGATTCCGACATGGGTATGCGAGGGTTGCAGGATGTTGTCGCGGTGGCCAGGGCTGTCCATCAGAGCCTGCTCGGCTTGCTCCACGATGGCCTTCCAGTCCTGGATGGGGATTCCTTCGCCGGTGGAATAGCGCTGATAGTAACTGTACACGTTTTCGCGGACCGCGTCTCGCCCGCCCGCGAAGGAATAGCGGTGCTCGGGGCCGTATCCTGCCAGATTCCAGTGGCTCAGGTACACATAGGTGGCCATTTCTTCGGCGTGGGCTTGGGCGGCGCGTGCGGCGGTCTCGTCCCATTGGACGGGCGAAAGCCCCGCGGCTTGGCGGTCGCGGTTGACGAGTTCCATCATGTAGCGGGCCGCGGCCGACAAATCGGGTTTCGGCGTGGGCGTGCGCGTGGGTTGCGGCGTCAACGTGGGCACCAGCGTGTTTGTGGGCCGTGGGGTACGGGATGCCGGCGCGGTGCTCGTTCGGGCGGCACGCGTGATTGCGGGGCTGGGAGTGGCAGGCGCAGGCGTGGCCGGCTGGGGAGTGCGCGGGGCACAGGCCGCCAGCAGGATGAGCATTGCCGCCACGGCTACGACGGCTGTACGTGCGGTATGGGATTTCATCGTGGTACTCCTCGCTTGAGCGCGATGGTTTCGCGATAAGCCTCGGCGGTTTGCCGTGCTACGGCGGTCCAGTCCATGCTCTGCTCCACGGCGCGGCGGGCGGCAGCACCCAGCCGTTGTCGCAGCGTCTCGTCGCTGATGAGGAGCGCCAGGTGGCTCTCCAGGTCTTCGGTGGAATCTGCGACAAGTGCCGTCTCGCCGGGGCGCACGATGTCCTGCGTGCCTGTCCGGTCCGTGGTTACCGCAGGCAAGCCGCACGCCATGGCTTCCAGCAGTGCCATGCCAAATCCCTCGCTCTGGCTTGGGAAGGCGAAGATGTCCATGGCGTTGAGGTAGGCGGGGGTCTGGGTCCAGGCCTGGAAGCCAACAAAACGGAAGCGGTCCGCTAGACCGTTTTTCAAGACCTCCTGCTCGGCACGTTCTTTCAGAGGGCCGCCGCCGACGAGGAGGAAGCGAAGGCGGGCATCTTGTTGCGCAAGGCGCTCGCCGACTCGCACGAGTTCCAGGATGCCCTTGCTCGGCACAAAGCGCGATAGAAACCCGATGACGATGTGCTGGTCGCTGAAGCCGAGCGACGCGCGCACCGTTGCCCGAAGGGTCGTGTCGGGCCGGAACAGATTCATGTCAATAGCGTTGTGGATGACGAATCCTTTGCTCTTGCTCTTCCTCAACTCCTGTGCCGCAGGCTCGCTGACCGCGATGTAGGCTGTGAACTGGTTGACGATCGCGGTCATCCAGGCTCGCATAATGCCCCCGACACGGGGCGGGCGCTTGGGCCTCTCCACCATGGAGTGCTTGGTGATGATGGTGGGGAATCCCATGCGGGCGGCCTTGCGCATCAGCGCGAGAACGAAGGGGCTTTCCACCGTGTGGCCGTGGACGATGTCAAACTCGCGCTCGGCCAGAAGTCGCCCCAACTGGGCAATCATGGAAGGGTTTAGGGCGGGGTCGGAGCCGTCTGGGAGGCGCAGCGTCAGCCCGCGAAGGCGGATGACCTCCACGCCCGTTGGGATGACGACCGGCGCCGCCTGGCCCTTGCGGGGATGGACCTCCCTGTGCGTAACCACGGTTACCCGATGGCCCAGCCGGGCCAGTTCACGCGACAGGGCGTACACGTGGTTCTCAATGCCGCCGATGCTGGGCGGATAGCAGTCGGTGATCATGCAGATGCGCAGGGGCGAGTCGGATGTTTTCGGCATAGCGTCTATCTTCATGCTCCTTGCCATTCGGTGCGGTCCACGGCGACGTAAGGGGCAGCCATGCCATCCGTGAGGAAGGCGCGGGCCATGCGTTTGGTGTTGTAGTCAAAGCCGACGCGGCCCAGGCGATCCAGAATGATCAGCCCAGCGGAGCCGCCTACGCGGGCGGCCAGCATTTGGATGGCGCGTTGGGCGGCTTGTTGGGGCAGCAGGCCCGATTGGAGCAGATGGATAGCCCGCTGGGCCAATGCCATGCGGGCGATGGCCTCGCCCAAGCCGGTGCAGGCTACGCCGCCGACGGCGTTGTCGGCGTAGAAACCGCATCCCACCTGCGGGACATCGCCCACGCGGCCGGGCAGTTTGTTGGGCGTGCCGCCGGTGGAAAGTCCGGCGGCAATGTTGCCCGAAGCGTCCAGGGCCACTGCGCCAACCGTGTCGTGGCGCGCTTCAAAGACATCGCCCAGGCGCGTGTGGCCTTGTCGCCGGAATTCCTCCCAGATGGCCCGCTCGCGGTCCACGATGAGGTCTTCCGTCGCGCAAAGTGCCATGCCGTGTTGTTCGGCGAAGCGTTCGGCGCCCTCGCCGACCAGGAGCACGTGGGGGCTTTCCATGACCAGGCGCGCCAGGTGAATCGGTTGG
The DNA here is from genome assembly GCA_034436295.1 of Anaerolineae bacterium. Lineage (GTDB taxonomy): Bacteria > Chloroflexota > Anaerolineae > DTLA01 > DTLA01 > DTLA01. Next base: position 26,110 of record DAOTVT010000030.1, on the reverse strand, counting down.
GCGATATGCTTGACACAGGCTACCGCGCCCACGTTCAGCGTCTCGCCGTCCATGAGGCTGGCGTCCAGTTCCACCTCGCCGGCCTGTGTCAGGCACGAGCCTTTGCCGGCGTCAAAGATGGGGTCATCTTCCATGATGCGGATGGCAGCCTCTACGGCATCCAGCGCCGGGCCGCCTTCACGCAAAATGGCCCAGCCGGTGCGCAGGGCAGCGAGGCAGCCATGCGCATGGGCGTCCACCTGATCGTCGGGGATGGCCCATGCCCCGCCGTGTACGATCATCGCCAGGGTCATGTGAGGCTTCTCCTGATGCGGAATCTTGCGGGGCTATTCTACTCCCATCGCGGGTGAAAGGCAAGGTTGGGCGGATGGCGTCCCTCGCTCTTGCCCCTGCGAGCGGAGCGAGGGGAGAGGGAAACGGCACCCCTCAGCAAGAAGAAAGAGGGCCACGACCCATACAAGGCGCGCCCCCATGCCCACGGCGAGGCGGGAGTGGATGGGAGTCGAACCCACCTGGGACACCTCTGCAGCGCCCCACAGACGGTTTTGAAGACCGCGGAGCCCACCGGGACTCAACCACCCCCACGGGTAAGTCTATATGAAAATGGCCGCGACGTCAACTTTGAAAAAGATGCGATTTGACCTGCGATGGGCTTGACAGTCGCCCAAATGTACGCTATGCTGTACATAACGGTTGCAGCCGAACCCTGGCCGCGTTCGTGGCATTGCGGGAGGTTACCATGGTGCGCACTCGCTGGGTCTGGTTGGGATTTGTGGCTTTGGCGCTTGTACTCGCACCGTTGCTCTACAGGGCACCCGCGAGTGCAGATCCCTCGCTGAGCGTCTGTGCGTGGGCACGGGACGAATCTGGCGCGGGCATCCCCGGCGCGCTGATGACGCTCTGGGGCAGAAGCGGAGCCACGTGGTACACTCTGGCCAGCGGCTATACCGATTCCACGGGGAACCGCCTCCTGATCTACACCGGCCCCGATTACGAGCGGTATGCGGTTACCGAGAACAACCCTCCGGGCTACGTGTCGGTCTCGGCTTCGGGGTTGGGGTGGACGACGGTCAACGCAGACCGCGTGGAGGCTACGTCGCCGCCGCCCAGTTGCGCCACATTTGTGGACCGCCTCGTGCAGGCCACATCCACGCCGACTCCCACGCGCACTCGGACGAATACGCCCGGCCCCACGAACACGCCGACCAAAACGCCTTCGGTCGTTACGCTGTACCGCATCCAGGGGCGCGTGGAGGATACGGTCGGCACGGGTTTGGCGGGTTGGACGGTGCGGGCAGACCTGTGGACGGGCTCGTCCTGGCAGATTTCGGCGGACATCACCAGCACCGAGTGGGATGGGAGTTTCACGCTGGAAGTGAACACGCTGGGGCTTCCCGGCTACTTCCGCATTGTGCAGTGGCAGATGCGAGATGGCTATACCGCTGTGAGCGCGTCTAGCACTCTGCCGGGCACTGTCATCGTGGACGCCACGACCATCCTGGCGACGTTGCCGTCCCCGGGCACGTGGGGCACGGCGGTTTTCGTGCGTCAGGCGCCAACCCCGACCCCGACCGCGACGGCGGTGGATAGCCGTATCGTGGGCTATGTGCTGCAAGACCTGCTGGAGCCCATCGCTATCCCTGGGGTTACCGTAACCCTCTACCAAAAACTGCCGGATGACTCACTGGTGCTGCTCGCGGAGGACGTAACAAACGAATTCGGGTTCTTTGAGTTCGTGGGCAAGTGGCCGTACATCACACTGCTGATGGTGGAAACGGATCCGGTGGGGTTCTATTCCACGCGGGCGGTGGGCAACAGCACATGGCATCCGATTACCCCGAACGAGATTCTGGGCGATCCGGCGCCGACGCACTCGGATTGTCTGTACTTCTTTGACCTGCCGCTGCCTACGGAAACACCGACGCCGACGAGGACGCTCACGCCATCGCCTACCCCTACGGACACGAGTACGCCGACGCACACGCCGACATTCACGCCAAGCCCGACTGCCACCGAGACGCCGACCGCTTCGGCTACACCGACGGCCTCGCCGACGCCCAGCGCAACGCAAACGCCCACGGCGACGGCCACGCCCACAGCGACGCGGACGGGAACGCCGACGTTCACCGCCACGCCGTCGCATACTCCCACGCCCACGCCGACGCCGACGGCGACGCCCACCTTTACGCCAACGGCGACGCATACGCCCACACATACGTTCACGGCGACGTTTACGTACACACCTTCGCCGACGGCGACGCCCACGTTCACGCCGACGAATACTCCAACGGCGACGCCGACGTTCACCCCCACGCCAACGCCGACGGCTACGCCCACCTTTACGCCAACGGCGACGCATACGCCCACACATACGTTCACGGCGACGTTCACGTACACGCCTTCGCCGACGGCGACGCCCACATTCACGCCGACGCGGACGCCGACAGCGACGGCGACCTATACCAGCACCCATACGCGGACTCCGACGGCGACGCGGACGGCCACGGCGACCCGCACGGCGACGCGCACGCGGACTCCAACCGCGACGCCCACGTTCACCCCCACGAACACGGCGACGCCGACGCCGACCCGCACGCCGACGCGCACGCGCATACCCCCGCCAGTCTGTAACGAGCGCGTGTGCGCCTGGAAGTACTTTGCCATCGCGGAGGACGTGGACGACAATGGGCTGCCATCGCCCGGCGATGTCATTGAATACACCATCATTATTCACACGAACCTACCGATTCCGGCGGTGATGACGTTCACGGATCAGGTGCCGCCGGGCACCGCCCTTGTCCCGGGCAGTTTGTCCATTACCCCGGTCGGGCATGTGGTGAGCGAGATTCCCATCATCTGCACGGCGCCGGTGGACCCGGGCCAGTCGTTTGTTGTAACATTCCGAGTTGTGGTGCTGGCAGGGGCTACGCGCATCTGCAATCAGGGGCTCGTGTCCACGCGCTGCGAGGTGGAGCAGTGCGTCTGCGACGAACTAACCGATGACCCGGACACGCCCTACGATGACGACCCCACCTGCTTTGACGTGATTACGCCGACGGCGACGCCGACCACCACGGCGACCGCGACGGCGACGGGCACGCCTACGCGCGAACCGCCACCCGGCTGCACGGATGATGTCTGCGCATGGAAGACGGATTCGCTCGTGATAGATGCGGATGGGAGCGGCGTGCCATCGCCGGGCGACACGATTGAGTACGAGATTGTGGTGCAGAACAACTTGTCGCTGCCGTCGGTGATGACATTCACCGATCAAGTCCCCGATGGTACGCTGCTGGTGCCCGGAAGCCTATCTATTGAGCCAGTGGGGGAAGTGGTGAGCGAGATACCGCTCATTTGCCGCGCCGACTTGACGCCATACCAGGGGGTAACGATTCGGTTCCGCGTGGTCATCCTAGAAGGTGTGGATGAAATCTGCAACAGGGGCCTGGTTGCGATACGCTGCCAGGAGGAGCAGTGCGTCTGCGATGAACTGACCGATGACCCCGACACGCCGTTGGATGATCCGACGTGCACAGATGTGTATCCGACGCCGCCGCCCTCGCCGACGCCGACAGCCACCCGAACGCGCACGCCCACGCTAACCCACCCGCCGACACCCACATTCACGCCCACGCCTGGCGTTGGGTGGCAGGGGCTGTTCTGGAAACGGGCCGCGCTGGTCAATGACGCGGATTCCAATGGCGTGGCATCGCCGGGGGACACGCTGCGCTACACGCTGACGATTGCCAACAACCTGCCCACGACCGCCTATGGCCTGCTGATCGTGGACGACCTCCCCGCCCAGGTGGAATACGTGGCTGGGAGCCTTTCGCTGTCGCACGGGATTGTGCTGACCTATAGCCCGCTGCAGGTGTACATAGACACGCTGAACGCGGGCGCGACGGCCACCATCGTGTTGGATGTGCGCGTGCGGCCGGTAGGGCAGGGCAACGCGGTGAATCAGGCGATCCTGTATGTCGGGACGCTGGTGAGTTACAGCGACGACCCCGATACGCCAGCGCCGGGGGATGCTACGGTTACGGTCATCTACTGGCCTGGGCCAAGCCCGACACCGACGCTCACGCGGACATCAACGCCCGTGCCGACGGTTACGGGGTTGCCGACGAGCACCCCGACGGCGACGCGAACGGCCACGCGCACGAATACGCCAACGGCCACGCCAGCCGCCACCGCAACTCCCACGCGGACACCTTCGGCCACAGCGACACGGACGCCAACCCCCACGCCGCGGCCCGTGCTGCGCAGGGCATTCCTGCCGTTCGTGTCCAGGGGGCTATGGTGGAGCGCAGTGGCTGACGAGCGCGCCATCCCGCCGCGAGGCTGGTAGACCGGCGGCATAGCGTGGACGAGGATTCAAGCCCCCGCAGAAGGTCGCGGGGGCTTGGCGTTTTGCGCTCTATTTGGTGCGGCCTCGCAGCGTGAGGAGGCCCTCTGCCTGGGTAAGCTCTGTGATTACGAAGTCGCCCGGGCCGACGGTGCTCGGGCGCGCCGGGTCCACGTACCACAAAGCGTTGTTGACCATACCCTCGGCCATCGCATACCAGTTGGCGCCCCCGCCGATCTGAGCCAGCGTGCTGGGGTCAAGGAGATCGCGCGGGGATTCGCCTGCCGTCGTGGGTGCCGGCGTGATGCGAAGCCGCGGCTCTCCGTTCACGACCTCAAAGCAGAAGTAGCAGAGAATCCACGTTTTCATGTCGCTGAGTTGGAAGCGCGGGGTGCCGGCCTTGAGGACGATGTTGCCGTGGACCTCTGCGTCAATGACCAGCGCTCGGCCGGTGGCGACCAGGCGCGCACTCACGACGATCTCGTCTGGGTGGATATGGGCCTCGGGCCAGTAGATTTCGGGATCCACGGAATTCTTTGTTGCCAGTGCAATGAGTTGGCTCAAGTCCTCATCGGTCAGCGCGAGCGTAAACTCCTGGTTCTTGCCGGTCGGCAGCCGCTCCATGAGAGAAACCACCGGCGTGCTCGTGGGCGTGGGGGCCGGCGTGAATGTTGGAGTGGGGGGCGGCGGTGTTGGGCTGGGCGCGGGCGTATGCGTGGGGGCTGGTGTGGGCGCGGGGCGGGTTGTCGCCGCGGGGGGCGGGGCGCTGGCCGTGGGCGCAACAGTTGGGGCAGGGGCATGGCTGCAAGCGCCCAGCGCGAGGCCCAAGGCCAGGAGCAGAAGCGCCGCGGCTGGAAGGCGTGGTCTCGTGTCCATCTCCTTTCTCCCTACGTTCTTTTCGCCTTATGTAGCACTCTTGGCATGGGATACGTCGTGAATGCGCGCACAATGTTGACAAATTGAAAAAACCATGGTAAAATACGACTAGAGAAGTCGGATTTTGACAACTTCTCACCTAGCCCTCCTCAGGCAGAAGCGGCGGCCTGGTTCCCCCGACCAGGTCGCCGCTTCACTTTTTTGGGGCTACTGCTTGGCCTTGGCCATTTTGGCGCGCTCTTCTTCTACGAGGACGCGGCGCAGGATTTTGCCCACCATGGTCTTGGGGAGGTCCTTGCGGAACTCCACAATGCGGGGGACTTTGTACTTGGCGAGGCTTTGGCGGCAGAACTCAATGATTTCCTGCTCGGTAGCGGTTTCCCCCTCTTTGAGGACCACATAGGCCTTGACGACTTCTCCCAGGTACTCGTCGGGTACGCCTGCGACTACTGCCTCTTTGACTTTGGGATGCTGGTAGAGGACTTCCTCCACGTCGCGGGGGTAGATGTTGAATCCGCCCGCGATGATCATGTCCTTCTTGCGGTCCACGATTTGGAAGTAGCCATCGGCGTCGCGGCGGGCGATGTCGCCGGTGTAGAGCCAGCCCTCCCTCAAGACGAGTGCGGTCTCATCCGGGCGGTTCCAGTAGCCCTTCATGACCTGCGGGCCTCTGATGATCAGTTCGCCAGCCTCACCAGGGGGCAACTCGCGGGTGCCGGTCTCCAGGTCAACGATCTTGGCGTCCGTGTCGGGGAAGGGGACGCCGATGGTGCCGATTCGGCAGTCGCCGAAGACCGGGTTGCCGTGCGTAACCGGCGACGCCTCGCTCAACCCGTAGCCCTCCACCAGGCGGCCGCCGGTCAGTTCCTGAAACTTCTGCTGCACCTCCACCGGCAAGCCGGCGGCCCCGCTGATGCACGCGCGGATGGAGCGCAGGTTGTAGTCCTTGATGTCGGGGTAATTGTTGATGGCCACGTACATCGTGGGCACGCCCGGGAAGATGGTGGGCTGGTGTTTGTTGATGGCTTCCAGCACGTCCTTGAGTTTGAACTGCGGAAGGAGAATGACGGGAGATGCCAGGTAAATGCCCGCGTTCATGCACGTGGTCATCCCGTAACTATGGAACAGAGGCAGGGCGGCGAGAAAGCGTTCCTGCCCTCTCTTGCCCGAGCACCAGACACAGCACTGAATGGCGTTGGCAACGAGATTCCGGTGGCTCAATTCAGCGGCCTTGGGGACACCCGTGGTCCCGCCGGTGTAGAGCAGGCAGGCGGTGTCCTGGGGTTGCACGGGCACAGGCTGGGGTTTCGGCGGCGCTGCGCGGAGGAAGTCCTGAAACCAGACGGTGTTCGGCGCATTGGAGATGTCCACCGCGTGCCCCTCCTTTTTCTCCTTGAGGAGCGTGAACAGAAGGCGCAAGATGGGTGGGAAGTATTCCTTGATGCTGGTTACGATGACCCGTTTGAGGGGTGTGCGGTCCTGGACGGCCCTGACAACCGGGTACAACTTGCTGAGCACTACGATGGTCTCGGAGCCGGAGTCGTTGAGTTGGTGTTCCAACTCGCGCGCCACGTAGAGGGGGTTGCACGGAACCGTAACAGCGCCGGCTCGCAGCGCGCCGTAGTAGGCGATGATGAACTGCGGGCAGTTGGCCATGTAGATGGCGACGCGGTCGCCTTTCTTGACGCCCGCCTGTTGAAGTCCGGCGGCGAAGCGATCGGCCAAGGCGTTCAGTTGCTGGTAGGTGAGCGTTGCGTCAAAGAAGATGGTTGCGGGACTGTTGGGGTAGTCTCTGGCGGCGTCGGCGAGATTCTGATGAAGGGGGATGTCCGGATAAGGGATGCTTGCGGGTACGCCGGGTTCGTAGAACTTCAGCCAGGGTCGTTCCATTCGGTCTCCTCCTTATAAATCTTGGGTGGCCGATTGTCGGCGCACGGCGGCTAGGAACTGGTCTGCCGCGATCCGGCGGCAGCGGTGCCGATTCCTACAACGAGACCTGAGGCATGTTTCTACGACGAGGGCTTCTGCTATGGATAGTATAGCGTGCAAAGTGGTGAAATGTCAAGGGGCAAAAAGTTTGATTCGGTTCCGTCTTGTGGTGGCGACCGAGGCGCGACACACTTCCGACTGTGTGTCGCACGCGGCCCGAGGCGCTGCGTTACGGATGCTCGGCCTGTAAGCGTTGGAGTGCGGCTGCGGCGGCTTGCTGTGCAGCGGCCTGTTTGCTCGCTCCGGTGCCAATGCCCAGGACGCGGTTGTTCACCAGGACTTGAACGGTGAAGGTCTTGGCATGGTCTGGGCCTTCCTCGGAAACCGTTTCGTAGGCCGGGGTAACGTGATAACGGCCCTGCACCCATTCCTGGAGCAGGCTCTTGGGATCACGCGCGGACTCATCGCGCAGTGCCTGGTCCAGTTCGGGCTGCAGGAGGGGCTTGAACACCATGCGGACGACATCCAGGCCCGCGTCCAGGTACACGGCGCCGACAAGGGCCTCAAAGGCCGCGCAGAGGTTGTGCGAGCGGGCGCGCCCTCCGCTTTCGGCCTCGCCCTTGCCGAGCAGAAGGTGTTCGCCCAGGTGGATGCGTTGGGCAACGCGAGCCAGGGTATCTTCGCGCACCAGGCGGGCGCGCAGGTTCGTCATCTGGCCTTCTGTAAGGTCGGGATACTGTTTGAAGAGCCATTCGGCTACCATGAAGTCCAGCACCGCGTCGCCCAGATACTCCAGCCGTTCGTTGTCGGTGAGCACCGAATCGCGGTTCTCGTTGACATAAGACGAATGCGTGAGCGCCTGTTGAAGCAGCGCAGGGTCGCGGAATGCATGGTGCAGCACCTGTTCAATGGAGTGGGTGAAGGCAACTCCCATGGCACAACCTCTAGCGTAGGCTCATATCGGAATCTGCCTCGGAGTATAGCACGCTGGCGGACGCGGAGCAAGAATCAGCGTCGCATGGGCTTTGTGGCGGCTTTGCCACCGACGGGTTCCTGCGGTATACTAGTAGCGTCCGAGTGTGTGTCGTCCAAACCTGAAAGGGAGGGAGACTTCATGAGCACTTCAGAGGCTTGCACAGTGGTATCTCCTGCGCAGATTTGGTCCGCTGCCGACACGCTGTCCCCCCGCATCAGGCGTCTCCGAGATGAGTTCTGGTCGTTCTACACCCGCGATTTCACCAATGAGGTGCGGGCCTATACGACAGGAACGCCGTGGGACACGGTGTACTCCATTTGGAACTGGACGAATGTCCCCGAGGTCGCCATGTTTCAGCGCGGCTACCGTAGTTATCTCTTGGCTGCGGCTACGCCCGTGAAACTCCCCGCTGGATTCTGGGACGAGCCTTTGGTTGTGCGGCGCGCTCTGTTCTTCCGCGAGGTGCTACGGGGCTATCTGCCCACGCAGATACGGGAAGGAGAACTGATCGTAGGGTCTCACTTCAACACGGCTCTGTCGCGATGCCTGACGCGAGAGGAGGCGAAACGGCGCGACCGCGAGGAGGAAGCGTTCTTCAAGGAATGGGACAAACTGAACAGCGTAGGCGTGGGCAACTGCGGGGCGGTGCCTGGGCATCTGATCCCGAACTATCCGAAGGTCCTGCGTGTGGGTTGGAAGGGCATTCGCGACGAGGCGCAGGCGATCGCCAATGACCCGAACAGCACACGCGAGCAGCGGGACTTGGCGCGCGCCGTGGTGATCTGTGCAGAGGCGGTGCCAGAGTTCATGGCGAGGTATGCGGCAGAGGCCGAGCGACAAGCCAGCGAAGCGACCGATCCCGCGCGCCGCGCCGAACTGCTGGAGATTGCCCGCATTTGCCGCAGGGTGCCGTGGTTGCCGCCCGAGACGTTTCCCGAGGCCCTTCAGGCGCTCTGGACGACACACATGCTGCTCATGGCCGCCGAGAGTTATCCCGGCCCGGGTGTGTCGCCGGGGCGGGTGGACCAGTACTTGTACCCGTACTACGAGGCAGACATCCAATCCGGTCGGCTGACCCGCGAGCAGGCAAAAGAGTGGTTGGAATGCTGGTGGATCAAGCACAACTACGTGTACGACTACCAGGGCTGGGTGGGGACGAACCAGGGCATCAACTCGTCGTTTGGGCAGTTGATCACCCTCGCAGGGATGAAGGCCGATGGGAGCGATGCTTCCAATGAGTTGACGTACCTCATGCTGGACGTGATAGAGGAGATCAACCTGCTGGAGCCGAAGCCCAACGTTCGCATCCACGCGCGCACGCCCGATAGGCTCCTGGAGCGCCTTGTGAGCATGTTGTCCAAGACGCAGGGGTCGGCATTCCTCATCAACTTTGACGAAAACTCCATGGCTGGGTTGCGCTGGCAAGGACTGCCTGAGGATCGCCTGTGGGACTACGCGCCTGTGGGGTGTCTGGAGAACACTTTGCAGGGGTGCGACCGCTCGGGGACGGTGGACGTGAACCTGAACCTGGCGAAGGCTGTGGAGTTGGCCCTGAACGATGGCCGCGACGTGGCCACAGGGAAGCAAATCGGCCCGAAGACGGGAGACCCGCGCGATTTTCAGTCCTTTGACCAGTTCTTTGCTGCGTTCAAGGCGCAGTTGAAGCACCTGCTGGAATGGATTATCCGCGTCAACGACATGGCCGACGCGGGACGAGCGCGCTGGGAGCCGGTGCCGTACATGAGCGCCTTGGTGGATGGCTGCTTGCAAAGCGGCAAGGACAGCAACGCCGGCGGCGCGGAATTCAACTTCCTCACGGTGGAAGGGGTTGCCCTGGCGACGGCGGCGGACAGCCTAGCCGCGGTGAAGAAACTGGTGTTTGAGGACAAGCAGATCGCGATGGACGACCTGCTGGCAGCAATCAGGGCGAACTTTGAGGGGCACGAACCCCTGCGGCAAACCCTCATCAACAAGGCGCCGAAGTACGGCAACGACGACCCTTATGTGGACGATATCGCCAGGGAAGTGAGTCGCTTCTGGACAGAAGAGGCGTTCCGACATGTGTCTCCGACGGGGAAACGGTACCGAGGCGGCTACCTGTCGTGGAACTACTGGATTGCGTATGCGCCGACCACAGCGGCCACGCCGGATGGCCGCAAGCGGGGGCAGTATCTGTCCAACGCCGTCTGTCCGGTGAATGGGGCGGACCGCAAGGGGCCGACGGCGGTGATCAAGAGTGTGGGGCGGTTGGGTTTGGAGACCGCACCCAATGGCGCGAGCCACACCATGAGTTTCAGCCCTGCGTTGCTGCGGAGCGCCGAGCAGCGGCAGAAACTCGCTGCGCTCCTGCGGGCATACGGCAGGGTAGGGGGCACGTGCTTGCAGATCAACGTGATCAGCCCCGAAACCCTGCGTGAGGCCCAGAAGCATCCGGACGAATACCGCAATCTCCTGGTGCGGGTTACGGGGTACAATGCGTATTTCGTGGGGTTGGGCAAGGAGATCCAGGATGAGATCATCGCCCGCGAAAGCCACGCGCTGTGAGCGGGCGGCGCTAGATTCGGTTTCGGGAGAGTTGCTTGGCGACTACAGGCGTTACGTTCAACGTTCAGCAGTTCAGCACTGAAGATGGCCCGGGCATTCGCACCACGGTTTTCATGAAGGGCTGCCCGCTGCGGTGCGCCTGGTGCCATAACCCAGAGGGCTTGCGGAGCCAGCCGGACCTGGTGTGGCACGACACACGGTGCATCGCGGCGCGCGATTGCCTTCGCGTCTGCCCCGAGGGCGCTCTGCAGTTGACGCCCAGCGGCATGAGGATTGACAGAGAGCGGTGTACGGTGTGCAGGCTATGCGTGCAGGCGTGCCCGGCGGCGGCGCTTGAGGTCATCGGGCGTCGGTGGACGGTTGAGGAACTGGCTGCCGAGATTCTCAAGGACCGGGTGTTCTACGAGACCTCGGGGGGCGGCGTAACGTTCAGCGGCGGGGAGCCGATGTTGCAGGTTGGCTTCCTCGCGGAGATAACGAAACGCTGCAAGGATGAGGGGATTCACGTCGCCCTGGATACAAGCGGCGTGCTGCCCTGGGAGGCCTACGAGCGCGTGGTGCCCTATGTGGATTTGGTGTTGCTTGACCTGAAGATTATGGATCCAATGCGCCACAAGGCTGCAACAGGCATGGACAATACCAACGTTCTCGTCAATGCGCGGCGCCTTGCTGGGCTGGGGAAGCCCGCATGGATCCGGACGCCGGTTATCCCGGGGTATACCAACGATGCGGAGAACATCTTGGCCATCGGGCAGTTCATACGCGAGTGCCTGCCGAATGTGGAGCGGTGGGACCTGCTGGCGTACACCAACTTGGGGAAGCCGAAGTATCACAGGCTGGACTTGAACTATGCGCTGGACGCTGTGCCTCTTCTCACTCGCCAGGAAATGGAGACAGTCTGGCGTACTGCAGTGGAGTGCGTGCCGGTCGCCCAATGGTCGGGCGCAACCCGTGATTAAAGGAGAGAGAAATGTCCATCCTAGACAGCGAGCCGGGACTGCTAGACGCTTTGCGTGGCGAGATGACGCCGAAGTTTCTTGCGACGCGGAACGCCGCTGGCGTTCCCAATGTGGTACCGGTTGTGTCCATTCTGCCCTCGGATGACGAACAGGACACGCTGTTTTTCGGCAACTTTCTCTTGCGCAAGAGCATCCAGAATCTGCAGGAAGATGCGCGAGTCTGCGTGCTGGTCATCACGCCGCAACTGGAAGGCTGGGTGCTGCTAGGCGACTTCGTGGAGTTCCAGCGGACCGGCCCCTACGTGGAGCGACAGATGAACAGTTCGCTGTTGCGCTACAATGCCTATACGGGGGTGCGAAACGCGGGCGTTCTCCGCGTGAAGTCGCTGCTGGGCGCCTTCAAGATAGGGCGGCTCAGCGTGGCGCTGGATTACCTACAGGCGAAGATGGCCGCCACAGGAATCCGCAACGTCCAAGGTGGCGGGGTTTGCGTACCGCAGCCGGTGCGTGCTGAATTCGCCAAGATGGTGGCTGTGAAGGTTCTGGCCTGGCTCGGCACGGACGGGTATCCGCGTATCGTGCCGGTTCTGTCGTTGCAACCGGCTGGCGTGGATACGATGGTGCATCGGGTGGGGCGCGATACGCTGGGATGGCCATCCGATGGGGACCTGGTTGCCTGCAACATCCTGACGTTTGAGGCCGTGTCGTATCAACTCAAAGGGCGCTGGGCGAGGCGCGGGAAGAGCGGCGCGGTTACCGTGCATGAGGTGTACGCGGGCGGGCCGCCTCTTCCTGGCGGGCGCATCGCTTGAGGCTGTTTCCTGGAGGGTGGGAATGACGGTTCGCATTCTTGTGTTGAGCGGGGTGAATCTGAACCTGTTGGGCACGCGGCAGCCGGAAATCTACGGGCGCGACACGCTGGAGGAAATCCAGAGGCGTCTGGAGCAGCATTTTGCCGGCAGGGACGTGGAGTTGCGGTTCTATCAGTCCAACTACGAGGGCGAGATTGTGGAGCAAGTCCACAAGGCGCGCGAATGGGCCAATGGGATAGTCCTCAACCCTGGCGCCTATTCCCACTACAGCCTTGCCATACGCGATGCGATATCCAGCGTGAACCTACCGGTAGTGGAAGTCCATCTCTCCAACGTCCACGCCCGCGAGAGTTTCCGCCACAATTTGGTGATTGCGCCGGTCTGCGTGGGGAGTGTGGTGGGCTTCGGGTGGCGCAGTTACCTTTGGGGCGTGGAGGCGCTGCTGGCTCATCTTTCACGCTAACGCAGGTTGATGCGGGAGCAGAGGGGATATGGCCGAGAGTCCTGAAGGCGATGTGCCGATGCTTGTCCTGCTGGGCTCGCCAGCGGCACGATACTTGTTGACAGCACCGCGGGCGCGTATCGGCCGAGATCCGGAGAATGACATCGTGATTCCGGACAGGCGGGTGTCCAGATACCATGCTGAGATCGTCCGGGAAGGCTCTGAATTCGTGCTGCGCGACTGTGGAAGCAAGAATGGCACCTTTGTCAATGGCGAGCGAGTCGTTCAGGAAAGGCGATTGCAGGATGGCGATGAGATTCAAGTGGCCTTGTGTTGCGAACTCGTGTTTGTAGGGCCTGGGGCAACGGCTCCGCTGGCAGTAGGCGAGACGGCGCAAGGGGCACGGAAACCTGGTCTATCCCTGGATTTGGCGGCGCGACGGGTGTGGGTCGGGGGTGTGGAGGTAGATCCGCCCCTGTCGCCGGCGCAGTTCCGACTGCTGTACTTGCTGTGGGATGCCCGTGGGCGCGTCGTGAGTCGAGAGGAGATTGTGGCGGCAGTGTGGCCCGAAGAGAACGCCGAGGGAATTAGTGAGCAGGCCATTGACGCATTGGTGCGGCGCCTGAAGGAGAGGCTGGCTCCTCTCGGGGCGGGAGATTACATCGTTACGGTCCGTGGGCATGGGTTCCGGCTACAGGAGCGAGCGGACGCATGAATGACGAGGGGGCTTGGGTTGGGCTTGACATCGGCTCGCTCACGGTGAAGATCGTTGCCCTGAATGGCGAAGGGCGCCGCATTTTCGCCAAGGTTGTGCCGTCGGGGCGATCGGGGGTACAGGCTGCGAAGGCGCTGCTTGCGGAAGTCGCTACGCAGGCGCGGTTTGTGGTGGTAACGGGTTACGGGCGGGTTTGCATGGAGGATGCCGACCTGGAAGTCTCGGAGATCACCTGCCACGCACGAGGCGCCAAGCATCTGTTTGACGATGTGGGCACTGTCATAGACGTTGGCGGCCAGGACAGCAAGGTTCTTCGCATAGGCCCGGGAGGGCGGGTCGTCCAGTTTGCGATGAACGATCGCTGCGCCGCCGGCACGGGCCGATTTCTTGAGGTCATGGCGCACGCGCTGGATGTAGCCGTTGCCGATTTGGACGACTTGGCGGCGAGGGCGTCTTCGCCGGTAGCCATCAGCAGCACTTGCACGGTATTCGCCGAGTCGGAAGTTGTGGGGCACCTGGCGTCGGGGCGGCGCGTAGAGGACATTGTTGCCGGTCTGCTGGACGGAATTGCGGCGCGGGTTGCCGGCCTAGCGCGGCAGGTTGGGGTGCAGCCTCGGGTCGTCATGACCGGCGGGGTGGCGCTGAACAAGGGGATCGTGAGCCGACTGGAGGCGTTGTTGGGGATGCCGGTGGTGGCGCCGCAGGAATGTCAGATTGTTGGGGCGCTGGGTGCCGCGCTGATAGGTCTGGAGAAGAGCCGCTGATCCTGGGTGAGGAAATCCGGCTTCGCTGTCCCAGTGATGCTTGGAGCGACGCGCCGTTACACTTCGCATAGTCATAAGCGCCGAGGCATTGGACTTGACAAAAATGCCAAGAAGGAGGCCATGCTATGCGAAGTCTGGCCGCGTGCGGCAGCACGCCGTTTGGGGATCTGGTGAGGGACAAACGGAGAGAAAGGGCGCTACGTCTGGCGGCCGAGAAGTGACTTGGCCAGATTCCACAACGCCTCTCGGGATTGAGGCATAAGCCCCGGGGCAGAGAGCGCAGCCAGGGCTTGTTGTGTGTATTCCGCGCTGAGTTGCGCGCAATACTCCTTCGCGCTGGCTTCTTCTAGGGCGGCAATCGCGCCGCGCAAGGTCTCATCGGATGTGATGCCTCGCTGATAGGCCCGCTGAATAACCTCTGCAGCATGCCGCATGTGGGGTGGGGCGCCCGGCTGTAGACCATTTTCCAGCACGTACACTACGGGCAGGCTCTTTTTCCGATTCAGAAGATCATCGCCCGCGGGTTTACCCGTTACCTCTGGCCGCCCCCAAATGCCCAGGATATCGTCGTCTATCTGAAAAGCCATGCCGAGATTGTAGCCAAAATCGTGGAGGGCCTTGATGATGCCGGTGTCATCCGTGGCAACCATCGCACCCATCTCGCAGGCACACGCGATAAGCGAAGCGGTCTTGCCACGAATCATCCAGAAGTAGTCATCCAGGGAGACAGACTCGGCCGTCTCAAACCGCATGTCCAGGAATTGGCCTTCTGTGAGGGCGATGCAAGCAGCGTCCAGCACATGGAATATGCTCGCGACCTTCATCGCTGGCACGCCTACGTCCAGCAGTCGTCCCAGTTCCAGCCGCGCAAGAGCGAAGAGGCCATCGCCCACATTGATGGCATGAGCCTCACCCCACACGCACCACACCGATTCGCGATGCCGCCTGAACTCGCTGCGGTCTTCTATGTCATCGTGAACCAGGGAGAAGTTGTGCACCAGTTCCACGGCGACTGCGGCCGGCAGAGCCTGGCGCACATCACCTCCGGCGGCCTCGCACGAGAGTAGCACGAGAAGTGGACGCAGCCGCTTGCCTCCTTTATACGAGGGCACTTCGGCAAGATTGCGGTCCAGCCAGCCGAGGTGATACTGCATCATGCCGTAGAAAGGCTGCAAGAGCGGGTTCGGCACCGCAAGTGCCCTGCGGAGCGCGGATTCCACCATGTCTAGCAATCGCATGTAGGCCGCGTTTTCGCCCAAATCAGTATTCCTCAGGTGGAATAGCGTAAAGCCGATCTGTGGCGCGAAGAGCCGAGATGTTTTCTGCGCCGATGCAGAACATGACCAGGCGGAGGCCGCGCAAGACCCTCGTTACCTCGTCGCGCAAGGCAGATTCCGAGACAGCAGCAGCCTTCAGAAAAGGCAACGCAATGCCCCCGATATCGGCGCCGAGCGCGAGAGCCTTCGCCAAGTCAATCCCCGTGCGAAGTCCGCCGCTACCGATGAGGGCAACATCAGGGCATTCTCTCCGTACCTGGCGAATCGCTTCGGCTGTGGGAATACCCCATTCGCGGAAGTCCTCGGCCACTTTGCGCAATGGATCATCTGGTCCCATGCGCAGGCTTTCTATTTCGCTCCACGACGTGCCGCCTGCGCCGGCGACGTCAATAGCCGATACCCCACAATCCACCAAACGGCGCGCCACATCGCCGGAGATACCCCATCCAACCTCCTTGACAATCACAGGCACGGGCAAATCTCGCACAAGACTCTCTATCTTTCGGAGGAGGCCGGCGAATCGCGTATTCCCACTGGGCTGGAATGCTTCCTGAAGCGGGTTGAGATGAAGCACTAATGCGTCAGCCTCGGTTATCTCCACGGCGCGCATGCATTCATCCCGCCCGTAGCCGTAGTTCAACTGCACCGCGCCGAGATTGCACAACAGAAACACGTCTGGAGCCCAGCGGCGAACCTGGAAGGTGGGGGCCAGCCCCTCGTTCTCCACGGCAGCACGGACGGACCCAAGCGCGAGCGCAAGGCCAAACTCCTGGGCTACACGCGCCAGGCGCTCGTTGATTTCGCCGGCGGCGGGGGTGCCTCCGGTCATACTGGAGATGAGCAGGGGGCAAGCAAGTTTGTGGCCGAGAAACTCGCAAGCCGTGGAGATGCTCTCCAGGTCAATCTCGGGCAAGGCCACATGCAAGAATCGGTACCGGTCAAAGCCCGTCTTGACATAACTTGAAGCATCCGGTTCCTCAAGTGCTATGCGCAGATGCTCGGCTTTTCTCTGCTCGTGAATATCCCTGCTCAGCGTAACTTACTCCCGTACAAAGTGTTTCTGCTGACGGGTATATTAGTCGCGAAATCCTTGCTTGTCAACGCGGTGATAACTGTGGTAAAATGCGCCGCAACCGTTCCAGGCGTGCCATTCTCTACAATGAAGGAGGCGGGGAAATGACTATCTTTGAGCGAGTCAAGAAGATCATCGTGGAGCAACTGGGAGTCCCGGAGGAGAAGGTCGTACCGGAGGCCCGTTTCCGAGAAGACCTTGGCGCGGATTCGTTGGACCTCGTGGAACTGATCATGGCCTTTGAGGACGAGTTTGGCGGGCGAATCTCGGACGAGGATGCCCGCAAAATCCAGACGGTGGGCGACGCGGTGGCGTTCCTGGAGCAACACGGCGCCCAGTAGCGGCTCCGCGCGACACACAATGCAGTAACCCCACACGAAGGGTCAGGCAGCCTGACCCTTTTTGTGTTGGTGAGCCCGGGCCAACTTGCAACGGTGCGCTCGGATATGGTATGATGAGTCCATCCCAACCCCAATAGACATTGAAGGGAGGTAAACCTATCGCGAACGTTCGGTTGCACGAAGTTGAGGAGCCAAAAGAACAGGGCTTCCTGGTAGGAGCCCAACTCAAAGCCCAGCGACATGACTGGGACATCAGCGATTGTCTGGACGAACTGGAACTCCTGGCGAACACCGCCGGGATAGAAGTCGTTGGGCGCACGTACCAGTATCTGGACACCATCAATCCAGCCACGTTCATCGGCCCGGGCAAGGTGGCCGAGATACGCTCCCTGCGCGAGAGCCTGGGCTACAACGTGGTCATCTTTGACGATGAACTGTCCCCTCGGCAACTGCGCGAGTTGGAAGAAGCCCTGGACGTCAAAATCTTGGACCGTACGTCGCTCATCCTGGATATCTTCGCCGCGCGCGCCCGCACGCACGAGGGGCGACTCCAGGTGGCTCTGGCGCAATACGAGTATCGGCTCCCCAGGCTGACACGCGCCTGGACACACCTCGCACGCCAGGTGGGTGGTTCGGCAGGGCGAGGCGGCATAGGGGGAGTCGGCCTCCGCGGGCCAGGCGAGACGCAGTTGGAGGTGGACCGCCGAGAAATCCTGCGGCGCATCGCACAACTGAAAGACGAACTGGAATCGGTCAGGCAACATCGCGAGCAGTACCGCAGACGGCGGGAACAGGCCAATCTGCCCGTGGTGGCCATCGTGGGATATACAAACGCGGGCAAATCCACGCTGCTCAACACCCTCGCGGGCACGGATTTGCTCGCGGAAGACAGGCTGTTTGCAACCCTGGATCCCACGACCAGGCGTATCACGTTGCCAGGCGGACAGGCGATTCTGTTCACCGACACCGTAGGCTTCATCCGCAAACTCCCCACGACGCTCATCGCGGCCTTCCGCGCAACGCTGGAGGAGATTGCAGAGGCCGACCTGCTCCTGCACGTGGTGGACATCTCGCACAAGAACGTCCAGGAACACCTGCGGGAGGTAGAAACCACTCTACGGGAGATAGGTGCGCATCGCATCCCGATTCTCACGGCCCTGAATAAGATAGATCGCCTGGATAATCCCAGCGTGGTGAGTAGTTTGCGCCGCGAATACCCCAACGCTATTCCAATCTCTGCGAGGACAGGGCAGGGCATTGACGACCTGCTCCAGGCTGTGGCGCGGATGCTGGCCGAGGATTGGATCACCGTAGAGGCCAACATCCCGTACACGCAGGGCGAGATCGTTGCGCTCTTCCACGAACGCGGTGTCGTGGAGCACGAGGATCACCAAACGACCGGCACGCACATCGTCGGGCGAATACCCCGATGGCTACTGTCGGCGCTGCGACCCTATCTGTGATAATGGCAGGTTGTGGAGAAATACACGATGAAGATCATGCTGAAGTTCTTTGACTGGCTTGCGAACCACAAGGGCGTCCCCGTGCTCTTGGCGATTGGATTGATTGTGCTCAACTTCCTGCTCGTGGTAGTGAACCCGCAAGGGTGGGGGGCTCGCACGAACGTATGCCTGCACGCGGGCCTGGTCATCGGCCTATTCGGCGAGTTGCTCGCCGATGTCCTGTAGCGCGCGACAGACTTTCGCGCCACGGGCTTGCGCCGCAGCCACAGACGGTAGGGAACAGCGCAAGGAGCGTCGGCAGGGGCGCATTCCATCTTCCGACTAGATATATTATGTCTACAAACCCCATTTGCAGGGTGCGTAACTTTACATAACAACAACACCGCGCGCCGTGGGGCTGGCGCGCACACATGCCACCGTAGCGCCAGCCATCGTTGGCTTTCCCGCTTGTACGCCCACGTTTCCAACGCAGGTTCAGCAGGTTCAGGGCGTTTCTGGAAGATCACCGCTATATACGCGGAGCCTTTTGACAGGGTCTGATCGCATCCCTCCTTATGTAACTCTTGACGAATACTTTCTCGTGCTGCGGGCAAAGCAATGCAATGCCACGCCAACACCGAGATTGCCTGGCGCTCCAGGCTCACAATGACAACAACAACCTTCCGGCCGAATCTCTGCAGGTCTGCGTTTTGTAATCCCCCGCCTATGTGTTAGAATAGCCTGGGTTCACTAGAGCGCCACTTCGGCGCGTTGTTATGTAAAGTTACCGCCCGAGAATCCGTGGCGGAGAACCAAATTATTATGGACGAAATCAAGACAGTCGCCACCAACCGAAAAGCCTATCACGACTTCTTCATTGAAGAAACCTTTGAGGCTGGGATTGCGCTCACAGGTACGGAGATCAAATCCGTGCGCGCAGGCCGCGTCAACCTGCGCGACAGTTTCGCCCAGATCAAGGGCGGCGAACTGTGGCTGCAGAACGCACACATCAGCCCCTACGAGCACGGCAACCGCGCCAATCATGACCCCAAACGCCCGCGCAAACTTCTGATGCACAAGCGGGAGATCCTCCGACTCCAGGGCAAGGTACAGGAACGCGGGTACACGCTCGTGCCGCTGCGCATGTACATCAAAGCAAGGCGGGCCAAAGTGGAGATTGCCCTGGCCAAGGGCAAGAAGTTGTACGACAAGCGCGAGGCCATCGCCAAGCGGGATGCCGACCTTGCGATGCGCCGCACCCTAAAGGGTCGCGGGGACGACCTCTAGCCAACGCCTGCCTAGCGGCCGTAGAGGTATCCTAGCAAAACCCTTCCCACCATCTCCAGGCTTTGCGGGGCGACTTTGTCCGCTGTATCGGCTGTACTGTGCCAGTATGCATAATCAAAGTCAATGATGTCCACGGACGGCACACCGCGCCGCATGAAGGGAATGTGATCATCTATCAAAGTGTACCGCACCTCGGGGACAAAATGGCTGCCCCATCCAAGTTTCCGCGCCACAGCCCAAATGTCGGCCGCGAGTTCCAAGTCCGAATTGCCTTCGTAGTAAATGCCAAGGTCATTGTCGCCAACCATATCCACCAGGATCATCTTGGAAAGCCCGGCACCCAGTCGCTGCGCAACAATCTCCGCACCCACCGAGAAAGGCCAGCCACCTATGCCCCCCTTGTCCTCGCCGTCAAAGAACGCAAGCACAACGTTGTAGTGGCTCCGTGCCGGGTCGTACACGCGGGCCAGTTCCAATAGCACCGCCACCCCGCTTGCGCCATCGTTCGCGCCCAGGATGGGTTCGCCGCGCCGCGATAGAACGGGGTCGCGATCTGCCGCGGGGCGTGTGTCGTAGTGCGCGCCGATGAGGATTGTCCCCGCGCGTTTCCCCTCGTCGCCGCCCCGCTCCGCCACAATGTTACGAATCTCAACGCCGCGGAACTCCCCCGTTACCCGCGTTGGAGTCCACCCCACAGCGCGCAGCGAGGACTCTATGTAGTCAGCAGTGCGGACGAGGGCTTCACTCCCTACGGGCCGCGGGCCAAACGCGACCTGCGCAAGGACGTGGTCGTAGGCCCTCTGCCTGTCAAACTCTGCCGCCTCCCTACCCTGGCACGCCACAACGAGCAGTGCGGCTGCCAAAACAAGGCAAAAATGCTTCGCATAGCGTAACTCCCTCTTCATGCAAATCCCTCTAGTCCGCCGCCTTGCCGCCGTTATGACTATGCGAACTCCCGCCGTGCGTCCCCTCGCTCTCGCCTGGCAGTGGGCACGCCTCCTCGCCATTCGCCGCCAGATACGCCCGCAGCGAGTCCAGCGCCCTCGCCGCATACTCCCGATAACGCACACGCTTCCCCAGCGGAGTCTCCAGCGGGGGCAACAACCCAAAATTCGCCTTCATCGGCTGGAACTCCTGCGACGAAGGCGTGGACACGTACCACAGAAGCGCCCCCACCATCGTGTCTCTCGGAAAGACCAGCAACGGCTCCCCGCGCATATACCGCACCGCGTTGATTCCCGCCACAAGCCCAGATGCCGTTGATCCCACGTACCCCTCGGTTCCGGTGATTTGCCCCGCGAAAAACAGGTCCCCCCTCACCCTGCTCTGCAAAGTCGGCAAGAGCACCGCGGGGGCGTTGAGGAACGTGTTCCGATGCATCTGCCCATACCGAACAAAGCGTGCTCTCTCAAGCCCGGGAATCATACGAAAGACACGTTCCTGCTCCGGCCACCGCAGGTTCGTCTGAAATCCCACCATGTTGTACAGCGTGCCGGCGAGGTCATCCTGGCGCAATTGGACCACCGCATACGGGCGACGCCCCGTCCGAGGGTCCTTCAGCCCCACAGGCCTGAGCGGGCCAAATGCCAGCGCATCATGCCCACGTCGGGCAATCTCCTCCACGGGCAAGCACGCCTCAAAGAAACGTTTGTCGGCTGCCTCAAAATCCCGGAGCGGGATTGTTTCCGCCGAAACCAGCGCCTCCACGAACCGGTCGTATTCCTCTTTCGTCATGGGGCAATTGATGTAATCATCATCGCCACGTCCGTAGCGAGATGCGGCAAATGCCACCGTCATGTCTATGGAGTCTGCCGCAACGATGGGGGCCATTGCGTCAAAGAAACTCAGGTGCTCCGCGCCCACGGCCTCCACAATTCGGCTTGCGAGCGCATCGCTGGTCAGCGGCCCTGTTGCGAGCACGGTTACCCCTGTCGGAATCTCCCGAACTTCTTGCCGCACAACTTCAACCAGCGGGTGAGATTCCAGGCTTTCGGTTACCCTCCGGGAGAACTCCTCGCGGCCCACAGCCAGCGCGCCACCCGCGGGCACTGCCGTCTCCCGTGCGCATCGTATGATCAGCGACCCTAGCATCTCCAGTTCGCGCTTGAGTAGGCCTAACGCCCGATCCGGCAAATCTGACCCCAGCGAATTGCTGCACACCAACTCGGCAAACCTATCCGTGCGGTGCGCGGGCGTCATGACAAGCGGGCGCATCTCGTACAGGCGCACTCTCACACCCCGCCGGGCAATTTGCCACGCCGCCTCAGAACCCGCCAGCCCGGCCCCGACTACCGTAATGAACCTTTCTCCGCTCACGTTCGGAACCTCCCGCAGAGAGTATACCACTGCGAGACAGCGCCGACAAAGTCTTGACACCCGACACTCTCCATGCTACACTGCGGCAAAGGCTTCACCTCACCCCCCATCACGGAGGATACAAAATGGCGCGACAGTATGTCATCATCGGCAACGGAATCGCCGGAGTAACCGCGGCAGCAACCTTGGCGGAAGGCGATCCCAACGCACAGATTACCATCTACGCCGACGAGAAGTACCCCTATTATCGCCGTCCATGGCTGCCAGACTTTCTGGCCGGCCGCTACCAGCGAGAAGAACTGTACCCGTACCCCGAATCGTGGTATTCCAAGCGCCGCATTCGCGTGCATCTGGATACGCCGGTCTCGCAGATAGTCCCGAAGGAACGCGCAATCGTGCTCGCGTCGGGCGAGAAAGTTCCCTATGACGCCTTGATGCTGGCATGTGGGGGGTACTCGTTCGTCCCGCCCATAGCCAACGCTACGCTCAAGGGTTGCTTCACGCTACGCACCCTGGACGACGCGCAGACGATCCATGACTACGCGCAGGACAAGGGGACTGCTGTCGTCATCGGCGGTGGGCTGCTCGGTCTGGAAAGCGCACGCGGGCTGAGCGCCTTGGGGCTGAACGTTACGGTCATTGAGGTTTTCCCACGCCTCCTGCCACGACAACTGGACGCAGAGGGCGCAGCCATCCTGACGCAACTCATTGAGCAAATGGGAATCTCGGTCATCACGGGCGCGACCGTTGAGGCGATCGTCGGCACCGACACCGCCGTGGGCGTGCAACTGAAAGAAGGCAAAACCGTCCCCTGCGACATGGTGTTGTTTTCTGCTGGCATTCGGCCCAAACTCCAGTTGGCAAAGGACGCAGGCCTGACGGTGAACCGCGGCGTCTTGGCAAACGAATACATGCAAACCAGCGATCCGAACATCTACATCGCAGGCGACGTGGCCGAGTTCCGCGAGCGCATCTACGGGATTATCCCCGCCGCCATAGAACAGGCACGTGTCGCCGCCGCCAACATGATTCGCTCGCAGAGCGAAACCTATGCAGGCACAACCCCTATCAACACGCTGAAAGTCATGGGCATAGACCTCACGTCCATCGGAGTCGTGAACCCGGAAGAGCCAGGCTACACTTCCTACAGGCGAAGCGATCCGAACAAAGGGCTGTACAAGAAACTCGTTTTCAAGGACGGCGCACTGGTCGGGGCCATCCTCCTCGGCGACCGCAAGAGCGTTACCCTCATGACGCGGCTTGTCAATCGCAAGGCACCCGTAGAAGCAGCAGCAAGCCAGATGTTGCTGGACGACTTTGACCTCAAGACCCTGCTCTAGGTGCACCCGAAGCATGGAAAACCCGACACTGCCCGAACTGGCGGCGAGCACCTTCGTGCACTGCCTGGAGGTGCTCCCGCCCAGAGGATCCGACCCCACCCGCATCCTCAACTGCTTGCGCGCCCTGCCAGCAGGGTGCATCCACTTCGTCAACGTGGCCGACTCGCCCATGGCGCGGCCTCGCATGAGCGCAACCCTGTTGGGCTCCATCGTGCGCGCGCAGACTCCATGGGACACCATCGTGCACCTGACCGTCCGCGATCGCAACCGTGTGGCCTTGGAAGCGGAGATTCTCGGCGCTAGAGCCGCGGGCATACGCCACCTGCTGGCCGTGTCCGGCGACCCGATAACCTTCTCCGACAGAAAGCCCGCCAAAGCCGTCCACGACCTCACCGTACTGGACCTCATTCGGCTCTGCGCCGACCTGGGGCAAGTTGTGGGGGCCGTCTTTGATCCATCTCCCAAGGCGCGCAAGGCCGAGTTGGCCAAACTTGCGCACAAGGTGCAAGCGGGAGCCGCCTTTGTCATCACCCAGCCCATTTACGACGAGGAGACCATACCGCACATTCAGGAACAGACAAGCGGGTATGGCGTGCCGGTCATCATGGGCATCCTGCCCCTGTACTCGGCAGCCCATGCGGAGTACCTGAACCAGCACGTGCCCGGAATCCAAATTCCCGACGCGCTGCGCAGGCGGATGGCCCAGAGCCACGATGCGGTGCAAGAAGGCATTGCCATCGCCCGCGCTCTGCGACAAGCGGCAAGAGAGGCTGGCTTCCACGGCATCTGCCTCATGCCACCCTTCGGCCACTACGAACTGGCCGAGCCCATTCTCGCAGAGGTTGGGCAACCACAGACCTGACAGCAGACGCGCGGCCGTATCTCCGCCAGCCCACCCGGCGTTCGTCAAGCGTAGCAGGGTACTATTTTCCTATTGAACCGCCACGCTCCAACCCGTATACTGGGAGTGAGCCTGGCAAAGCGCAGGTCTTGATCGCCTGCGTGATATCACGGAGTGAGGAGTCCCCTATGGCAGATCAGAAGAAACGCAAACTTGGAGCCGTCCTGGCGCTCTTCTTGCTGTTCTCCCTCGTAATGCCTGCTGTCGCGGACGAGCCGCCGCGGTTGCCCTCCGCGTTCTACGGCACGGTCAAGGCGAACGGTGCCAACGTCCCCAACGGCACGTCCGTCTCCGCATGGATCAATGGAGTGAAATACGCCGAGACGACCACGTTTCTGACCACCGTGAATGGGCAGCAGACCTCGGTCTACACCATCACCGTCCCCGGAGACGACCCGACAACGCCTGGCGTAGTGGAAGGCGGGAATGAGGGCGACACCGTGGTGTTCAAAGTAGGTGGCAACCTCACCGACCAGACTGGCACATGGCACGAGGGCACCGACGTGCAACTCAACCTCACGGTGAACTATGCGCCGACGGCGGTCTCCGTAAGCCCCTCCGGCTACAACTCCATGCCAGACTATTGGCGTTCCTTCCAGGCCGTCTATGAAGATGGCAACGGCTCCAGCGACCTGCGCGATGTCTACCTCATGTGGAACACCACCGCCACCGACAACACTCAGCAGTTCCGATATGACGTCGTCGCGCGGAAACTGTACATCCGCAACGACGCCAACACAGATTGGGTAGGCGGGTTTGAGCCCGGCGCGAACGTCCAACTGACCAACACCAACGTTACCCTGGACGTATCCCAAACAACAGTGGTTACCACGACTTCGCAGGTCCGCGTAACCTGGATCTTCATGCCCAAACAACCCACGACATCGGTCAACTGGAAAGTGTACCTGAAGGCAGTGGACTCCAAATCCCAGTCCACGGGCTGGGTGAACCTGGGAACCTGGCGCGTGAACATGTTCCCTAACGTGGGCGGCCTCTCGCCCGCGTCGGGCACCGTGGTTGTGGGAACGCCGCAGACCTTCACCGTTACCTACTCGGACGAGGACGGTACGAACACCCTGAAAACCGCCTACATCCGGTTTACAATGCAGACATCGCCCTACACCGAACACTTCCGTGCCTACTACAGGCTCTCGGATGGGAAGATGTTCGTCTACAATGGCAGTTCCTGGATCGGCGGGCTTGTCATGGGCACGCCCGGAACAATAGAAACCGCGTACGCGATCCTGGATGTCGGCGCCTCCTCTGCCTCTCAGAGCGCGAAGGTCCTGACCGTCAACTGGAACATCACGTTCAAGGCCGGCACAGAGGGCACGAAAGATGTCTGGGGCTACATCTACGACAACCAGAACTTCCAGGATGGCTACGTGCTGATCGGGCAGTGCGTAGTGGGAGCCAGCAGCGCCGCATCGGCCCAGCGCGACGGCGTGGCGCCTGAACCCGAGGCACCGATACCCGTGGACGCAGGTCCCGATTTCAAGCCTGTTTTCCGCTCCCCTGACGTGTACCCTGGGCTGCCGTCGCCCGGCTTCCTGAATCCGGATCGGACGACTGCGAGCACCAGCAAGATCATCCCGCCGGACAAACCGACGCCCGCAATTGAAGCCGTGCCTTCTGCACAGTCCCTGGCGGAGCGCGCACCGTCCCCTACTGGAATGCCGGTGATCGGGACATTCGCGCCTGCACAGTCCAACGGCGCTCCGGGGTGGTCCTGGAACTTCCGCGCACAGGTCAGCGACCCTTCGGGATATGCG
>DAOTVT010000029.1:0-2474 GCA_034436295.1 Anaerolineae bacterium | reverse complement strand
TAGGGCGGCTTTCCATAGCCGCCTCACTCGCGACGAGCACGTAGGGCGGCTTCCCATAGCCGCCGCAGCGGGCCAGGGTGAGGGGCCGCCCTCACCTTTCGCGGCGCAGTCTCGCCCGATCGCCCAGGGCGCGCCGCACAATCTCCCGAAAGCGCGCGATCTGCTCATCCGAGGCGAAGCACGTCTTGGGCAGGAAGACCGCCCCCTGGCGCGGCAACAGCAACAGGAAATCGTGAGGCGTCTCCACCACTTTGGCGAACGTGTCCCACGTGCCCGTCTCCTCGTTGCGCCCCCGATCCGAGGTAACGCGCTGCACGAACCCGTCGTCGGAGAAGATGTAGAAGATGCGCTCGTTGTTGGCCCGCTGGCGGGCGATGACGCGGGCGCCCTGCCGCCGCAGCGACACCCACAGCACCGCCGGCACCAGCAGGAACAGCAGGATAGGAGCCTGGGCCAGCAGCGCCCGCCCGAACCCCATGGCCGCGGCGTCGCGTATGGCCAGGTACATCGCGTACACAATCGCCACGGCGGTCATGGTGAGGATCGCGACAAATGTGGGTTGCGTGAACAGCAGGCGCGTGGTAGCGCGGATGTAATCCGTCAGGTCAAAGCGGAGTTCCAACTCTACGTTTTCGCTCGGCATGGGGCCTCCTACGGGCAACGTCCCTCGGCGGGGCAGTGGCATTGTAGCAGCGCCGTCGCGGGGCGTCAATTCGCGTCCAGGCCCGACGTTTGGCGGCGGGGCCTGTTGCGGCTATACTTGCGCCATGACGGAGGAACCCGACTACTACGCCATCCTACAGGTGCACCCCAACGCCGAGACGGAGGTGATTGACGCGGCCTATCGGCGGCTGGCGGCCAAGTATCACCCCGACGTGAACCCGAGCGCCGATGCCACCGCCCGCATGCAACGAATCAACGAGGCGCACCGCGTGCTGAGCGACCCATCGCTGCGCGCCGCCTACGACGCGCGCCGCGCCCGTGCGGTATCGCGCCCCGCGCCGCCCGACGCCCCGCGCGCCGACCTGTGGCAGCAGGCCCGCGGCATCATCGGCGGATTTCTGGTGCTGGTGCTGTTGGGGGAAATCTATCAGCGCGTGGGCGGCCGCGGCCTTCTGCTCATCCTCGTCCTCGGCGGCGTGTTCTATCTCCTGTGGCAGTCGCGCCGCGTCTTCTAGCCCCGCCGCTACGACCAGAACCGCACCGCGTCCACCATGAACGTCTCAAAGTTGATGGTGCCGCGGTAGAACTGCAAGGAGTAGTAGGCGATGTCGGCGGCGCGCAGGCCGGGCGACGAGTCGGCGGGGAAATTGACGAACCCCGCGCCCCACGGCGTGCCCCACTGCCACGTCAGGTAGTCGCCCGAAGCCAGATTGCCCAGGATGAGGAAGTAGTACATCGGGTAGATGGGCACGGTGCTCCCAACCTGCGTGCGCACGCCCCCGATGCACTTGTACGCCTTGATGCCCGCGCCCGACATCTCAAACTCGGTGTAGTTGTCGGCGTCCCTCACCGAACGGAGCACGAATTTGGCGCTGGTGGCCGGGTAGAAGAACACGAGCGCCATCTTGTAGCGCGGCAGTTTGCCCGGGTCTGTGCAGCGCAGTTCGGCGGGGTTCGGATTCGCGCTCGTGGACTGCCAGACGTACAGCCAGTGGGGGTACATGCTCACGCTCCAGCCCGACCCGGTGGCCGCGCCGGGTTCCGCGGCCCACGCCCAGCCGTTGGCGCCGATGGGGCTGGCGGTGAACTCGGCGTCGTGGACGTTGGGCGACGAGGGGGCGGCGACGCGGTTGTACCATCGGGATGCGAGCGACGCCGGGCCGAAGGCGTTGTCCAGGCGGTCGTGCGCGTGCTGGATGGTCTGATCGGGGCTGGCGAGGGCCGCGCGCGACGCGACGACCAGGGCCTGGTCGGGCGGGTCGGCCGGGTCGGCCCAGACCTCCACCAGCGCGCCCGGGGCGAGCATGGCGGCGTCCACGTGGGTCGCCACGCGCACCGACGCGGTGCGGCGGTCGGCGTCGCCCCAGTACTCCACCACGGCGACGCGCGCGTTGGCGTCAAACGAGCGCACGATGGCTTTGCGCAGCATGGCAGCCTCCACGATGAGATTCCACGGTGGCCGCAATGTAGCGCAGCCCATCGGGCTTGATAAGGGCGACGGGGGTCAGAAGCCGAAGGCGAGCGCGTCCAGCATGTACTTGCCCTTCTCTCGCCCAACTTCCTGGTAGATGGCAAGGAGCTCTGGATACGCCCCTGGGCCGCCGATGATGTCCCAGAACTCGTGGCCGATGAGCACGCCATCCGCGAAGGGCATGTACATGCGGCCGAAGGACCAGGCATACTCGGCACGCGTCGGGCCGTAGGGGTTGTAGGCCATGGCGTAGTAGGCTTGCACAGCCGGTCTGGACTGGCCGAGGATGAGGTGGATTCTGAGGATACGCAGGGTTACTTCCAGGCACTGGCCCTTATTG
>DAOTVT010000028.1:0-33084 GCA_034436295.1 Anaerolineae bacterium | reverse complement strand
TCTCCTTTCGTAAGTTTTTACATCCGGAG
Organism: Anaerolineae bacterium; assembly: GCA_034436295.1. Lineage (GTDB taxonomy): Bacteria > Chloroflexota > Anaerolineae > DTLA01 > DTLA01 > DTLA01. The sequence continues at coordinate 33,055 of DAOTVT010000028.1, read as the reverse complement.
AACCCAATCGCCCAAATTCCAACGTTGTAACTCGGTATCCATTGTACCACACTCTGCCCCAGACGTCAAGCGTTTCGCGGCCATGTTAGCACACCGGTGCATTACCGGCAGGGTAAAGTCTTGACAACGCACGAAATTCCGTGTATACTATTATCGGTCAGTAAAAATCGTTTTCACAGAACAAAAAAGCCCCGCGCGCCGCGTGAGTGCCTTTCCCTGGCGGCGACGCTTTCGTTACATCTCGTCCAGGCCGTTTTGCAGCGGAGGTTGCTTATGCCGGTCTATTCATTTACACCCGCGGACGTGGACCCTCTCTTGGAAGGGTTGGCCATCCTGGGCACGGGCGGCGGAGGCTCCCCCGAATGGGGCAAGGCCATCATGCAGAATGACTTCGCCCACAATCGGCACCCCCAGATTATCCCCCTGGAAGAAATCGCCGACGACGCAACCGTGGTCTCGGGCGGCATCATGGGCTCGGTGAAGAAACTGGAGGAGTTTGGCACCGACGCCATCATGGCCCACTGGGAGGAGCGGTTTGAACTGGAAGCCGTAACCCGCGTGATGGAGGGCATCCTGGGCCGCAAGATAGACCACATGGTCCCGTTTGAGGTGGGCGGGCTCAACACGCCGGTGGTACTGTCGTTGGGGGCGCGGTTGGGCATCCCCATCATTGACGGCGACGCCCTGGGCCGGTCCGCGCCAGAGACCCAGATGACGAGTTTCATCGGCCATGGCGTCTCGCTCACGCCGATGCCGCTCATAGACTACTACGGCAACGTGGTGATTGTCCAGAGCGCGGTCAGCCCCACCTACCCCGATCAACTGGGCCGGTGGGTTGTGAGCAATGGCGGCGGGCTGGGCGCCAACAACCACTACCCGATGACCGGGCGACAGGCGAAGCAGGCAGTGGTCCCCGGAACCATCAGCAAGGCCCTGCGCCTGGGCCGTGCCGTGCAAGCCGCGCGGCGGCTCGGCGGCGACCCCATCGCGGTGATCGCCGCCGAGATGAAGGGCACACGCCTCTTCACCGGTCGGATTCTCAGGCTGGACGAAGAGGAGAAACTGGGCTTCTATTTCACGACGGCCACCATTCAGGGCGAGGGGGCGCACCGAGGCCAGACGGCGCGGCTCGTGATCAAGAACGAGACCATGCTCCTGGAGATTGAAGGCAAGGTGCGGGCCATGTTCCCCGACCTGGTGCTGCTCCTTGACCCCACCACGGGCCGCGGGCTGATGAGCGTGGAACTGAAGGCAGGGACGGAGGTGGCGCTGGTGGGTGCGCCTTGCCACGAGCGCCTGCGCGAAGCCGTGCGCACGGACGTTGGGGCGCAGGCCTTCAGCCCCGAACGGTACGGCCGCCCCGACCTGACCTATCGCCCGTTGGAGGAGTTGGTGGAATGAACAGCCGGGAACGTGTCCTCACGGCGCTGGCGCACCGCGAACCCGACCGCGTGCCGGTGGATTTTGGCAGCACGTGGATCACCACCATCACGATCCCGAAGTACGAGGAACTCAAGCGGCATCTGGGCATTGACAGCCCCACGGTCGTCATGGAGCGATCCCAGCAGGTGTGCATGGTGGACGAGCGCATTCTGGACATCTTCCACGTGGACACGGTTGGCGTTTTCTACGGCCCGCCCGAGTTGGAACGCAATCAGTTTGTGGAACTGGGCGAAAACGTTTACCGCGATTCGTGGGGCATCACCTGGCACAAGCCGCCGACATCCCACTACTTTGACATGCTCAAGCCCCCGTTGGGCGGCGAGATCACGATCCACGACGTGCTAAACCATCCATGGCCCGACCCGCACGACCCGGGCTACACCCGCGGACTTCGTGAGCGCGTCCGCAAACAGCGCGAGTCCACGGATCGGGCGTTGGTGCTCAACCTGTCCATCTGGGTGCTACAGTGCAGCCAATTCGTGCGCGGGTTTGAGGATTGGTTCGTGGACCTGATCGCGCAACCTCGGCTGATGGAGACGATCTTTGACGCCATCACCGAGTCGCTGCTGGGCGTGGTAGAGGATGTTCTGGACGAGGTGGGCGATTTGGTGGATGTGGTCTCGGTGTCCGACGACATGGGGCATCAGGACAGGACCTGCATCCGGCCGGAACTGTACCGCAAACTCATCAAGCCCCGACATGCGCGGCTGATGGAGGCCATCAAGTCGCGGACGCGGGCGCCCGTCATGTGGCACACCTGCGGGTCGGTGTACGACCTGTTGGACGATCTGATTGACATGGGCGTGGACGCGCTGAATCCGGTGCAGACCGACGCCGCCAAGATGGAGCCCGAACGGCTCAAGCGGGATTACGGCGACCGCCTGACGTTCTGGGGCGGGATAGATGCGATTCGCGTGTTGCCCTTCGGCACGCCACAGGACGTGGAGGAGGAAGTCAAGCGCAAAATTCGCGTGTTCGCGCCTGGCGGGGGCTACATCCTCAACTCCGTCCACAACATTCAGCCCAACGTGCCGCTGGAGAACCTGTTTGCCATGTTTGAGGCCGCGCAGAAGCACGGTCGCTATCCCATCGCGGAGGGATGACTCGCATGCAGAGCAAATCTGCGGAGAACGAACGGTACCATATCCGGGCGGTGCTGCGCGCGCTAGACGTCCTGGAAGCCTTCTCTACGGACGAGCCCGCGTTGTCGCTGATGGAGGTGAGCGACCGCATCGGGCTGAACCCAAGCACCACGTTCCGGCTCCTGGCGACGCTGGAGAGTCGGGGCTACGTGGAGCAGGACGAGACCACGGGGCGGTATCGGGTCGGCGTCAGCATCCTGAAGCCCACCAGCACGTTTCTGGCGCACCTCAACGTCCGCGAGCGCGTGTATCCGTTCCTGGTGGAATTGCGCGACGCCAGCCGGGAGACCGTCCACCTGACGGTATTGGATCCTCGCATGATGGAGGTCATCTATCTGGAGAAACTGGAGGGGCTTCAGCCCATCGGCCTGATGAGTTCGCGTGTCGGCGGGAGGTCGCCGGCCTACTGCACGGCCGTTGGCAAGGCCCTCCTGGCCTATCAGGATCCGGGTGTCGTCCGCGGGTTCTTCTCCAAGAATGGCATGAGGCGCTTCACTGCCAACACCATCACGACGGTGGACGCGCTGATGGAGGAATTGGAGCGCGTGCGGGAGCGCGGGTATGCGCTGGACAACGCCGAGCACGAGGAAGATGTGATGTGCGTCGCCATCCCGCTGTGGAACCATGTGGGCGCGGTGGCGGCTGCCATCAGCGTCTCGGGGCCGGTGGAGCGGATAACCCGCGCCATTCGCGAGGATGGGCTGGTGGAGCGTGTCCTGTCGGTGGGCAAGCGGGCCAGCCGGCAACTGGGAGCCTTGCCGTCGGGCGAGGCGATGCCCGGCAGGCAGGGCGTGCCCTACAGGGTAGTGTGAGCAACCATTCTTCAGTGGAGGCATCGTTGTCATGGATGTCGTTACCTTTGGTGAGACCATGATTCGTTTGGCGGCGCCGGGGTTCCAGCGCCTGGAGCAAGTTACTTCGCTGGCCGTAACGGTGGGCGGCGCGGAACTGAACGTGGCCACGGGCGTAGCGCGGCTCGGATTGAAGAGCGCCTGGGTCAGCCGCCTGCCCGACAACCCCCTGGGGCGCATGGCCCGCAACAAGGCCAACGAGTTCGGCGTGGACACGTCGCACATCGTCTGGACTTCCGAGGACCGCATGGGGCTGTACTTTGTGGAGTACGGGGCCGCGCCCAGGGCCAGTTCGGTGCTGTACGACCGCGAAGGCTCGGCCATAAGCCGCATTCGGCCCGGCGAGGTGAAGTGGGACGAAGTGCTGCGCGGCGCCCGCCTGTTCCACACCACCGGCATCACGCCCGCCCTGAGCGATTCGGCGGCCGCGGTCGTCGCCGAGGCGATGGAAGCGGCAAAGCGGCATGGCTGTCTGGTGAGTTACGACCTCAACTACCGCGCCAAACTGTGGAGCACCCAGAAGGCGCGGCAGGTGCAAGAGCCGCTCATGCAGATGGTGGACATCCTCTCCACGACCGAGGAAGACACCGAGAAAGTCTTCGGCGTCAAGGCCGATTCCTATATAGATGTGGCACGCAAACTGATTGACCGCTTCGGGTTCAAGGTGGTTACCATCACCCTGCGGGAAACGCCCTCGGTGTGGCGCAACACCTGGACGGCCATCGCGGTGGATCGCGAGGGCAACGTGTACGACGACCGCCTGTACGACGTGGAGGTGGTGGACCGGGTGGGCGGCGGCGACGCCTACACCGCCGGTTTCCTGTACGGGTATCTGACGCAGGGCGTGGCGGCGGGCGTGCTGTACGGCAATGCCTTCTCGGTGCTGAAGCAAACGTCGTGGGGAGATTTCAACTGGGCCACCCTGGCCGAGGTGGAGGCCCTTCTGAAAGGCGCGGGGCTGCGCATCGTCCGCTAGGGGGCATGGAGGTTTTCGCATGTTCAAGCAGGATATCATCGCCCGAATCCTGCGCACGGGGGTCATCGCCATCGTGCGCCTGGACAGCGCCGAATCGCTGCAAAAGGTCGCGGATGCCATCCTTGAGGGTGGAGTGGACATCATTGAGTTCACCATGACGACACCCGGCGCGTTGGACATTCTGGAATCCGCGACGGCCAAGTTCGGCGACAGGGTCATCCTTGGCGCGGGCACCGTGCTGGATCCGGAGTCGGCGCGGGCGGCCGTGCTGGCGGGGGCCCGGTTTGTCGTCTCGCCCAACCTGAATCCCCGGACGGTGGAACTGTGCCATCGCTATGGCGTCGTGGCGGTGCCCGGCGTGTTGACGCCGACCGAGATCGTGGCGGCGATGGAGACCGGGGCCGACCTCATCAAGGTCTTCCCGGCGTCGCTGGGCGGGCCGGAGTACATCAAGGCGGTGCGAGCGCCCTTGCCGCAGGCCCCGCTTGTGCCCACCGGAGGCGTGGAGGTGGAGAACGCAGGCGACTACATCAAGGCTGGCGCGGTGGCCGTGGCCGTGGGGGGAAGCCTGGTGAACAAGAAGTGGGTGGCGGCGGGCGAGTTTGCCAAAATGACCGAGGCGGCGCGCCGCCTGGCCGATGCCGTGCACAGCGCCCGTTCTGGAGTCCAGGGATGAAGCCGCTGTCGCTGTTGGGCATATGCGGAAGTCCGCGCCGCACGGGTAACAGCCGCTACCTGCTGGACCTGGCGGTGGAGGAGGCGCAGAAGGCGGCGGGCGACCGAATGCAGGTTGAGGTAATCAGTCTGGCTGGCTTGAAGATCGGCCCGTGCGTGTCGTGCTACACGTGCGGCAAGCGCAACGGCGAATGCTCCATCCAGGACGATTTCGCCGCCCTGCGGGACAAGTGGGCCGCCGCCGATGCCATCATCTACTCCATCCCGGTGTACCATCTGGGCATTCCGGGGCAACTCAAGTGTTTCATAGACCGACTGGGCAACAGTTTGTGGAGTTACTACGGCGGGGTGGTGGCGAAAAGCCTGCGGGTCATCGGGATCATCGTCCAGGGCGCGCACATCTTTGCGGGCCAGGAGCAGGCGGCCACGCAACTCATCCATCACGCCCTGGTCATGGGCGGGATTCCGGTTACGGGCGACCCCTGGGAGTCGTACATCTCGGCGGCGGGGTGGACGCGCTGCGGCGACGGCAAGAACTCGCTGCGCAAACTCGTGGAGCAAGGCGATGAGGACGCGCTGGTAACCGTGCGCGCGGCTCGGAGCCTGGGCAGGCGGGTGGCGCAGATGGCCCTGCTGGTGCGCGCCGGCGGGGAGGCCCTGTACCCCGAACTGGCCGCAGACGGCGGGTATAGCATCTTTCTGGAGCGGCTGGAGAGGCCGGCCGATCACGCGCAGGGAAAGGAGTAGGCAACTATGGACGAGGCGCATATCGTGAACATCCACATCAACGCGGCCAAATGCACCGCCTGCAAGGCGTGCGAACTGGCCTGTTCGTTTACGAAGGAGGGCGTTTTCGCCCCAAGCCTCTCGCGCATTCGCGTGATGCAATTGCACGATGTGGGCATGAACGTGCCGGTGGTGTGCGTCAACTGCGCCGACGCGCCGTGCATCGCCGCATGTCCCACGGGAGCCGTGCGCAGGGATGCGTCGGTGCCCGTGGTGCGCATTGACGAGGAAGAATGCATCGGGTGCGGGGATTGCGTGCGCGCGTGCCCGTTTGGGGCCGCCGACATGAACGAGGAGCGCGGCGTGGCCATCATGTGCGACTTGTGCGACGGCAGCCCCGTGTGCGTGGATCACTGCATCTACGGGGCGCTGTCTTTCGGCGAGGCCATGCCGACCGCGCAGGTGAAGCGCCTGGCGCACGCGCACACAGTTGCGGCGCAGTACCGTGGCCGATAGGAGGGGGAACATGCTTCGCGACATCGCCAAACAGCGGCTTCTGCATGTGGATTTGTCCAAGCGCACCACGTGGGTAGAGGACGTTCCGCTGGAAGACCTACAGAAGTACCTGGGCGGGCGCGGCCTGGCGGCGAAATGGCTGTACGAGCAGGTGCCTGCCGGAGCCGACCCGCTGGGGCCTGAGAACGTCATCATCTTCAGCACCGGCACCCTGACGGGCACCAGCGCCCCTTCGTCTGGCCGCTCGTCCATCACGACGAAAAGCCCGGCCACCGGCCTTTACCTGAAGGTCAGCGTGGGCGGCCATCTGGGCGCTGCCATCAAGTATGCCGGCTACGACTACGTGATGATCCACGGCGTGGCGTCCAGGCCGGTGTACCTGTGGATTGACGACGGGAAGGTGGAACTGCGCTCGGCGGAGCATCTGTGGGGCAAGGGGACCCGCGAGGTGGATGACCTCATCAAGGAGGAAATCGGCGACCCCACGATCCAGACCGGCATCATCGGCCCCGCCGCCGAGAACAAGGTGAAGTTCGCCTGCTTCGTGGTCTCGCGCTACAACTCGGCTTCCCGCGGCGGCATCGGCGCCGTGTTCGGCAGCAAGAACCTGAAGGCCATCGCCGCCAGGGGCACGGGCGGCCTGCGCCCCGCCAAGGGCAAGGAGTTCTTCGCCCTGGCGCGGAAGGTGCGCGGGGCGCTGGCAGCGGACGCCGGTTCCGAGAGCCTGTACAACTGGGGCACCGCGGGGTCCATCCCCGGCCTCAACGAGATGGGCATGCTGGCGGCGTACAACTTCAGCCGCGTTACCATTGAGCACGGAGAGCGGCTCAGCGGCCAGTACCTGTTGAGCGAGGGGTACCTCATCGGCCGCGAATCGTGCTTCGCTTGTTCCACCGCCTGCCATCGTTTCGTGAGGAGCCGCTCGCCGAAATGGGGCGACGTGCTGGATTCCGGCCCCGAACTGGAGACGGTGATGAGCCTGGGCGCCGAGTGCGGCATCACCGACATTGAGGCCGTGCTCAAGGCCAACCAACTGTGCAACGACCTGGGAATGGATACCATATCCACAGGCCATGTCATCTCCTGGGCCATGGAGACCTACGAGAAGGGCCTGATTTCGCCGGAGCAGGCCGACGGGCTGGACCTGCGTTTTGGGAATGCGGAGGCGCAACTGGACCTGATTCAGCGCATCGCCCGCCGCGAAGGGCTTCTGGGCGACCTGCTGGCCGAGGGGACGCGCGCGGCCGCCGAGGAGATCGGCGGGGATTCGTGGAAGTGGGCCATCCAGGCGAAGGGGCTGGAGCAGTCGGCGGTGGATACCCGCGCCGCCAAGAGTTACGCCCTGGCCTTCGCCGTCAACCCGCGCGGCCCCGATCACCTGATGACGGAGACCTACGCGGAGTTTGGGTTCACCCAGGAATCGCGCGACGTCATCCGCAAGGTTACCGGCGACGAGAAGTACGCCGACCCCCGCCTGACCGAGAAGCGCGCCGAGATTGTCCTGTGGCACGAGCAGTGCTACGGGGCCAGCGAGGCGCTCGGGTTCTGCGTCTTCACGTCCACCGCGGCCTTCGCCGTGAATCCGGAGAACATGGCGCAGATGTTCAGCCTGGCCGTGGGCGTGCCCATGTCGGAGGAAGAATTGATGCTGGCGGCCCGCCGCATGGTTACCATTGAGAAGTGCTTCAACGTGCGCGAGGGGGCGCGCCGTAAGGACGACCGACTGCCGTGGCGCATGATGAACGAGCCAGTGCCCGATGGGCCGAACAAGGGGATGATTACCGACGCCGCCATGCTGGAGAACTTGCTGGATCAGTATTACACGGCGCACGGCTGGGACCTGGAGACCAGCATCCCTCGGCAGAGCACGCTGAAGTTCCTGGGCCTGGATTCGGTGTGCGTGGGCATTCCGCAGATTCCCTGACGCGGCGAGGGATGCGAGATGGCCAGGGAGCGCATGGGCATACGGTTGCGGCTGTTCGGGCTGAGCCACCCCCAGAGCGGCCGCATGGAGGAAGAACTCGTGGCGTACAGCGGCGGGCTGACGGTGGGGCGGCTCTGGGCCGAGTTGCAGCGTCGGGCAGACCCGCGCGCGCCCCTGGCGAGCCTGCAACGGGACATGGTGCTGGCGCTGGTGAACGGCGTGCCGGTGCAGCGGCTGGCGGAGGGCTGGGATGCGCCCTTGCAGGAGGGCGATACCGTAACGTTTATGGTGAAGGCATTCGGAGGATAAGCGCTTCACTGTGCCACGACTGGAGACGAAGGGAGGTGAGACAACAACAGATGCTGGCGGGTTTTCAACAGCGTGGTTACCCAAATCTGTAAGTTCAGGAACGAGGAGGAGTGTCCATGCGTACCGATCGTTGGTTCAAGATTCTGGTGCTCGTTTTGGTGCTCGGCCTGGCAGTAGCGGGCCTGGCGGCCTGCGCCAAGAAGGCTACGCCCACCGCGCCGCCGCCGTATCAGGCCAAGCCTACCCCCACGCCGGAGCCAACCACCCCGCCGCCGCCCACGCCGACGCCCGTCCCAACCAAGCCGGTGATCGTCCTGGCGCTGGACAGCGACATTGACCACATTGAGCCGATGGAGTTCCGGAGCGACGCGGGGTACTACGCGACGGCCAACCTGTATGAGCCGATGCTCCAGCAGAAACTGGTGCCCGATGCCGATGGGACCGTCCTGGAGGGGCAACTGGAGTACGTGCCCGGCCTGGCCGAGTCCTTCGCCGTGGCCCCCGACGGCAAGTCCATCACGCTGAAGATTCGTCAGGGCGCCAAGTTCGCCGACGGGACCGAGATCACCGCGGAATCCTTCAAGCACACCTTTGACCGCGCCCTGACCGCTCCGCGCAGTTACATCCCGCTGCTGACCCAGTTCATGGGCTTCTCCAAGGCGGAAGATGTGGTCGTCGTGGACAAGTACACCCTGAAGATCAACCTGCAGCAGCAGGGCGCCCTGCTGATCCCGCAGTTGGCCTTCCAGGTGTTCGGCGCGATGGACCCGGCCACAACGAAAGCCCACGCCACGGCTGATGACCCCTGGGCCTTTGACTGGTACCGCAAGAACGCGAACCCCAGCGGGCCGTACATCCTGACCAAGTGGGAGCCGGGCGTGGAGTACGTCTTTGAGCCGAACCCCAACTACTGGCAAGGCCCCGGCTTCTTCCAGAACTCCAAGGTCATCGCCAAGGTGGTGCCCTCGCCCGAAGACCGCGAGTTGCTGCTGAAGAAGGGCGACATTGACCTGGCGCTGGGCCTGCCGTTCAAGGACATTGACGCGCTCAAGGCCGACCCCAACGTGAAGGTCAAGGCCATCCACTACACCCGCCTGTTCTACCTGGGGATGAACAACAAGATCCCGCCGTTTGACAACGTCAAGGTGCGGCAGGCCATCTCCTACGGCATCCCGTACCAGACCATCCTGGACAAGGTGCTGTACGGCTATGGCCAGCGGGCCTACTCGCCTATCCCCAAGGGGATGCCGCTGCACAACCCGTCCTTCTGGAACTACGAGACCGACACCAAGAAGACGGCGCAGTTGCTGAAGGAAGCGGGCGTCTCCAACCTGAAGTTGGAACTGTCGGTCCGCCAGTCCATCCCCTGGGACGTGGATGCCGCCGTGTGGATTCAGGCGTCCCTGGCCGAGGCCGGCGTTGAGGTTACGGTCAACCGCCTGACCGACGCCGACTTCTTTGACAAACTGTACAAGCATCAGTTGCCGTTCTTCATCCACGACTGGTATTCGTGGGGCAACGACCCCGCCTACCAGTTGACGTTCCTGCTGAAGTGCGGGGCGTTCACGAACTTCGCCGACTACTGCAACCCGCGCGTGGATGAACTGATTCAACAGGCTACCTGGACGGTGGATCCGGCCGCTCGCCAGAAGTTGATGGATGAGGCGCAGCAGATCATCGTGAGCGAGGCCCCGTGGGCGTACTTGCATCAGCCCGACTGGATCGTGGCGATGAGCAAGAACTTCTACGGCTTCGCCAAACTGGATGACCTGTGCCTGCGGTTCGCCTACATGGGCAAGAAGTAGCGCGGGGCATCGTTCTGGGGATTCTGTGAGGGCGTCGGCCTCCGGGGCCTGCGCTTCGGAGGCCGACGCCAAGATTACGCTGGGGTGGAGAAGACTTTGGGATCGCTGAGACGGTATGTACTGCGCAGGCTTGCGCTGGCTTTTGTAACGCTGTGCGGCGTCGTGGTGGTGGTGTTCATCATCACCCGCATCTTGCCGGGGAACCCCGCGGCGGTGCGCGTTGGCCCATACGCCAAGCCGGAACTGCTGGCGCAAATGGAGAAGGAGATGGGGCTGGACAAGCCCCTGCCCGTCCAGTTTGTGAACTACGTGGCGAAACTGGCGCGCGGCGACTTGGGCAAGAGTTGGCGCACCGGCCAGCCGGTCCAGCAAGACCTGTGGCAGCGCCTGCCCGCGACGCTGGAACTGGCTCTGGCGGCCACGCTGATTGCCATTATCGTCGGCGTCGTCCTGGGCATCCTCGCGGCGTTGTTCCACAACTCGTGGTTTGACCAGGTGGTGCGCATCTTCACCATCTTCGGGGCTTCCACGGCGCTGTTCTGGCTTGCGCTCGTCTTCATCTTCGTGTTCTACTATCGGCTGGGGTGGGCCGCGTCTCCCCTCGGGAGGCTCACCGTCGGGATAGAGCCGCCCGCGCGAATCACGGGCATGTTCGTTGTGGACAGTCTGCTGACGGGCAACGCGACGGCACTGAAGGACACGCTGCACCACCTGGCATTGCCGGCGTTCACGTTGGCCTTCGTGGTGAGCGCCCCCATCACCAAGATTGTGCGCGCGGGGATGCTGGACCAACTGAACGCCGACTACATCCGCACCGCCAAGACCATCGGCGTGCCGATGCGCGAAATCCTGTGGCGCGACGCGCTGCGCAACGCGATGATTCCGATCTTGACCACCATTGGCATCGTGTTCGGCTACCTGATGGCAGGCAATGTGCTGGTAGAGATGATTTTCGCCTGGCCGGGCATCGGCTCCTATGCATGGATGGCCCTGCTCAACAAGGACTTTGAGGCGATTCAGGGGTTTGTGCTCCTCATCGCGGCCATGTACGTGCTCCTCAACCTGGCCATTGACCTGCTCTACAGCGTGGTGGACCCCAGGATTCGCCTGGGCTAGCCTTGATTCTCAGGAGTGAACAGCATTGGTAAGCGAACCGCTCGCAGTACCCCGACACAGAGAACAAGCAGCGCGTGAGGGCAGAGCCTGGCGCGCCTGGTATGTCCTGCGGTCGCATCCTTCCATGATTGCAGGGCTGGTGCTCCTTGCCATCGTCCTCTTCGTAACCATCTTCGGGCCGTCGCTGGTCCCGTACAAGCCGCTGAAGACGGACCCGGAGAATCGCCTGTTGCCGCCCTCGGCGCTGCACCCGATGGGCACCGACGCTTTCGGGAGAGATATCCTGTCGCGGGTGGTGAATGGCGCCCGCCTGGATCTGTTCATCGCCTTTTCGGTGGTGGCCATCGCGCTCGGTATCGGCGTCTTCGTGGGCATGTTCAGCGGCTACTACGGGGGGCGGGTGGACGATGTGGTGATGCGCATCACGGACGTGATCCTGGCGTTCCCGTCGTTCATCCTGGCGCTGGCCATCACGGCCATCCTGGGCAACAGCATCCCAAACGTGATCATCGCCATCGCCATCGCGTACATCCCGTACTTCGTGCGGCTGACCCGCGGCGAGGTGCTCAGCGCGAAGGAGCGGGAGTACGCCGAGGCGGCCCGCTGCGTGGGTAACTCCAACTGGCGCATCATCTACCTGCACCTGCTACCCAACTGCCTGACGCCCGCGCTGGTTCAGGCCACGCTGTGCCTGGGGTGGGCCATCCTGGACGCATCGGGGTTGGCGTTCCTGGGGCTGGGCATCCGCCCGCCGACGCCGGAGTGGGGTGTCCTCGTGAGCGAGGGATCCCGAGACATCATAGGCGGGCAGTGGTGGACGTCGTTCTTTCCGGGCGCGGTCATCGTGCTTACGGCGTTCGGGTTCAACCTGGTTGGGGATAGCCTTCGGGACGTAACGTCTCCCACGGAGGCGGTGCAATGACCGCGCACGACGAGCCTCTCCTTGCAATTCGTTCGCTGAGCGTGAGTTTCCCGCGCTACAATCAGCGCGTGCGTGTGCTGGACCGGGTGTCCTTCAGCGTGGACCGCGGGGCTTTCGTGGGGCTTGTGGGCGAAAGCGGCTCGGGCAAGACGTTGAGTTCGCTCACGGCCATGGGGTTCTTGCCGCCCTCGGCGCGCGTGGACGAGGGGGAGGTCTGGCTGAACGGCCAGAACCTGCTGACGCTGCCGCCCGAAGAGATGACCCGATTGCGCGGGCGCAAGATCGCCATGATCTTCCAGAGCACCCGCAGCGCGCTGAACCCCATGATGCGCGTGGGCGATCAGGTGGCCCGCGCGATCCGCATCCAGAAGCGGGTGGGCGGCAAGGAAGCCTACGCCGAGGCCGTCCGCCTGCTGGCGCGGGTGGGGATCGCCGACGCGGAGAAGCGGGCGCGCGCCTATCCCCACCAGTTGAGCGGCGGCATGTGCCAGCGGGTGCTGGTGGCGATGATGTTGGCCTGCCGTCCCGCCCTGCTCATCGCCGACGAGCCCACCACGGGCCTGGACGTAACCATACAGGCCCAGATTTTTGAGATGTTCCTGGAGATTCAGCGGGAAATCGGCGCGTCGGTTCTCCTCATCACGCATGACCTGGGGGTTGTTGCCGAGACTTGCCAGCGTGTGGTGGTGATGTACGCCGGCCAGATTATGGAGAGCGCGCCGGTGGCGTCGCTGTTTGCGTCGCCGCTGCACCCCTACACGCGGATGCTCATGCGCTCGGTGTTGCGGGTGGACCGCCGCGTGGAGCCACCCGGCGCCGCATCCGTCATGAAAGAGGAGATCACGTACAGCATCCTGGGGTGCCGATTCGCGCCGCGCTGTCCGGTGGCTCTGCCCATCTGCTGGGAGCAGAAGCCGGATGCCGAGAGCGCGGAGAACGACCATCAGGTAGCCTGCTACAATTGGCGAGGGACGAATGGAACCGGTCATTCGGGTTGATAATTTGCGCAAGGCCTTCCGCGAAGGACGATCTGTTATCTGGGCTGTGAACGGCGTGAGCCTGGACATCTACCCGGGGGAGGCGGTGGGCCTGGTGGGGGAAAGCGGATGCGGTAAGACGACCACAGCCCGCTGCGTGCTCCGCCTGGTGGAGCCGACCGAGGGGCGGGTGTTCTTCCAGGGCGCCGACATGACCCAATGGAGCGGCGGCCATCTGCGCCGGCAGCGGCGTTTCTTCCAGATGGTATTCCAGGACCCGAACACCTCGCTGAACCCTCGGTTCACGGTGCGCCGCACGCTGGCCGAGCCGCTGCGCTTGCACGGCCTGGCAAGCAGCCGCAGGGCGACCGAGGAGATGCTCTGCGAGACCATGCTGCGGGTGAACCTGGAGCCGCGCCTGCTGGAACGCTATCCGCATCAGTTGAGCGGGGGTCAGAAGCAGCGCGTGGGCATCGCGCGGGCCATCATCACGAGCCCGCGATTCATCGCCCTGGACGAACCCACGTCGTCGCTGGATATGTCCATCCGCATTCAGATATTGAGCCTGCTTCAGCGTTTGCAGAACGAGATGAACATGGCCTACCTGTTCATCTCCCACGATTTGAGTGCTGTCCGCTTTCTGTGCAGCCGCGTGTTCGTGATGTACCTGGGCAAGGTCGTGGAGGCAGGCCCGGTAGATGAGATCTTTGAGAGGCCCGCGCATCCCTATACGCGGGCGCTGCTCTCGGCGATCCCGATTCCGGACCCGAAACTGAAGCGGCAACGGATCATCCTGGAAGGCGAGCCGCCTAGCCTGTTCAACCTGCCGCCAGGGTGTGGATTCTACGACCGTTGCTGGGCGAGAAAGCCTTCCTGTCGGGGAGAAATGCCGCCGTTCAGGGATATCGGAGACGGCCATTTTGTCGCATGTTTTGCGGAGGAGTAGGTTTATGGAAGCGTTCTCTCTGAAGGGAAAGCACGTTTTGATCACCGGAGGTTCGCGACATCTTGGCGCCGCGGTAGCGCGCCGATTCGCAGCGTTGGGCGCCAACCTCACCATCAACCACTGGCAGGACGCGGAGAAAGCCGAAGAACTCCGGCGCGACCTTGAGGCGCAAGGGCATCGCGTTCGGGTGGTGGAAGCCGACGTGAGCCAGAGCGCCCAGGTGCGGGCGCTCGTCGCCGAGGCGGTGGCGGCCTTCGGCCCCGTGGATGTGCTCATCCACTGCGCCGGCCCCTTCGCCATGACGCCCTTCACCCAGATGGACGAGAAGGAGTGGGACAACATCCTGGGCGTCAACGTGAAGGCCGCCTATCTGCTTGTCAAGGAAGTGGCCCCGAAGATGAAGGAGCGCGGCTGGGGGCGCATTATTCTGATGGCGGCGGGTTCGGCCTTTATCCGCACCCATTCCATCTACACCCTGGCGAAGTCCTCGGTCATCACGCTGACGGAGGAATTGGCGGTGGAGTTGGGGCCTGAAATCACCGTCAACGCCATCGCGCCCGGGCAGATTTACGAGAGCGCCGCGATGATGGACGCGTATGAACCGGGCTTTTCGGCACGGGCGACGCAGGCCGCGCCGCTGAAGCGGCTGGTAACGCGCCCTGAAGTTGCCGAGATGATGGCGCTCATCTGCACCTCGCCGGCGATGCAGTCGGTTACCGGGCACACCTTCGTGATGGATGGCGGCTGGCGGCTCACAGCATAGCGAGCAGGAGGTTGCGATGACGCACGAGGCACCGACCCAAGCCCCGGTGGACTGGGAGGCCTTTCGCCAGTCCATGGGGTACACGCCGGAGGAACTGGAAGCGTTTCGCTCCCATGCGAACAATGCGTATGTGGTGGAGAATGCCCATCGGCTTGACCGCTGGGTGATTGTGGCCGAAGTGATAGATTCGTATGGGTGCGCGGCGGGGCACAAGGTGGGCGACAAACTGTACTTTTCGCCCCACGGCGTGCTGGAGACCGAGAAAGGCCCCGCGCGCATCTGCGTGCAGGCGATCCCCGCGTTGGCGTCGGCAGTGGCGGTGTTCCAGGAGCGGATCATCGCGGGCCTGACGCCCGACCCGTACCTGTTCCGTCATGTGGGGTGCGTGGACGTGGGGGTGGCTTGCGGGGGCTGGGGGCACATCGCGTTCAAGTTATACGCGCTCCCGCGCTGACGGCTTGGCGCAGGCTACGAGAGCCGATGGCCGGTGGCCGCCTCCAGCATGGCGGATAGGTTCTCGGGGGGCGTGTCGGCCTGGATGTTATTGGTGGCGCTGAGCACGTAGCCGTCGGGCCCCAGGGTGTGAATCATGCGCACGACGGCCTCGCGCAGTTCCTCGGGCGTGGCCCGCGGCAGGACATGGGCCACGTCTATCCCGCCCCAGAAGCAGAGGTCGCGTCCGAATTCGCGTTTCAGGCGGGCGGGGTCCATGCCCACCGCCGAGACCTGCACCGGATTGAGCACGTCCACCCCGATTTCCACCAGGTCGCCGATGAGGGGGTAGATGGCGCCGCAGGTGTGGTACACGACTTTGGCGCGGGTCTTGGCGTGAATCATGTCCAGGTAGCGCCGCTGCCTGGGCTTGATGAGGCGGCGATAGAGGGCCGGCGACATCATGGGGCGGTCGTGGGTGCCCAGGTCGTCGGCGAACATGACAGCGTCGGCCAGGTCCCCCGCGGCGTCCAGCATGCGCTCTGTGATGGCATACTGGACGTCCAGCACGGCGTCCAGCAGGGCTTCAGCCAGGCGCGGGGCGCGCAGCATGTCCACGAACAGGTTCTCCATGCCGCGGAGGAAGGTGGCCTGGTGCAGGAGGCCGACAGGTAGGCACAGGACCACCGCATACCCCGCGGCGCGTCCTCTCTGTGCTTCTTCGCGCAGCCCTTCCACATAGCCCGGATCGTCGGGGTTGGGCCAGGGGTATCGGACGATGGCATCCAGGGAGCATTCGGCGGCGAGCGGTTCGCGGCTGACGTAGTAGTGTCCGCCAGGCGGGCGACTGCGAACGACGCCCCATTCGTCGCGGTACGAGCCGTCGGGGAACGACTCTTCGGGCGGGTGGCGCGGGCCGCGGGGAAGGACAGGCCACGTGTCAATGCCGAACCGCCGCCGAATGTCGTCTTCTACCCACGCGATTTGGGAGCGGCGGCTGGCGATGACCGTGGGCGTATCCAGTCCCAGGTAAGCCTTCCATGCCGCGTAGGCATCCACATTGACGCCGGTGGCGTAACTTCCGCCGACATCCACGGGGATGCGGTCGGGCGTGCCGTGGTTCAGCGCGATGACGACGCGCTCGCGCGGGGTCAATGTGGGCAAGGGAATCCTCCCGGTGCGACTGCGGTTAGTGTAGCCTGTGCGGCCGCATGGGTCAAATTGGCGCACGAACGTTCGCGAATGGGGCCAATCCGCAAACTGGCGAGGGGGTAATGATAGACATCCTCCAGAATTCGCCCAGCGTCAGCAGGTCGTAGTCGCCGGAAACGACGCAGCCCGCGCGCCCTGCCAGCGCAGCCTCCAACACCGCGTTGTCCTCCGGGTCGCGGCAGATGGTTACGGTCTCGGCCGGAATCACTCCACAAACCTCCTGGTGAGAAAACCGCCAAGCGAGCCGTTCTGGAAGGGTTGAAGTCCTTCGCGCTTGCGGAGCGCCGTTTTGAGACCCCGGACGAACTTACGGAGAGTCTGTTTTGTGCCGTGGGCTGCTGGAACGCGCATGGGCGTCCCTATGTGTGGAAGAAACGGGCCCGGGAGCAGGTTGTGCTGGGAAGATTGGGGGTGGTCGCTGACACGATATCGCAACTGTCCGGCGCGAGGACCGCTACATCCCCGTATCGTCCGAGTCCATCTCCAGCACTTCGCCAGTAACCGTAAACACGACGCGCTCACAGATATTGCTCACGCGGTCGGCGGCTCGCTCCAGATTGTGCGCTACCCAAAGCAGATAGTTCGCCTGCTGAATGACGCGGGGGTCGGCGATGATGTATGTCAGCAGTTCCCTGTGCACCTGGTTGTACAGGCAGTCCACCTCGTCGTCTTCCAGGGGAATCGCCCGCGCAAGCGCCGCATCCTGGCGCACGAAAGCATCCAAAGCGCGATGGAGCATATCCTGCGCCTTCTCCGCCATGCGGGGAATGTCCACCAAGGGCTTGACCAACGGCTCCGCCCCCATCATGAGATTGATTTTCGCAATACCTTTGGCATAGTCCGCAATTCGCTCCAACTCGGTAACGATCTCCAGCACCGCCGCGAGGATTCGCAAATCCTTCGCCATCGGTTGCTGCGTGGCGATGAGCGAAATGCAGTCGGCTTCAATGGCAAACCGCTCCTCGTTGATGACGCGATCTCTGGCAATCAGGCGGCGCGAAGCCTCCAGATCGCGGCGCCTAAGCGCGGCCACGGAATCAAGGATGGCCTGCTCCGCCATGCTCCCCAGGGCCAACACATCCCCTTGCAGTCTCTCCAATTCTTGATCAAAGGCTTGCCGCGTCATGTATGATTATCCTTTCCGCCTGGCGTACAGAACCAGCCCCAGCAGGCCGCACACTCCCGCGAGGCCGATCAGTATCCCCCTGGAGAGCGCCGCTACCGAACCGCCCATGCCTTCCAGTCCCTGGCTGACCGCCAGGAACAGCAATCCCGACAGCAACAAGGGCGTGCAGTTATTCCTACGATTGCCGTACACCCACATGGTGATTCCCTTCCACCTGGTCTAGCACCGCAAACACTTCGCGGCGAATGTCATCGCGCACCTCGCGGAAGACCTCCAGACGCTCCGCTTCGCTGCCCTCCGCAGCCGCGGGGTCGCGGAAGCCAACGTGAACCCTGCGCCCCTTGCCCAGCCACAGCGGGCAATTCTCGGCGGCGTGATCGCAGACCGTGATGATCAAATCAAACTCCGCTCCCCGAAACTCGTCCACAGACTTGGACCGCGCGCCTGACAGATCTATGCCGAGTTCCGCCATGACCTGGACGGCCATGGGATGCACGTATCCTGCGGGATTTGTGCCCGCCGACTGAGCCTGCCACTTGTCGCCCAGGAAGTGATTGACCAGCCCTTCGGCCATCTGACTGCGGGCCGAGTTCCCCGTGCACAAGAACAGCACACGCTTCCTGTCCATCATCCGAACCTCCCCGTGATATAATCTTCGGTGCGCTTGTCCTTGGGCTTCGTGAACAGGTCGCGGGTGAGTCCATACTCCACCAAGTACCCCGCGCGATCTTCGCCCATCATCAGGAACGCGGTGTAGTCCGCGACCCGCGCCGCCTGCTGCATGTTGTGGGTAACGATGATAATCGTGTACCGCTCCACCAATTCGTGCATCAGGTCTTCTATCTTCAGTGTCGCGATGGGATCCAGCGCCGAGGCAGGCTCATCCATCAGGATAACCTCAGGCCTGATCGCGATGGCGCGGGCGATGCACAGCCGCTGTTGCTGCCCGCCCGACAGCGCCAGCGCGCTCTGATGGAGTTTGTCCTTGACCTCATCCCATAGAGCAGCCTGCTGCAAAGACCGAACAACGATTTGGTCCAAATCCTTCTTCTTACGGATGCCGTACAGGCGCGGGCCATAGGCCACATTGTCGTAGATGCTCTTGGGGAACGGATTGGGCCGCTGAAACACCATCCCAACACGGCGGCGCACGTCAACCACGTCCACGTTGGGCGCGTTGATATTCTCGCCATCCAGAAGAATCTCCCCCTCCACCCGCGCGTTGGGCGTCAGGCTGGTCATGCGGTTGAGCGAGCGCAAGAGCGTGGACTTGCCGCACCCCGAAGGCCCGATGATGGCCGTGATGCGATTGGCATATACCGCCATGCTGATCTCTTTCAGAGCGCAAAACTTGCCATAGTACACCGAAACATTCCTGATATCCATCTTGGTGCGCAGGTCAGAAGTCGGTTGTAGCCTGCTGTTTTCTACATACACGTGCGTTGCCACTTTGGCTGCCATCTCTTCCATAACATCACCCTTGCAGGCGCCGCCTGCGGGCCTCAACCCACAAGCGAGCGATGATATTGAGAAACAAAACGAGAATCATCAGCACCAGGGCAATCGTCCAGGATTGTTCAATACGCTCTGGGTAGGGTTGCTGGGCGTACTTCCACAGGGTCAGCGGCAGCGAGTCAACCGGCTGGTCCACAATCCGTCCAAGGATCTGGAGCGCGCTCTGGCGCTGCGCCAACCCGTTTCGGATGATCAGCCCGATCTCGTAGCGCTCATTGCCCAGCGCCGTAAACAGCAGCGGGGCGGTTTCCCCTGCCGCGCGCGCCACAGCGAGAAGGAACCCCGTGATGATACCGTTGAGAGCAGCAGGGAAGACGACTTGTAGCGAAGTCTTCCACTCCGGCGCACCCAGCGCCAGCGAGGCTTCGCGCAGGGAGTGCGGCACCATTTTGAGCATCTCGTCGGTCGTCCGAACTATGGTGGGCAGCATCACGATAGCCAACGCTGCGCCACCCGCAAGGGCGGAATAATGTCCGGCAGGCACCACGAGGACGGCATACCCAAACAGACCGATGACAATGGACGGTACGCCCGACAGCACATCCGTGCTGAACCGCACAACGACACCCAGAGGCGTATTCGGGTGATACGCGCTGTAGAAGGCGGCAAGTACCCCAGGTGGGGTGGCGAAGACCGCCGCCAAGATGGTCATCACAATCGTGCCCTCAAGCGCGTGCAGGATTCCGCCGCCCGCCATACCCAAGGGCTTCGGCAACTGGGTGAAGAAAGCCCAATCCAGCGATTGGCCGCCTCGGTACACCACGTACCCGATAATCCAAAACAGCGGGACAAGCGCCAACAGGGTCATCACGGCCGTCAGGGAGAGCATGATCGCGTTGGTCGCTTTGCGCCGCACCCCCAAGGCCCTTTGATTCACCATAGGCTGCGATTCCAGAACATTCATAAACGCACCTCGCACGACGTCCGCCGCGCCACACTCCACACGAGAAACCTTGCGGCCACGTTTAGCACAAGCGTCAAGAAGAACAGCACAAGGCCGATTTCAATCAGCACCTGGCTGTGCAATTTAGAGACGGCCTCGGCAAACTCGTTGGCGATGACACTGGCCATGGTGTAGCCCGGAGACAGCAGGGTCGGCCTCGCGGTGATAGAATTGCCGATGACCATCGTTACCGCCATCGTCTCGCCCAGGGCGCGGCCCAGGCCCAGGAGAACTGCTCCCAGAATGCCCGAAAGGCCGTAGGGAAGCAGCACCCTCCAAATGGCCTCCCATCTGGTAGAGCCAAGCGCCAGGGATGCCTCCCGCTGACTATTGGGAATTGAGAGCAACACATCGCGGCTTACCGCAGTGATGGTTGGCATGATCATGATGGTAAGGACGAAAGCCGCCCCCAACCGAGAGGCGCCACTCTGCGGCACCGGGCCCGCGAACAGCACGCCCAGCCCTGGAATCTGGCCAAGCGTCTTGGACAGCACGCCGCCCACAAGCGGCACGGCCTTCGGCAGAAACACGAAGATGCCCCACAATCCGTACACCACGCTGGGAATGGCAGCGAGCAACTCTATCATCCAGTTCAACGGAAGGCGAAGCCACGTGGGGCAAAGTTCAGCCAGAAAGACCGCAACGCCCACACTCATGGGCACTGCCAGCAAAATCGCCACCAAAGATGTTACCAACGTGCCATAAACAAACGGCCAGGCCCGGAAACTGTCCGCAACAGGATCCCAACGGGCATCCAAACTCGGCAGGAGAAATCCCCAACCGAACTCGGCGCGGGCATCCGCCGATTGATTCCAAAGCATCCAGCCGATGGCGATGATCAACACCGCCACCAGCACTGAACCGAGGATCAGCAAAAGTTTCCAAATCGGGTCGCCGTGACCGTAAAGTCGCTTGGGCCAGGCAAGCCTGGGAGATGAGAGAATGGCCTTGAACTGAGTAAGCATTGACCCCGTCTTCCTTCCGATGAATCTGCAGGCGATTCGGTGCGAGTTTCAAGCACCGGGAGAGCCCGAAGCGAGTCGGGCTCTCCCAGGTCGGGCGCCAGTTGATAATGAAGTGCTATTTGAGAACAGGCTGGCCCCCGCACGTAATCTCCCGGAGTTTCGCCAGTACCGCGTCGCGCACGGCGGGGGGCAGGACCGAATAGCCCAGTTCGGCAGCCCGCTTCGCAGCGCCGGCGTCGGTCAAGGTCCAGCGGATATACTCAAGCAGTTTCTGAGCCTTGAGGCAATCCTTCATGCTCTTGGTGCGCAGGATCAGGTAGGTGTACCCAACGATGGGCCAGGAACCCTCACCAGGCGCATCCACGATAGTCGCCGTGAACTTCGCATCAAAGGCATTGGCGAAGTCGGCCATGGCCGATTCTACGCTCTTCGCGTTCGCCTTGACCGTTTTCCCGGCCTTGTTGACCAGGTCGGCGTAGGCCAGATTGTTGGACACGGCATAGGACAGCTCAACGTAACCGAGCGAGTTCGGTGTGTTCTGCACCGCGGCGGCCACACCCTGGTTGCCCTTGCCACCCACGCCGTTGCCGGCGGTGTCAACGGGCCACTGTACCGAGGAGCCAGCCCCGACGCTGCTCTTCCACTCCGCGCTGAAGGCCGACAGCGCCTTGGTGAAGATTTCGGTCGTGCCAGAGCCATCGGAGCGATGGACCGCTGTGATGGGCGCATCAGGCAGGTAGCCCTTCAGGCCGGGATTCAGCGCAACGATGGCGGGATCGTTCCACTTCAGGATTTTCGCGCTGTAGATGTCCACCAGGGTTTGCCGATCCAGCACCAGGGCGGGCGCCTTCGTCCCCGACGGGAACTCCTGCGCCCACTTGATGTTGTAGATCACAACGACCGCCCCCGCCAGGATGGGGTACATCTGCAGGTCTCCACCCGCCTGGTATTCCTCGTCTTTCAGAAGCGAGTCGGAGCCGGCAAAGTCCACGGTGCCGTCAACGATCGCCTTCTTGCCGCCGCCAGAGCCGATGCCCTGGTAGTTGATCACCACCGCTGGGTCCACGTACTGGTAGGCATAGGCCCACTCGGTGTACACCGGCAGAGGGAACGTCGCGCCCGCGCCATTGATCTGGATGGACCCGGGCGGCAGCGGAGTAGCCGTGGGGGTGGGCGCAGGGGTCGGTGTGTTCGCCGGCGCCGTGGTAGGGGCCGTGGTCGGTGCTACCGTCGGCTGCGCGCCCCCGCACGCCGAAAGCAGCATCGCCAGCACAAGGGTTACAAACAGTACTTTACGCATGGTCTTTTCTCCTCTCTTTGTTTTTTCCAAGAGGAGTGTACCATGCGCCGTTTAACGACCGTTCAACGCCATGTTAACATCTGGTTAAAGTTTCGCGTCGGATGCCCCAGCAAGACGTAGGGTGAAGTAGAAAGTACTGCCCCTTCCCTCCACACTCTCGGCCCAGATGCGCCCCCCGTGCGCCTGGACGATGTGCTTCGCGATGGCGAGCCCCAGCCCGGTCCCGCCGCCTGAGCGGGCGCGGTCGGCTTTGTAAAACCGCTCAAAGATGCGGGGCAAGTCCTCGGCAGAAATCCCAACCCCGGTATCGCGCACCGACACGACCACTTCGTCGCCAGCAACCTCAGCAGAAAGGGTTACCCGCCCGCCTGGCGGCGTAAACTTGATCGCATTGTGCAGCAAATTGATGACCACCTGCTGCATGCGCTCCACATCCGCGAGGACGCGAGGCAAATCCTGAGGCAGTTCCACAACGAGGGCCAGTCCGGCTCGCTCGGCCTGGGGGCGCAGCCGCTCGGCCGGTTGCAAGAGCAATTCGTGGACATCGGCGGGCACGAGATTCAACGGGACCTGCCCCGATTCCACACGCGACAGGTCCAGCAGTTCCTGCACCATCTGGGTCAGCGCATCCACCTCGGTCTCCATGCTGTTGAGGAATCGCGCCGCCGCCTTGGGATCCTCCAGCGCCCCATCGCGCAGCGTCTCCACCAGCGCCTTCAGCGAGGCCAGAGGCGTGCGCAATTCGTGCGAGACATTGCTGACGAAATCGCGTCGGACGGTTTCCAGCCGCCGCACACGGGTCAAATCCTGGAGTATGGTCAGCGTGTCCCCGGCACCCTCATCTTCTTCAAGAGGCGTTACGATGGCCCGCAGAAAGACATCTTGGCGGTACATCTCTATGGCCTCTTCCAGTTCCTCGCCGCGCTCGCGGCTCCGCCGCCAGAGGTCAATGAGCCTGTGATGCCGCGCCACCTGCGCAAAGGGGCGACCCACCGCCTTCTCCTCGGTCGTGCCCAACAGCCGTGCGGCAGCGGGGTTGATCAGCCTGACACGCCCGACGCCATCTGTGATGATCGCGCCGTCGGCCATGCGCGAAAGCACCGTGGCCAGCAACCGCCTCTCCTCGCCCACGGCCTCCATTTTTTCCCGCAATTCAACGGCCATCTGATTGAAAGCGTAACCCAGTTGGCCGATTTCATCGCGGGTGTTCGGCACAACTGGCGCGTCCAGGTTCCCCTCCGCCATCCGTCTCGCTTCGCGCGTCAGATGACGTATCGGGCGCACGGTGCGCTCGGCGATGAGCACCGCCAACAGCGCCGCCAGCGCCGAAGCGACCAGCGCCGCGAGCAAGATGCTCCGCCGCAGATTGGCCGTGTGAATCTCAATCATCCGCAGCGGGCGCGCCACACGGACGATGGCCCCCACCTTCTCGCCCACCATCACGGGCACTGCGGTGTACATCATCTCGTAGCCCATCGTCGCGCTAAACCGCGTGCTGCTGCCCTGCCCGTTGGCCAGCGCTTGCTGAACTTCGGGGCGCGACAGATGATTGTCCATGCGCGTCCGATCTTCGTGCGAATCGCCGAGCACCACGCCGTCGGGCGCGATGATCGTAACGCGGGCCTCCAACTGACGCGCCCAGCGCTTTGCGATGGCATCCAGATCGTCCGCCGAGGAACCCTGGGCAAGCACCTCCCCCAGCGCGTCCGCGGACAGGCGGGCCTCGGACAACAGTTGCGCGCGCAAATCCCCCACATACACGTCGCGCACAAAGTCCGACATGTACACCGTCAGGGCCGCCATGACCAGGAGCACCAGAACGATATAAGGCGAGGCAATGCGCCAGCGGATGTTGTGAAACATGTTACCCCTCAAAACGGTATCCAATGCCCCGCACCGTAACGATTCGCGTTGGTTGCGCGGGGTCGCGCTCAATCTTCTGCCGCAGCCACCGCACATGCACATCCACGGTGCGGGTTCCACCCGCGAAATCCCAGCCCCAAACGCGCTCCAGAATCAGGTCGCGCGACAGAGCCATGCCGCGGTTTCGGGCCAGGAAGACCAACAATTCGTACTCCTTTGGCTTCAGCGGAATGGTGCGGTCTCCCAGGCGCACTTCGCCACGCGACAAATCCAGCACGAGGTCGCCAAAGACAAGTCTTTCCGAAGCGGGCACGGTGGTCGCGGCCATTTCCTCGTGGATAAGGCGCACGCGCCGCAGCAGGGCCTTCACACGGGCCAGGAGTTCGCGCATGGAGAAGGGTTTGGTCAGGTAATCGTCCGCGCCCACCTCCAGCCCCACGACCTTATCAATCTCGTCATCGCGGGCCGTCAACATCAGGATGGGGACATTCATCTCCTTGCGCAGGGTGCGGCAGACTTCAAATCCATCCATCTTCGGGAGCATGATGTCCAGCAAGATCACATCGGGCCGTTCGCGCCGCGCCCGTTCCACCGCCGTCACGCCATCGGATGCCGTGATGACGTGATAGCCCTGGCGCGTGAGATTGTACTCCAAGGTCTCCAGCAGCGTCGGCTCGTCTTCTACAACCAGAATCTTGTCCTTCGTGCTTTGCTCCATTCCTACCCACCTGCTTATGTCAAGCAGAAACTGTAACTGCTCACTCCATTCTAGCATCCAGCGCGCCTGCCGACAAAGCTGCCGAAGGCAGAGGGCAGGTATGGAAACCTGCCCTACGCTCTGTGCGTTTAATGCTGCCGCTCACCGCTCTGACAAGGTTCCACCGAAATGTATACACTACCACTCCCACTGCCCACTTTGCCTGCCGACGAACCTCTGTATAATATATGGGTCGCGGATGACACCCCGACGAATCCGGAGGGCCGTATGCCTATCTACGAGTACCGATGTGCCGATTGCAGACGGCGCGTCTCCATCTTGTGGCGAACCCTCGCCGAGGCGCAGACGGCAGAGGCCCGCTGCCCCCGCTGCGGGGGGACGCGCCTGACCCGACTGGTGTCGCGGGTGGCCGTGCTGCGGTCCGAAGAAGCGCGCCTGGATGCCCTCATGGACTCCGATAGCCTGGCAGACGTGGACGAGAACGACCCGAAAAGCATCGCCCGCTGGATGCGCAAGATGAGCAAAGAAATAGGCGAAGACGCAGGCGAAGAGTTTGAAGAGGTCGTGGACCGACTGGAAGCCGGCCAGACCCCCGAACAGATTGAGAAGGACATGCCCGAACTGGGACTGGGCGACGCGAGCGAGCCGTCCATAGACGCCAACTAGAACCTCGCCATCTGTTCCACGTTGACGACGAACACCGTGGCCCCGCCCACCTGCACCTCCACAGGCGTGGGCATGTACGATTCGCCTGGCTCCATGATCGGCGGCAGCGGGTTCACGAACTGGGTGCGCGTGTGGCAGTTCTGGCGGACGGTGTCCAGCACTTCGGGGACTTTCTCGTCCTCCGTTACGACCAGGATCGTGGCGTTCCCCTCGCGCAAAAAGCCACCCGTGGTGCTGATGACGGTGGCGCGGTGGCCCTTGCGGAGCAGTTGATCCACGAGAGGCCGTGCGTCATCCGAGTTCACAATGCTGATGATGAGTTTCATCCCTTCCTCCTTGCCTACGATTGTGCGGCATGTAGGCTCATGCCGACCCAGCCTCGCGGGTGTGGCGTAGGGAAACGGCCGATACCAACCTATTTCCGACTTTGCGGCAGGCCGCCGATAAGCCTGTCCACCTCGGCGCGGATGGCCGACTGGACAGCGTCAAAGTCCTGCGTCGCATCCAGAATGCGCCAGCGGGCCGGCTCCGCCTGCGCCATCTCCCGATAGCCGGCCCGAACCCGCTCGTGGTATTCGCGTTGGCGGCGCTCCATTCGGTTCCACTCGTTGGCGGCCTGCCCCCGCTTGCGCGCCAGCCCCACCTCCACGGGCACGTCCAGCAGGAACGTCAGGTCGGGCTGAAGCCCGCCGGTGGCGAAGGCCGTGATGACGCGAAGCGTCTGCAAATCCAGCCCCAGGCCGTACCCCTGGTAGGCCAGGGTGGAATCGGCGTAGCGGTCGCAGAGCACGATTTGCCCCTGGGCCAGCCGCGGGCGAATCTCCTGCCCCACCAATTGCGCGCGCGCCGCCGAGAAGAGCAGAATCTCCGCCGCGGGCTGCATCTCCGTGTGCTCCGGGTTCAGCACGATGTCCCGCACCAGGTCGCCGATGCGCGTGCCCCCGGGTTCGCGCGGGGCATACACGTGGAACCCACGGGCTTCCAGATGTCCCCGAAGCGCCTGCAATTGCGTCGTTTTGCCGGAACCCTCAGGCCCCTCAAAGGTGATGAACAGGCTCAATGCGCCCCTCCATCGTTGCGGAGGATGGTAACCCGCCGCCGAGGTTCGCGCCCCTGGCTGAACGAGATGAGGTTAGCCTCGCGGGCCAGTTGGTGCTGCCAGCGGCGCACGTCCGCGGACTGCGGGCGCAGTTCCACCATCTTGGCTCC
Source organism: Anaerolineae bacterium (assembly GCA_034436295.1). Lineage (GTDB taxonomy): Bacteria > Chloroflexota > Anaerolineae > DTLA01 > DTLA01 > DTLA01. The sequence continues at coordinate 6,015 of DAOTVT010000028.1, read as the reverse complement.
GGCCAGCACCTTCTGGATGGCGTCCTGCGCCTCACGCATAGCCATGGCGAAAGGGTCGGCCTCCTCCGCCGTCAGGCCGAAGATGTCGGCCAGGCAGCCCTCCATCTGCGACACGGTGTTGCTGCGCAGGACGTAGATGGGGATGCCGCGGCTTTCTGCGTCGGCGATGGGCTGGGGGCGCTTGCGGTAGTAGTTGCGCAACGTGATCACCACGTCGGCGCTCTTCAGGTCGTCCACCAGCCGCACGGGCAGCGAGAGGTTCGTCGCGGCCTGGCGCAGTCGGTTCTGCCCGACGCCGTAGGCGTACACGCTCAGCGTCTCGCGCAACTGCGGCGCTTGGGGCGTTACGCGCACGGGGCGCTCCTCCAGCGTCAGCGCCGGCAGCGAGGCTTCTTCCACGTGAATCTCGCCGTTCTCGTCGCGGTAGCGGAGTTCGGCGGGCAGCGAGCGGCCGCGCAGGATGGCATCCACGGCGGCCCCCACGTCCTTATGAATGGCCAGGCGCTGCCAGTCCTGGATTTCAATCACCACGTCAAAGGTGGGGGGCGCCTTGCGCTCCAGGATGGACTTCTGGGTGCCGCGCCGACGGGCCTCTTCGTCGCTCAGCGTTACCGACTGGATGCCGCCCACCAGGTCCGACAGGGTCGGGTTCAGCATCAGGTTGTCCAGCGTGTTGCCGTGGGCCGTGCCCACCAACTGCACGCCGCGCTCGGCGATGGTGCGCGCCGCGGCCGCCTCCAGTTCCGTGCCGATCTCGTCAATGATGATGACCTCGGGCATGTGGTTTTCCACCGCCTCAATCATCACGGCGTGCTGCAGGGTGGGCGTTTCCACCTGCATGCGCCGCGCCCGCCCGATGGCCGGATGCGGGATGTCGCCATCCCCGCCGATTTCGTTGGACGTGTCCACGATGATGACGCGCTTGGTCTCGGCCAGGACGCGGGCCACCTCGCGCAGCATGGTGGTCTTGCCCACGCCAGGCCGCCCCAGGAGGAGGATGCTCTGCCCCGAATCCACGATGTCGCGGATGATGTCTATCGTGCCGTACACGGCGCGCCCCACGCGGCATGTCAGCCCCACGATGTCGCCCTTGCGGTTGCGGATGGCCGAGATGCGGTGCAACGTGCGCTCTATGCCGGCGCGGTTGTCGTCGCCGAAGTCGCCGATGAGGTTCACCACATGCTGGATGTCTTCCCGCGTTACCTCATGGTCCGAAAGTTTGACCTCGTGGTGGAGGAAGCGCGCCTCCGGAAGTCGTCCCAGGTCCAGCACCACTTCCAGGAGTTCATCGGCGCGGTCTGCCTCGCGCAGGGCCTTCTGGATGTGCGGCGGAAGGACCGCGACCAGGGCTTCCAAATCGTCCGTAATCTTCTGTTGTTTCAGTCGCTCCACGCGTTCCATAGAATCGTTCTCATTCCTCTCAGCGCAGGAGGGCCTCTCCCGCGTCCATTATGTCAACACATCGTGCCGTGCGGCCGTGGGCGTGCGCGCCTCGGCCCGCTTCTCAAAGGCCACCGCCGGCGCCGTCTGGGCCTCCCGAACCGGCAGGGCGTTCTGGCGCACCAGCACCGACTGGCTGGTTACGAATCGGAACCCGGCGTCCTGCAAAGGCCCGCGCAGGTTCACCTGGTACGCCCGCGCGCTACAGTACACCGTCTGCGTGCGGCGGGGCAAGCGGCTCAACACATCCCGAATCACATCGGCGGCCCTGTCGGCATGGTCCGGGTGCATGAGCATCCGCACCCAGCAGACGCCGGAGCCGTGGGCGATGCTCACGTGGGCCAGGATGTCGCCACCCTGCCTCCACACGTAGGAGACGTCGCCGGGCACGAACCCCGGGGCCGCGCCCGCGTTGGCCAGCCCTTCGGCCAGCCGCACGGCCTTCGGCGTGGCCGCCGCGTACAGCCGCCCGATGCCCCAGCGGCAGTCCTCATCCGCAGGCTCCAGCAGGCCGACCGCGCCCTGCGGCGATACCTGCCGAAGTTGGAACACATCCTCGCGCGTGTAGAGGACGAAGCCCGAATCCAGGAAGACCTGCGCCGCCTCCAACTCGTCGGACAGGCGGGCGAAGATGCGCTGCACGCCAAGCCGCGCCAGATGCACCCCAAGGCCCAACAGCAGGCTCCGCCAGATGCGTTCGGCCTCGGGCGCATCCAGCGTCGGGGCCAGGCGAACCAGGTCGGCTTCCTGCGCTCCGGGCCGCAACCTGGCCTGCGCGAACCCCTCCAGCGCGAAGTCGTCCGCGGGTTCCGTGATCACCACCGTGCAGAACGGGCCTTCGGCCAGGGAGCCGTGCCCCAGGAGCGCGGCCCACAGCGGGCTGCGCGCACGCATCAGCGCGTGCTCCAGGTCCAGCACCGTGCTGCCGCCCTGCAACCGATATAGGATTGGAATGTGTTGTAGCCCAAAGGGCCTTACGCTCATCATCGTACCCGCCGCTCCTTTACGCGGAGGCGGGGCATGCACGCGGCATGTGAGATGATGCAGCCGTGGCGCGAGCGAATGCTACGCCTTCGTCGCTTCTTCGGTCATCCGCAAGAAGTACTGGTGAAACCGCAGGTCGTCCGTGAGTTCCGGGTGGAACGCGGTCGCCAGCAAATTCCTCTGGCGCGCCGCGACAATCGCCCCATCGGAAAGCCGAGCCAGCACCCGCACTTCAGGCCCGACCCGCTCAATCACAGGCGCTCGGATGAACACGGCCCTGAAGGGAGCGTCCCCGCCCAGTTCCGGCACATCCAGCCAGGTTTCAAAACTGTCCACCTGGCGGCCAAAGGCATTGCGCCGTATCACCACGTCCATGAGTCCGATGAGCGGCTGCGCGAGGCCGCCGATGTCCCTGGCCAGCAGGATCATCCCCGCGCACGTCCCCCACACGGGCCATCCGGCTGCGGCCCTCTCCCGAATCGGCCCGATCAGGCCGTAGGTTACGGCCAGTTTGCCGATGGTCGTGCTCTCCCCGCCGGGGATGATCAGGCCCGACAGGCCCTCCAGATGCTCCGGAAGGCGGACTTCGCGCGTGTCCACCCCAAGCCGTTCCAGCGCCTTGCGATGCTCAATGAATGCCCCTTGCAAAGCCAGAACGCCGATTGTCATATGCGATCCTCTGTGCGTTGTGTTCTGCGATGCGCCTACCAGCCGCGCCCCGCCAGGAGTTGCTCCTGGGGGATCGCGCCGATTTCCAAGCCGGGCATGGCCTCGCCCAGCCCCTTGGACACCTCGGCGATGATCTTCGGGTCGTTGTAGTGGGTGGTGGCCTCCACGATGGCCTTGGCGCGGCGGGCCGGGTCGCTGGACTTGAAGATGCCCGAGCCGACGAAGACGCCGTCCATGCCCAGTTGCATCATCAGGGCAGCGTCGGCCGGCGTCGCGATGCCCCCCGCGGCGAAGTTGACCACCGGAAGCCTGCCCAACTGCGCCACCTCCTTGACGAGTTCGTAGGGGGCGCCCATCTCCTTGGCGGCCTTCATCAGTTCCTCCGGCGCCATGGACTTCAGGCGACGGATTTCGCCCATGACGGCGCGGGCGTGCCGCACGGCCTCCACCACGTTGCCGGTGCCGGCCTCGCCTTTGGTTCGGATCATGGCGGCGCCCTCGGCGATCCGGCGCAGCGCCTCGCCCAGGTTGCGGCACCCGCACACGAAGGGCACCTTGAACTGGTGCTTGTCAATGTGGTGTTCCTCGTCGGCGGGCGTCAGCACTTCGGACTCGTCAATGTAGTCCACGCCCAGCGCCTCCAGGACCTGGGCTTCCACAAAGTGCCCGATGCGGCATTTCGCCATCACCGGAATCGTTACGGCGTCCATGATTTTGAGGATCAACTCCGGGTCGCTCATGCGGGCCACGCCGCCGTGCGCCCGTATGTCGGCGGGCACACGCTCCAGCGCCATGACCGCCACCGCTCCGGCATCCTCGGCGATGCGAGCGTGCTCGGGCGTAACGACATCCATGATGACGCCGCCTTTGAGCATCTGCGCCAGGCCACGTTTTACTGCCACTGTGCCCGTATCTCTCGGCTCCATTTCGTCATACCTCCCTACGGCTAACGCTTGCTTTCGTTTCCAACCTATTCTATACGCTTTGAGCGGCGTTGACAAGTCCTTGCGGCGCGGCTCAACGGCATCTTGACGCGGCGGCACGTAGGGCGGCTTTGCACAGCCGCGGGGGCGGGGCAGGTATGGAAACCTGCCCTACGCGCGCTACGGGCCTCAGTTTCGTAGGCCGGCTTTCCATAGCCGCCGCGTAGGTGCGACGCACTTTCGGAAGGCAGTTTCGTAGGGCGGCTTTCCATAGCCGCCCGAGACAGGGGCAGGTATGGAAACCTGCCCTGCGCGCGCTACGGGCCTCAGTTTCGTAGGGCGGCTTTCCATAGCCGCCGGACGCGGGGGCAGGTATGGAAACCTGCCCTACGCTCGCTACGGGCCTCAGTTTCGTAGGGCGGCTTCCCATAGCCGCCGCGTAGGTGCGACGCACTTTCGGAAGTGCGTCGCACCTTAGCCGCCAGCACAGTTTCGTAGGGCGGCTTTCCATAGCCGCCCGAGGCAGGCAGCAGGTATGGAAACCTGCCCTACGCTCGCTAGAGGAGTTTCTCACCGCCGAGAGCACCTAGAACGCGGAGATTTCGGGGTAAATCTCTGCGGTCTCCGCTTGCTCCGCGGTGAATCTGGTTTCGTAAGCCGCCCTCAACGGCGTTTTGACGCCGCGGTGCGCGCATGGTAAGATATTGACGCTTTCGGATTTGCTACACCTACACCTGCATGAAAGGAAGCGAACCGTGAACAAGCGACTTGCGCTGATTGCTACCGGTCTCCTGTTGGCCCTGCTGGCGGGTTGCCGCGCCCAGCCCACGCCGACGCCGCCTCCCACACCCACCCCCACGCCCGTGCCGACGGCGACGGCGCCCGCGGCCGCTCCCACCATGCCGCCGTCCGCATCCACCGAGGGCTGGCCCGTTTACGAGGTCCCCGACGAGCAGTTCGCCATCGCCCTGCCTCCGACATGGGGCAATGTGGACATGAACCCGGCGAACTTCCAGGCGAGCCTGACCGCCGTCCAGGAGAAGTACCCCGACGTGGCCGACCTGGTGCAGGGAGAAGCCGTCGCGCTGATCAACGCGGGCGTGTCGTTCTTCGGGTTTGACCCCACATCCGAGGCGCTGAAGGCAGGCGGGGCGACGGATGCGAGCGTCCAGCGCCAGCGCATGGGCACCAACGTTACGCTGGAACAGGTCCGCCAACTCGTCCTGACGCAACTGGAAAACACCGAGAGCATTCAGAAACCCGTGGCGACGCAGATCACGGACCTGGCGGCCGGCGGGCAGGCGCTGGAGGTCAGTTTCCGCGCCAACGTTACCGACAGGAACGGCGCGCCGCTGGAGTTGCAAGTCATTCAGTACCTGGCCTTGCGCAAGACGGACTTGTACGTGGTTACCCTGTCCACCAACGCCGACATCGCCAGCCGGTACGCGGCGGTCTTCCGCGGCATCGGGACGAGTTTGAGGTTCATCCCGCCCCGGCGGTACGAGGTCAGCCTGGACGACGACCCGGTCAAGGGCTCGCCCGACGCCCCGGTAACCATTGTGGAGTTCAGCGAGTTCCAGTGCCCCTATTGTGGGTACTACGTGCGCGAGGTCTTCCCGCGGATTGACGAGGCTTACATCAAGACGGGCAAGGTGAAATACGTCTTCCGCGACTTCCCCCTGACGTCCATCCACCCCAACGCGCAGAAGGCCGCCGAGGCCGGGGGGTGCGCCGCCCAGCAGGGCAAGTTCTGGGAATATCACGACCTGCTGTTCGCGCACCAGGACACCCTGGACGTGGCGTCGCTGAAGCAGTACGCCGCAGACCTGGGCCTGGACTCGGCCCAGTTTGACGCCTGCCTGGATTCCGGCGCGATGGCCGAGGAGGTGGCCGGGGACGTGGCCGATGGCCAAGCCTATGGCGTGAGCGGGACCCCCGCGTTCTTCGTCAACGGCATCAAACTGACCGGCGCGCAGCCGTTTGAGGCCTTCCAGGAACT
>DAOTVT010000027.1:0-5186 GCA_034436295.1 Anaerolineae bacterium | reverse complement strand
ATGGCAGCACACGCGGATGACCGACCCTGCTCGGGTTGCTCGCATGTGGCTGACGTTGGCGGTGGCAACCCTGTGGACAGTGACTCTGGGCAGCCAGGTGGAGAATGGCCCCACCCCTGAGTGGCCCGATCTCCCCGATCTGCGCCACTTCTGGGAGGGGTGATAGCAGGTGTTCGCCCACGGCGCACACGTCTCGTCCGTTTGGGCTGGCTCTGGCTGAACGCACAACTGAGCAAGATCTACCCGCCACCCCTGCCGCGACAACTGGTACCCGAACCGTGGCCTGGTCCTCCCGAAGGACGTTGGCCCCTCGCGCCCCCGATGCAAAAAACCTACCCTTGAAAGCCCCGGCCCTCCCCTTTCCTCTCCGCCGGCGGAGAGGAAAGGGGAGGGTGTGGGATGGGTAAGGTGAGGTTGGACATACGGGCCGCGCACGGATAGCGTAGCCCAAACCCGTAGGGCGGCTCTCCGTAGCCGCCGCGGGCCAGGGGCAGGTATGGGAACTGCCCTACGCTCCCTACTTCGCACCTGCAACTCAACAATAGCACGCGATTTGCAAAAAGGAATTTCCCAGTTATAATTGTGATGGAACACACGATCGTTTCTCCATTCTCGTTTTCGTCTGCCACACCTCACGCTGACCGAAAGGGGGTGATCGGCCACAGAAACACGCTGTAAACGGCTCCAAGACTCCACCACGCCACGCGTTTCACATTGACAAGGGCAGTCTACCACTACCAACGGAGGTAAAGTACCATGAAGGGTTACACAGGTCGCGCGTTGTTTGTCAATCTCACGGACCGCACCACAGCCGTGCAGAACATCCCGGCCGAGTGGTATCGGGACTACCTGGGCGGCGAGGGTGTGGCCATTCGGCTTTTCTGGGACATGGTGCACGTGGACCGCGACGGGCTGGCCCCCGAACAGCCGATGATCTTCGCCACCGGCCCGCTGACCGGCACAGCAGCCCCCTGCAGCGGGCGGGCCTGCGTGATCTTCCGCTCGCCGGCCACAGGGACCCTGGGCGCGGCCAACGCCGGCGGCCACTTCGCCCCGGCGCTCAAGCGCGCAGGATGGGACTTGCTGGTGATCACCGGCAAGGCCGACAAGCCCGTGTACCTGCTGATCCAGGACGACAAGGTGCAAATCCGCGATGCGTCGGCGCTCTGGGGCCAGGGCGTCAAGGAGACCGAGGACGCGATCAAGAAAGAGGTCGGCGTCCAGGGGCTGCAGATTGCGTCCATCGGCCCGGCGGGTGAGAAGGGCGTCCTGTTTGCGAACATCATGACGGACAAGCATCGGGCCTTCGGGCGCGGCGGGCCAGGGGCCGTGATGGGGGCCAAGAACCTGAAGGCCATCGCCGTGCACGGGACCCAGCCGCTGCCTATTGCCAGCCCCGACGCGCTCAAGGAAGCCGCAGCGGCTGCGCGAGAGGAACTGTTCGCTGAGGCGTTCGTCCGCGATGAGTTGCGGCCCTACGGCACGCCCTCGTTCTACGACGCGATTGACGCGCTGGGAATCCTGCCCACCCGCAACTGGCAGCGCACCACCTTCCCCCAGTCCAAGGACCTCCTGACCTACAAGGCGTACCACGAGACGCTGGAGGTCAAGCCCTACGCCTGCTTCGGGTGCCCCATCGCCTGCGGCCGCCACACCAAGATCAAGAGCGGCAAGTACGCGGGGCTGGAAGGCGGCGGCCCCGAATACGAGGCGGTCGCGGCCTTTGGCAGCAAGTGCTTCGTTACCGACCTGAACGCCGTCGCCGCGGCCAACCACCTGGCCAACAACTTCGGGCTTGACGTCATCTCCACGGGCCAGGTCATCGCGACCGCCATGGAATGGTACGAGATGGGCCTGCTGACCAAGGAGCAGACCGGCGGGCTGGACCTCACCTGGGGCAATGGCGACGCGGTGGTGGAACTCGTGAAGAAGATCGCCCACCGCGAGGGCATCGGCGACCTGCTGGCCCACGGCGTGAAGCGGGCCGCCGAGAAACTCGGGCGCGGCGCCGAGAAGGCCGCCATGCACGTGAAGGGCCTGGAGATGGCCGCCGACGGCGTGCGCGCCAGCAAGGGCGAGTCCATCGTCCATGCCACCTCGGCCCGCGGCGCCGATCACCTGCGCCCCTATGCATCGGCCATTGACGCCTTCGGCTACCGCGACGAGGAATTGGGCATCACCGGCGACATCAACTACCTGGAAGACGGCAACAAGGGGTGGGTGAAGCCCTTCCAGGAACTGTCCATGACCACCAACATGCTCGGCGTCTGCCTATTCGCCTCCATCACCCTGGCCATCAAGGCTTCCACGTGGGCGAAACTGGCTTCCGCGGCGGTGGGGCGAACCATCTCCAAAGACGAGTTGCTCAAGGCGGCCGAGCGGGTCATCAACATGGAGCGCCAACTCAACGCCCGCTTCGGGTTTGACCGCAAGGACGACACCCTGCCCGAGCGGTTCCTCAAGGAGCCGGCTCCCGATGGGCGCGGCGAAGGCGAGGTCGTGGATCTGAAGAAGAACCTGGACAGTTACTTTGAGTCCATGGGCTGGGACCTGAACACCGGCCTCCCGAAACGCGAGACCCTGGAGCGGCTGGGCCTGGACTGGATGCTGTAGTCCCCGCTCCCGCGCGCTTTCACCAGACCCTTGAGGGCTTGGCGCCCTCAAGGGTCTGATGTTTTCGTACCCAACTGCCTACTTGGCGCGGAGCATCTTCAACTGCGCGAAATCATCGGGGCCGAGTTTGTCCATGTTGGTCTCGGTGCTCGGCTTGTAGGCGCTGAGCATCTCCTCCTGCGTCGGCTTGGCGTCGGCCGGCCACACCACGTCCATGATGCGCGTGTGGTTGGTGTCCTGCGGCCCGCCACCGAAGCGCCACTGCTCGGCCTTCGGGTTCACGTCGCGGATGCGCCACACGCCCGTAGCCGGATAGCCCTCCTGCCCGCACACGACCGCCAGGAAGCGCCAGTTCTGGGGGTCGTCGCCCAGGATGGCCTTGGGCACGCGGATGGTAACCTTGCGCTGCGCCGGGTCGGCCAGAATCTGGAACTGCGCCCCGTCTATCTTCTCCGGCTTGCCGTCGGCGCCCGCCTTGTAGATGCCGGGCGTCCAGCCCTCGGCCCAGACGACGAAATCCCACGCCTCGTCGGCAGAGACCGCGGCGTTGCGCCCGGGCAACAACAGCCTCGCGCCCGAGCCGGCCTTGCCGTCCTTGTCCACGTAGATGTCAAACGTCTGCACCGACAGGCCGTTGGGCGAACCCCACACGTTCTCCACGGGGCCGTTCATCTCAAACTTGAAGACGATGTTTTTGTCGTCGTACCCCACCGTGAACTTCTTGACGTCAAAGGCGCCCGGCCCGAACACGGGGTCGGTGGCGTAGGTGTAGGTGCCGGGGCCGTGGTCGTCGCCGGTCGGGTCTTCCACCTCCAGCACATTGGTTACCAGCCCCAGATCGGGCACGACAACCTTGGCCACGCCCTCGGACGGCACAATCTGCGCGTCGGCGCCGTTGAGTGAGACAACCACGCGGAAGTTGATGACATCGCCGGCGTCAAACTTGCCCAGCAGGTCGTAGGGGACGGCGATCTCCAGCACGCCGCCCTGGCTGGCGAGGGTCGTCAGGTCCTTGGGCGACTCCCAGGTGTTGTCGCCCTTCGCCCTGGACAGCGTGCCCGCCAGTTGGCCATCCTTGAAGCGCGCCGCCAGTTCGTAGGCCGCGCCAAAGCCCAGAAGCGTGCGCGGCTCCTGCTTCGCGCCGTAGCGCGAGAAACTGTTGAACGCAGCGGCCCCCGGCGCCGAAAGGTAGATGCCCACATACGTATCCGGACTCAGCGAGGCCCAATCGGCTTTCGCGTCCAGGCGGATGTAGATGTTCTTGGCGTCAAACCCGTAGTAGAGGTCGGTGATGACATCGTTGGCGCGCGCCATGGCCCCGGCCACGACCGCGTAGTAGCCCGCGGTGGCCCATTCCTCCTTGCCCGCCTTGCCGTCCACCAGCGGCGTGAACAGGCCCTCCACCGCCTTCGTGGGCGGCTGGGGCGGCTTCGCGATGATGGGCACGTACAGGAAGTCGGGCGGCGTCGCGTCCACGGCGTTGTACACGTCCATCAGCGTGCGGCGGAACATCTCGTCAAACCCCGCGTCGTCGCCGCTGCTCTGGTCCGCGCCGTACCACCAGAACCAGTCGGACCCTTCGGCGGCGTACATGAAGTCCAGCGCCCGCGCCAGTTTCTCCGGCGTCGTCTGGCGCACGCCGCTGATGTACTTCTGCAGGTCGGCGCGCACCTTGCCCAGGTAATCCCAGGCGAGGTTCTCCTCATCCTCGCCGATCCAGGTGGTGAAGTCAGCATTTGAGGCCCAGGTCCCTGCCGCCAGTTTCTCTAGTGCACGTTGCTCTGGATAGAGTTTCATGAACTCAGATGGCGTGACAGTCTTGATGTCCTTGGAGTTACTCAGAAGCTGGTAGAGGGCATTCAGGAACTCTTTCCCATCATCTTCATAGAATTCCCATGCGTTCTCTCCATCTAGGGCCACCGTGACCAGGTGCGGGCCGGGCTTGCCTTCCCGTTTCAGTTCAGACTCGATGTTGCGCATGCGGTTCATGAAATCCTGCGCGGCGGCCTGGCCGGACGAACCTGAGTAGGTGTACCCGACCTTGTCCGAGATGACCCGATCCCGGAAGACCATAAGCACAGGTTGCTTGCCCGGCGAGGAAACATAGTAGGGGCGATACAGATCGTCAGCGTCGGCTACAAGCTCAGTAGAGTTACGGTTGAAACCCGGCTTGCCCAACGAGCGGGCCAGAACATCCTCATCAGTCACCATCCATTTGATACCTCCGTTGGCGACGATGCCCACGATTTCCTGGGCCACAGCCTGCTCAGATGGCCACATTCCGCGCGGAGCCTGGCCGAAGTGCGAGGTGTACAACTCCACGCCTTTCTGCAGCTGCGCCACGGCATCCTGACCGTACATGAAGCGGGTGGGGAGCGCGAGCTTGGGGGTAGCCTCGAGCGCCAGGTTGGTGTCCACCAGGAGCGGCAGGATCGGGTGGGCGTATGGGGTCATGGTGATCTCAATCTGCCCGGCCTCCTGCAGTTTCTTGTGGATGGGGATGACCTCCTTGACCAGGCGCAGGTGCTCGGCGAACAGAATCTTCTTGTCGTCCTCGGAGAAATTGGCCGCCT
>DAOTVT010000026.1:0-4230 GCA_034436295.1 Anaerolineae bacterium | reverse complement strand
CTATGGAAAGCCGCCCTACGGTTGTGTTGGCGGGGCGGGGCGAAGGGACGGGCGGGCGGGTAGGGGAAGCCGCCCTACGGTTCTGTTGGCGGGGCGAGGGGACGGACGGGCGTTTGGGCCTGTCCTTCGCATGGGCAAGCGGCGGACTTCGGAACCGCGCCGTTGCGCTCCTACGGGCGGGCGGCGGCGCGGACCGCGTCCAGAAACGCCGCCAGCGACATGTCGCCGATTGTGCCGTCCTCCACCGCGTACACGCCCTGCGGTCCGCCGAGCACCGCGGTGCCTTTCAGGAACAGCACGACCTGCTGGCCATCCTCAAGCGACACGCCGCCGCTCACCGCCTGAGCGATTTCGCCGACCTGGCCTCCCTCCACGCGTAGCACCACCTCGCGCGGCTTGGCGCCCTTCACCGCCTCGCTCACGAGCAGCCGCACCGTGGTGAAAATGGCGGTTCGGTCGGCGTTCCACGCGCTGTCGGACGAGACCACCGTGCCTAGCACGATTCGGTCGGCGTCGCGGGCCAGTTGCTCCAGCGACATCATCTCCCGAATCGGGGCGCCGCCGTTCAAGTCCACGGTCAACGTGGCGGGCGTCTTCGCCGCGCACGCCGCAAGGAGCACCATCAGCAATCCCCACAGCACCAAGCGTGTCTTCATCTTTCCCATCCTTCGGACGCGGCTGTGGCGCGCCGACTTCCACGCCGTTGCGCGAGCCGCTTCCACCCAAAGGACGCTCGGGGCGCGCTTGGGGTTCCCGAATCAGCGCTTCTCCTCGCGGGCGTAGGGCAAGCCCAGGGCAGCGGGCGCGCCCACGCGCTTGCGGATGCCTTCCCACCACGTAACGAATACCAGCACCACGATGGTGAAGGCGTAGGGCAGCATGTTGAGGAACGCCGCTGGGATGGTCGTGCCTGCCGCCTGCATGCGGAACTGGACGGCATTGATGCCGCCGAACAGGATGGCGCCCACCACCGCGCGCACTGGGTCCCACGTGGCGAAGATGACCAGGGCGACGGCGATCCAGCCGCGCCCCGCTGTGAGACCCTCGGTCCAGCCAGGCGTGTAGGCCAGCGACAGGTGCGCGCCACCCAGCGCGATGAGCATTCCGCCCACGATGGTGTAGAGGTAGCGGATGCCCGCCACGTTGACGCCCATGGCGTCGGCGGTCTGGGGGTTCTCGCCGACCGCCCGCAAGTGCAGCCCAGGGCGCGTGCGGTTGAGGAAGAACCACAACAGAGGCACGAGAATGTAGGTGGCGTAGGTCAGGATGTCCTGATTGAAAACCGATTTGCCCAGCACCGGCACGTCGGCCAGGGCCGACAGGGGCACGGGCGTGAACTTGGGGCCGACCATGCCGACGAGGGGCGCGCCGCCCGGCCCCAGCCGCTGGCCCAGGTAGTTGGCCAGGCCCGTGCCGAAGATGGTGAGCGCCAGGCCGCTGACCACCTGCTCGGCGCGCAGGCTCACCGACAGAAAGGCGTGGATGGACGCCATGGCCGCGCCCGCCAGCATCGCCACGCCCACGCCCACCCACACCTGCTTGGTATGGTAGGCAGCGGCGAATCCCGTAACCGCGCCGACGATCATGATGCCTTCCACGCCCAGGTTGAGGATGCCGGCGCGCTCCGTGAGGATTTCGCCGACGGTGGCGTACAGCAACGAGGTGCCCGCGCGGATGGTAACCCACAGGATGGAGGTGATGAGCGCAAGGGTCATGATTCGCCTCCCGAGATGGCAGGGGGAGCGGCGGGCTTCGCGGCCCTGCGGCGCGGCCCCCAGTCCAACCTCAGCCGATACTGATTGAACAACACGCCTCCGAGCATGAAGAAGAGGATGGCCCCCTGGAGCACCAGGGCCACCGCGGCGGGCAGTCGCATGGTGATCTGAATCTGGTCGCCGCCCACCAGCAGGCCGGCCAGCAGTATCGCCACCAGCACCACGCCCCACGGGTTCAGTTGCCCCATCCACGCCACGATGATGGCCGTGTAGCCGTAGCCCACCGTCAGGCCCTTCTGGAGGCGGTGCGAGATGCCCGCCACCTCGCCCACGCCGGCCAGCCCGGCCAGCCCGCCGCTGATGAGCATGACCAGCAGGATGTTGCGCCACAGGCTGATGCCCGCGTATCGGGCCGCCCTGGGGTTCTCGCCGATGACGCGCACCTCGTAGCCCCATCGCGTGCGCGTGAGCACCAGCCACAGCGCCACCGCCGCCACGAGGCCGAACACCAGCCCCAGGTGCACGCGCGTGCCCGGATAGCGCACCAGCCACGCTTCTTGCGGGAATGGCGCGGTGCCCGGAAAGCCGTACCCCTTCGGGTCGCGCCACGGGCCGTAGAACAGGTACTCAATCCACAGGATGGCGATGTAGTTCATCATCAACGTCGTGATGACCTCGTTGACGCCGAGGAAAGCGCGCAGGAAGGCGGGGATGAGGCCCCAGATGGCCCCTGCCAGGAACCCCGCCACAATCATGAGGGACAGCAGCCACTTCAGCGGCAGGTCGGGGAGCAGGCGCGGCAGGAACAGGGCAATCCACGCCGCCGCGAACCCGCCCATCGCCAACTGCCCCTCCGCGCCGATGTTCCAGAAGCGCATCCGGAAGGCGACGGCCACGCCCAGCCCGCACAGGATGAGCGGGATCGCCTTGACCAGCGTCTCCGAGAAGGCGTACTTGCCGCCGAACGCGCCGACGGCCATGGCCTTGTACGTAACGAGCGGATTGGCGCCCGTGGCCAGCAGGATGAGGGCGCCGAAGGCCAGCGCCAGAATCAGCGAGACGAGGGGAACCAGCACACCGGCGGACCTGGAGGGCTTGAGGCGGCGTTCCAGTCGGATTCTCATGCGGGCCTCCTTTCGGGCGCAGGCTCTTGTCCTGGCTTGACGCCGGCCATCATCAGCCCGATGGCGGCGATGTCGGCGTCTTTGGCCGGCACAATTCCCTGCACTTCGCCCTCGTAGAGCACCAGGATTCGGTCGGCGAGTTCCAGGATTTCATCCAGGTCTTCGCTGATGAGCAGGAGAGCCGCGCCCTGCCTGCGCTGCTCCAGGAGCAGGCGGCGCACTGCCTCGGTGGCTCCCACGTCCAGGCCGCGGGTGGGGTGCATGGCGATCATCAGGCGGGGGCTGATGGAAATCTCCCGCGCCAGGAGCGTCTTCTGGAGGTTGCCCCCCGACAGCAGCCGCACCGGAGTCTGGACGCTGGGCGTGGCGATTTTGAACTGCTCCACCAGTTGCCGCGCAAATCGGCCGACGGCTCCGCTGTTCAAGAACGGCCCGGTGGAGATCGGGCGCTCCTTGTACGTCTTCATGATCACATTGTCGGACACGGGGAGATTGGGCACCAGGCCCATGCCCAGGCGGTCTTCGGGCACGTGGCCCACCTTCTCGCCGATGATCTTGCGCGGGGAGCAGTTGGTGATGTCGCACTGCAGGACGGTTACCGAGCCTGCGGTGGCCTTGCGCAGGCCGGTGAGGACTTCGGCCAGTTCGCGCTGGCCGTTGCCGGCGACGCCCGCCACGCCCAGGATTTCGCCCTCGCGGATGGTGAAGGACACGTTCTTGAGGGCGGGCAGGCCCTTGTCGTTGTTGGCGCACAGGCCCGATACTTCCAGTACCACCTCGCCGGGCTCGCGCTCTTCCTTTTCCACGCGGAACAGCACCTCGCGCCCCACCATCATCCGCGCCAGGTCAGCGGGCGTGGTCTCGGCCTTGTGGACGGTCGCCACGGCCTTGCCGCCGCGCAGGACCGTGATGCGGTCCGAGATGGCCATGACCTCTTCCAGTTTGTGGCTGATGAAGATGACGGTCTTGCCGTCGGCGGTCATCTTGCGCAGGGTGGCGAACAGTTCCTCCACCTCCTGGGGCGTCAGCACGGCGGTTGGCTCGTCCAGGATGAGGATGCGGGCGCCGCGATACAGCATCTTGAGGATTTCCACGCGCTGCTGCTCGCCGACGGACAGTTGCCAGATGCGCGCGCGAGGGTCCACGCGCAGCCCGTATTGCGCCGAGAGTCGCTCCACGTCCCGTTCAATCTGGCGCAGGTTCAGGAAGAAGCGGGGCTTGTTGAGGCCCAGGACCATGTTCTCGGCGACGGTGTGCATTTCCACGAGCATGAAGTGCTGGTGCACCATGCCGATGCCGTGGGAGATGGCGTCGCGCGGCGAGCGGAAGACGACCGGCTTCCCGAAGAGGTGAATCTCGCCCTCGTCGGGCACGTACAGGCCGCTGAGGAT
>DAOTVT010000025.1:0-6637 GCA_034436295.1 Anaerolineae bacterium | reverse complement strand
GTCGGCGTCGCCGTGGGGGTCCTCGTGGCCGTCGGCGTGCGGGTGAGCGTTGCCGTGGGGGTAGGTGTTGACGATGCACTCGCGCGCCAGGCGTACATCACCCGCGCCAGGCCGTCCGTCCCCAGCGCCACCCAGGCCAGGTGCACAGTGCCATCGGGCGTCACGCCCACGGCCACATCCAGGGGCGTACCGGATACGCCGATGGTCTCCGTCGCGCCCCACGCGCCCGCGAACCATCGGCGGTACGCCACCGAATCCGCCCGCGCCCAGGCGAGGTGAAGGCTTCCGTCGCTCCCCTGGGCCAGGTCCGGCCCCCAGGCGTCGCCCGCGCCCGAGACGCCGACGGCGCTGCCCCAGCCCGACGCCGAGCTCGACGCATAGTAGATTTGGTAGCCCGCTCCGGTGTCCTGCTGCCAGACGGCGTGCGCCAGCCCCGCCAGGCACGCCAGATGCCCCGCCGAGGCGTTGAAATCGGGCGCGTTGGAGACCGAGACCGGCAGCGACCACTCCATGCCGCTCCGAACCGTGTACCACAGTTGCTGCTTCCCGGTCCGCGGGTCGCGCTCCTGAAACAGCACATGAGTCCCCTGGGCGTCCAGGCACACGTCCGACGCGCTGCCCGAAGCGCCGGGCACGGCCCCGGCCGTCCACGGCGCTGCGCCGTCGCGCGTGGCGAGATAGACCTCGTCATACGCGGCCCCGCGCTCGGTCCAGGCCACGGCCAGCAGCGTCCCGAACCTGTCGGCGGCAGGCGACAGCGAATCCCCGTCCGTTGGCATGGCGCTCACGGGCAGCGACCACGCGCTCCCATCCCAGTCGGATTCATACACATCCCACTGCCCGCCCAGTTGGGCGGCGAAGGCCAGATGCGCGGTGGCTCCCTGCCCGCCCACAAGCGCAGGGCCACCGCCTTGCGCCGCCTCGTGGGCGACGGGGTTCACGGTGGGCGCGCCGTATGCGTGCCACAGGCGGCCGTCATCCTCCCAGACCACGTGCACGACGCCCCCGTCGGACACCGCCAGCGCCACATCCGCAATTCCGGCGGATGCCGGCGCCAGGGCGATGGGCGTGGACCATTCGG
The DNA here is from genome assembly GCA_034436295.1 of Anaerolineae bacterium. Classification (GTDB taxonomy): domain Bacteria; phylum Chloroflexota; class Anaerolineae; order DTLA01; family DTLA01; genus DTLA01. The sequence goes on along the minus strand of DAOTVT010000025.1, from coordinate 5,556 downwards.
CCACCGACGCGGGCAGCGGCGCGCCGACCTGGGCGCGGACGGCGGCGGTGATCACGAGGCACAAGACTGACACGACGACAACGCTGCGACGCATGGCTCCTCCCCAACAAAATGCCGGGTGCGGTAGCGGGCCGCACCCGGCCAACGAGACCCGTTCCCCCTCGCCTATTCCGTCGTGGCGCGTATGGCCTCAATCTTCAGGGCGACCATGTGCCCGCTCACGGAGCGGATGGCGATGACGCGCACGTGGGAGCCTACCTCCACCGGCCCAACGATAACTGTCCACGGCGTAACCCAGATGTCGTAGATGACCGGCAGCGTCCCGTCGGGCGCGATCTGCCAGATGCCCGGGATGGGCGATTTCCGCACGACCCGTCCGGTGAAGTCCATGACGTCGGGCTCGGCCTGGCGGACGGTGATGTGCCGGGCCTCCACGACGCGCTCGGTTCGCAGCGTGCCGGTTACCTCCGCCATCAGCCCGACGGCAGGGGGCAGCCCGTCTATCACCGTCTCGGGCGTGATGAGCACGCGGATGCCGCGGACGATCCAGTAGTCGTCGTGAATCTCGTCAATGCGCCCCGCGAACGTGATCTCTTGGTTCAGCGGCGGGCGGAGCACCTTGATGCGCTGCGCCACGAGCACTGCATTGGCGTCGGCGGCGCTGCTCACGCTCACCGGCACCGCCACGACGTGCACCAGCGCGCCCACATCCGCCGGCCCCTTCGTCTCGTCAATGGTCGTGCTGACCGTAACCGTTACGCTGATGACGCTGGGGAGCAGGTCGGTGCTCGTGAGCGGCCGTATGCCCCACACCGCCGGCAGTTCCTCGCCGGACTTGCTGACGATGATCCCCTGGAAACTGACCGGCTCGCTCTGCGGCTCCCGCACGCGAATGCGCGTGGCCACCACGGAACGGTCGGGCTGCAGGAATCCCTTGACCTCGGCGATGAGGCCCACCTGCGGCGTGCCGATGATCTCCGTGGTCGCGGTGATGATCACCCGCACGTTGCGTACCGTCCACTCGGTCTCGCCGATGCTCTGAATGGGCCCGAGGAATTCCACCTCCACCTGGCTGGGCCTGCGGATGAGGATGAGCCGCGCATCCACCTTGCCGTCGCTCGTCCGGAAGCCCGTTACGTCGGCGATGTCCCCCACCGCAGGCACGACGCCATCGGGCAGCAACCGGGTCTTGTCGGACACGACGACCGTCTCCGTGCCCACCGTCCATTCGCCCAGCACGCCATCGGGGGGCAGCGCCACGATGGGCGCGGCGAAGTGCACCGGCCGCAACTGGATGGGAGGCCTGAGCACCTTGATCATCCGCGCCAGCACGGAGCGATCCGGCTGGCGAACGCCGACAACCTGCACGGTTGCGCCCACGTCCGCGGGGCCGGCCTGCTCATTGACCACCGTCTGCGCGTTGAGCCGCACCGTTACGCCCGACACCACCCATTCCGTGGCGCTGTGCTTCGCCTGGATGACGCCGACGAAGGTTACCGAGGGGTCCCCTGGGGGTTCCGGTGATGGGCCTTCGGCCAGCGCCGTGGGCACCAGGAGCGCCAGCACGGCCACGATCGCCACCATCACCGAGAGGCACCGAGTGAGTTTTCGTTCCATCGTGATCCTCCTATGCTTTGAGGTCGCGTGCGGGGGTCTCCCAGGATTGGTTGGGCGGAGGGAGGCCGCCTGCCGCCCGAATGCTTGGGGGGCATTCGTGGACAGAGGTTGGGCCAACCCCGGGAGACACCCCGCCGCTTGTTTCCGTTGAGTCAAACGCACCGCGACGGCTGCGGATACGGGCGCGCCTTGCGTCGTGGCCGCAAATCGCGGGGGCGGGTCCAGCGTAGGGGCAGGTATGGGAACCTGCCCTGCGTGATCTGGCAAAAAGAAAGCCAGCCACTCCAGCGGCTGACTTCAAGACGGCCCTGTGTCGGCGCGCCCCGCCACGGTAGGCGGGAACCTTGTCCCCGCGACCGCGGCGCTGCGGGTTTTGTCGCCATCCCTGCCACGGGACAGGGATTCGCGTCCGCCTACTTCTTGTAGCGGTACACGATGCGCCCGCGGGTCAAGTCGTAGGGCGACAACTCCACCAGAACGCGGTCGCCCAGCAGGATGCGGATGTAGTACATGCGAATCTTGCCGGAGATATGCGCAAGCACTTCGTGCCCCGAGTCCAGTTGAACGCGGAACTGGGCGTTGGGCAGCGTCTCTATCACAGTGCCTTGCGCCTCAATGACTTCCTTTTTCTTCGCCTGTCGCGTTTCCTGTTTCGCCATGCAACCTCCTGCCCCAAATTCGGCGCGCCTATGTGCGCGTTCCTGTGCCCGCGCCGGTCGGCGGGCCGTCGGCGTCCAATGTCCCGTTGTCCGAGAACTCGTCAAAATCGTCCAGCAGCACTTCCCTGGGCTTGCCCCCGACCTCGGGCGGCCCGATGATGCCGCGCTCTTCCATGAGGTCAATCAGCCGCGCCGCCCGCGGGTACCCGATGCGCATCCGCCGCTGCAAGAGCGACGCCGACGCGGTGCCGGTCTGCCGCACCAGCGCGATGGCCTGGTCCAGCAGATCGTCCTCCTCCTCGGCCTCTTCCAGCGAGGCCCACGGCGCGGGCGTCGGCGGGCCTTCGGCGGGCAGCGCCTCCACCCAGAATTTCACCAGATTGTCCACCTCGCGGTCCGAGACAAAGCAGCCCTGCAACCGCTGCAGGTGGCTGGAATCGGGCGCCATGAACAGCATGTCGCCGCGCCCCAGCAGTTTCTCGGCGCCGGCCGTGTCCAGAATCACCCGCGAATCCACCTGCGACGTTACCGCGAACGAGATGCGGGCCGGGAAGTTGGCCTTGATGAGGCCCGTTACCACATCCACCGACGGGCGCTGGGTAGCGATGACCAGGTGGATGCCCGTAGCCCGCGCCATCTGGGCGATGCGACAGACCGACCGCTCCACCTCTTCGGGGTTCATCATCATCAGGTCGGCCAGTTCGTCAATCACCACCACGATGCGCGGCAACGGGTCCTGGCCCTGCGCCATCTGCCGGCGGTTGTAGTCCTCCAGGTGGCGCGCCTTCTCGGCCGCGAACTTGCGGTAACGCTCGTCCATCTGGAAGGTAACCCACCGAAGCGCCGCCACAGCCGACTCCAACTCCACCACCACCGGCCCGATGAGGTGGGGCAGCCCGTTGTATCGGGTCAGTTCCACCATCTTCGGGTCTATCATGACCAGGCGGACGGCATCCGGCCCGTTGTTGAAGATCAGCGACGAGACGATGGCGTTGATGCACACAGACTTGCCCGAACCCGTCGCGCCGGCGATGAGCAGGTGCGGCATCTCGGCCAGGTCCGCGAATACTGGCTTGCCCGACACGTTATGCCCCAGCGCGATCTTCAGCCGGCCTTTGCTCTTGCGGAAGGCGTCGGACTCCAACACCGACCGCAGCGACACCAGGCTCACGTCGGCGTTCGGGACCTCTATGCCCACCAGCGATTTCCCGGGCACCGGGGCCTCAATCCGAATCGGCGCGGCGGCCAAGGCCAGCGCTAAATCATTGGCCAGCCCGTAAATCTTGCTCACCCGCACCTTGCGCTGCCGAACGTGGCCGTTGGAGCCGGGAGCATCTATGTAGCCGGGCTCCACGCCGAATTGCGTTACCACCGGCCCGACGTTGATTTCCACCACCCTGGCCGGCACGCCGAAGGAAGCCAGCGTCTCCTCTATGATGGCCGCGCGGATTCGCGCGTCGGTCTCGCTGAACTTCTGCGGCGAGCCAGGGTCCAGCAGGTCAATCGGCGGGAGGTTCTTCGCCCGCCGCACCCGCGGCTGGGGCGCTGGCTCAGGTTCCACCTCGGGCTTGGCCGCTGCCTTGGCCTTGGGCAGGGCCGGACGCTTCCGTGGAGCAGGCTGCGGCGGGAGATTCACCACCGGCTCCTCGGCCCCGCGCCGACGCAGGCGACCCCGCATCGCCTCGGCGAGCCTTGCGGCGGCCTGCCGTGCCGCGGCTAGGTGCTGGGGACTCAGGCCCAGACCCAGCACCGCGCCGCCTGTCAACACGACCGCGAGAATCAGCCAGGCCCCTGCTGTCCCGACGGCCGAGGCGAGCAGGCGGGTGATGGCCCAGCCCACGTACCCGCCACCCTGCCCCATGTCGGCCGCCGCCAGCGGGTCTTGCCCGCCGCCGAGCAGGTGGAACACGCCCAGCAGGCCCAGGAACAATAATTCCAAACCCACCACGGTATCCCATTGCTGGGACAGATGTTCCCACACGCGTGGTTTCATAAGGGAGACGCCGGTAGCCGCAAAGGCTGCGCCTACCAGAAAAGCGCCCCACCCGAAGACGCGACGGAGCCATTGAGCCCACCAATTGATCCACGCGCCTCGGGTGATGGAAAGGAGGCTGAGCAAGGTAACCAACCCCAGGGCAACCAGAAGGACGGCGACGATTTCCCGTCGGTATCGGGCTGCGCGAAGCCCAGGGACTTCAGTTGCTGGGTTTGATTTTCGGCGTGTCATACAGGCGCACCGCGCGGGCCATCAGGTCGCACCGCTGCTTTCGCGCTCGCAACCTCGCTCTTCCTGCAAGGCCGACGCCCTGTGCTACTCCAGGCGGCGGGCCATGCGTCGCTGCTGTTGACGCATCTTGCGCAGGCCGCGCCGTTTGGCCTTGCGCTTCAGTTCGCTCTTGGAGACATACCAGCGCTTCTGGCGGTACACGCTGAGGATTTTGTCCTCAGTTACCTGCTTGCGGAACCGCCGGAGCAAGTCCTCGTATGACTCTCCAGATCGCAGTGTAACGGTAGCCAACTGTGTTTCACCTCGCTTCCCATAGGCCGGAGCAGGGCGCTTCTGCCGTGGGCGGCAAAGGCGCGCTGGCGGCCGGTATTCCATTCCGAGAAGGAGCCGCTCCAGGGATAGAAAACGGCCCCGCTGTGGTCAGCAAGGGCCGCTCATGGTCTGTCGTTCGCGCCGCGCTACAATCCACGTGCACTCAACCATCCTCGCTCCGCAAGACCCTTGATAGCGAATGTAGCCGCATCCCCGGAACAGCCCACGCTGACGTTACGAGGACTGGCGGCCTCTCGGAGACGAATCCCCTCAAAGTGGCCTCCTGACCTCGCGTTATGCGCCCGTCGGTTGTTGCAGGCGGGCTTACAAGGCCATTATACGGAATGAGCGAAAAGATGTCAAACATTCGCACCGCGGGATTGGCTGCGTCCTGTGTTGGCGACCGAGGTGCGACGCGCTTTCGGGAGCCGCCGCGCCTGGGCCCATGGCGCAACCGGCGGACTCCGGAACCGAGTCGGGATTTGACCCCACCTAACCGTTCCCGCGCCCTCCGCTAGCCAATCTCGTTTTTCCTATTCGCGTGGATTCGTGTTATTCGCGGTTCCAGAGGCGTAGGGCAGGTATGGAAACCTGCTCTACTGTTCCCCATTCGCGTGGATTGGCGTTATTCGCGGTTCCAGAGGCAGCGGGCAGGTATGGAAACCTGCCCTACTGTTCCCCATTCGCGTGGATTGGCGTTATTCGCGGTTCCAGAGGCGTAGGGCAGGTATGGAAACCTGC
>DAOTVT010000024.1:0-2393 GCA_034436295.1 Anaerolineae bacterium | reverse complement strand
CGCAGTGAGTTGGGACTTCCGCCCATACCACCCAATGCAGGCAGGTCAACCGAGGGACGAGAGGAGTTTCGCATTGCCGCCTAAACTTCACGCCGCTACTTTTACAGGAAATCCTGGACTTGACCGTCTTGCGCGGCGAATTCCGGCTGTGATGGGCGAAAACGGTGGGCCGGCTAGGTCGCGGATGGTGGCATGGGGGGCATGGGCGCGGGTCCGTGTGTCGGGCGGAAGTCCATCGGCGATTCGCCGATTGGGGATTCCATACACCGCCCATCTGTGAATAGGCTGGCCGCGCTAGTCAAACATCTTTGCCAAAGCCTGTGGCTCCAATGCCTCAAGGTCAGCCACAATCACATCCGCCGCGCGCAGGGCCGACTCCGTGCTGGTTGTCAGTACGGCGATGCACCGCATGCCCGCCCGCTTGGCGCCCTCCACGCCTGCAGGCGAGTCTTCTATGACAACGCACCGGTCTGCTGCCATACGTAGCGCTTCCGCGGCCGCGAGAAACACCGCCGGATTCGGTTTGCTGGGCAAGTCGGCGCCCGAGACAATGGCAGCGAAATGCGCAGCGATGCCCAGTTCGTTGACCAGCATCTGGATGTTCTCCATCGGCCCAGACGATGCAATCGCTTGAGCCACGCCCTGCCGCGTCAACTGCTCCAGCCAGAAGCGCACTCCGGGAAGTGGCCGTACTCGCCCCCTGGCGGATTCGCGGAACAGCGCTTCCTTGCGTTCGGCGATTTGCAGAAGAGTAGCGGGATCCGTGTCGCTTGCGAGCAGCCGCTTCAAGATCCCGGCGTTGCTCATGCCGAACACCTCGCGGAAGGTCTCCCAGGTCAATGAGATGCCGAGTTCCGCAAGCACCTGGGACCACGCGAGATAGTGCAACTCGCGCGTGTCAACCAGAACGCCGTCCATGTCCCAGATCACGGCGAACCCTGCGCGTCCAGATTGCCGCATGTTACACACCGGTCAAGGGTTCACGGCGTTGCGGGCGGACGAGGAGCGTTACGATTTCCCCCGCTCTCACCGAAAACCCATCCACTTCATTGTCCGGATTCACTCCAATCGCGGCGACGGGTTCTTCTGACATTTTGGCCCGCCAAACCGCAGCGACGGGAAAACCGAAACGGATGCCTGCGCGAACATTGTTTTCGCCCGCATTGTAGAACCGCAGAACGAGATCTGTGGCCGCATCATTGCACTTCAGCGCCGTGAGCATCAGGTCGGGAGGCTCAATCTGAATCAGGCTTGCTGCGGGAGGCAGACCTGAAGGGCGCAAATGTGCGGGGTGCGCCATCAAGGGCACATCAAACTGTTCGGCGATTGTGGGCACCCTTGCCGAGCCAGGCCCTCCATGCAGACAGACCCCATAGCGAAACCGGTGCCGTCCAATGCACTGCGCATCGGGCGTCGGGCGAGCGGGACCCGAGTGGCCTTTGCGGGTCGTCAGGTCCTGTCGGGACAAAGCACCCACACAACGAAGCAACGTCAGGGCCATTGTTGCGCCGCGCTCTGTGGGCAACATCTCGTGTTCGGGCAAACCCTCGCTGAGAACGGCAATGCCGCCCTTCTCGCTTTCCAGCGAAAACCAAGTGTGGTGCGGCTGTATGCCAGAAGGCCGCTGATGCCAATCTTCCGCTTCTGGGGGACACACTGATCTACGGATGGTTGCGAAATGTCCATCCGAACGGACCGTAACGGCGTCAACTGCACACGTGAAAAGCACGCGCAGACGATGATCGCAAGCCTGGTTGTCCACTTCCGTTATGAACTCCAGATAACGGCTGCCAGCACGCAAGCGCGCGAGCGCCACGACCTCCATCGGCACCTTTTGGGCGGACCGGTGGCTGCGGTCGCTGGATAGAGAGGCTGGAGTGGAAAAATGGTACGTCAGGCGAAGCGTCGCCTGCAATCCTCCCGCCTCCACCAAATCCACACGAGGCTTCGTCTTGAGTATGCCGTCATCTGGCGACCCGATCAGGGGGCTGAAGTCATAGCAATCGCCGACGTCCGCGACGTCCTCAAACCAATGCACCTTCTCGGTCTTGAACCCCGTTGTTTTGTCGGTGAGCGTAATCCCACCGTCCGCATGCACAATGACATGGATGGACTCGTTTTCCAGGGAGCGACGCGATGCTCTCACCGCAGGCGCGAAGGTGGCTCCGGCTTCCAGCGGCTGGATCGCATACACCGCATATCCGCAGGGGGGAATATCGGCCATGATCAGAAGCGAAACGGTATGGTAGCGCGCATCAATTCTTACGCTCGTATCGGCCGGCCATTGGGCAACGACTGCATTCAGTTGCTCCATAATGCGGTCAGATCCTCGCTGCCGATCGCCAAGGCCAAGATGGAGAGTTACACCTTCGTCATCGTGTTTCCAGTCAAAC
>DAOTVT010000023.1:0-12050 GCA_034436295.1 Anaerolineae bacterium | reverse complement strand
CCTATTGTAGCCTCTTCGCGCTGGCCTGTAAAGCGGTAGGGGGTGGGCGTAGTTCCATCGGTGTTGTAACCGCGAATGGCGCCAATCCACTTTGGGTGCTGAGACCGGCGCAGATTGACAGGAGAGGCAGTTGATGGGACGATCAACGCGGCGGCGCGTACCCTTTTGGGAGACTGCCGAGCGGTTACAATCACCCCACCAGCGTCGCTGGTGGCGTTTTCTGTTGCCGAGATCTGGTCAAGACCGGTCAGTTGGGTGGCGACGCGGGAGTAGGTATGATGCAACCCACCAACTGGCGGATGAGGTTGATGGTTTGCTCAGGGATGCGAGTCACTCACTTGTCGGTCCCGAACCTGCGACGCCAATGGCGGCGGAAGGCACGCGAGCGCGTGAGGGAGGTTGGCCTGGTCCAGTTCAGAGAGCGCTCCCTAGGCATACCAACAGGCGTTTCAGGAAGGCTGGCATGGTGGTTGTCAACTCCTACGGGGATCGCGTTTTTCTGGAGCACGACACTCGGTTTGTGGGATGTTGTCGCATTCGGTCAGGTGCTGCAAGGCCGACTAGACCTGCGGATGAGATAGGTAACCAAGGACACGTGGTCAGCGCAACATGGGCCAGGTCGGCTTCTGACCTGATACGCACGGAGTCGCCGGTTCTCCTCCGAGGGGCGAGGAGGCTCTACGTCATGACCCCCCTCGCCCCCGGAAAAGCCCGAGTTCGCGCCCGGGCTATACCCTTTGTACCTTTACCCAAGTGTCGTAGAAACTCGCGCTGCCGCCAATGGGGTCCGACAAGCAAACGGCTTTCACGGCGCCATCCGCGCGCATGGCTGCGTTGGGGTTCAGGCCGCGCCCCCGACGTGGGTCGGCTTTGATGGTCAAGCCGTCTACGACGACATCGGTCGCACCGTACGCCCAGTGGCCATAGTGGAAGGATACGCCGACGACGCCCGGGCGAATCCCCTGAACGATCCGAACTTTCCCGACCATCGCCTCTTTGCGCCCATTGCCGAGGTCCCAGAGACCGTCGGGATTGCTCTTTGAGACGAGTCTGGCTGCGTCGCCGTCGCGGAGGCCAAGGCGCTCAGCATCCTGCGCGTTGAGCAAGATGTAGTTTTCGGGCAGGAGGGCGCCGCCCTGTGTCCAGTAGTTCCCTGGGGTGCGGGACTGGGTGGCGAAGACTTCTTTCCAAGTGATCAACTGTAGGTCGAAGCCATCGTCCTTGATTTCCTTCCCCATAGAGTCGCGGATCGGCTCAAAGATCGGCAAGCCGGAAAACCGCGTACCGGTCATGGAGTTCTTGGCCTTGGCCACATTTTCCACGTACAGGCTGAATAGGTTGCCGAAGGGATGTCCCAGTTTTGCGCCGGCATAGCCCTTGTCCCACGCCTCAAAGCGCCCGCCGCGGTTGATCACGTACACAACTTTGCGCCATAGACTGTCGTCGTCGCCCAGGGCCTGTTTCCACCGCGCCTCGTCAAAGACGCTCTTGGGCAGGTGCCGTCGCGCCTGCCGGAAGAGCGCGAGTTCCTCGTCCGACGCCTCGGGCACGCTGTCGCCATCCTTGTCGCCCCAGGCAATGTTGGCGATCAGTTTTAGGTACCAGTCTTCCTGCTTGGTGAATCCCAGGCCTTTGTCAAAGCCGTCGGGGCCGTAGCCGGGCAGGCTCAACTTCTCGGCGATGGCAAGCATGATGGCTTCCATGTTGATGGGCATCTCTTCGCCGAAGACTTTGACCGTTTCGGGGATAGGGGCGACGACTGGGGTGCGAACCTGGCTGTGCTTCTGCTGGATGTCGGGACTGGCGTGGGGCGTGGACTCAAACCGCTCAAAGTATGTCGTGTCGGGGAAGATATAGTCGGCGTACATAGACTGCTCGCCGATGACGATGTCGCAGGCAAAGAAGAGCGGGATCTTCGTGGGGTCTTTCAAGATCTCCACCTGCTGATTGCCCGCCGGCGTCGTGTAGACAGAGGCGCCCATGTGCAGGAAAAGCGCCTTGATCGGATAGGGATAGCCCTCTGCGGCGGAGGGCAGCACCTCTTGCCAGACGCTGCCGCTGAACGGGTACCAGGGGCGCTTGGCGGGGAAGCCCGTGAACAGGGTAGAGGCGTCGTACTTGCTCCCCTCGCGTGTCAGTTTCACGCCGAACGCGGTCAGTTTGCCGGGGTGCAGCCCTGGCCCCACCGGGAACGGCTGTCCGGGTTTATCGCCGATCTCATGCCAATGCCCGCCGCCGGGGCCCAGCCCGCCCGTCCAGTCCACGTTGCCGATGAGGAGGTTCAACGTGATGATCGCTTGCGCGTTGTAGTAGCCGTTGGTGTGCTGCACTGCGCCACGGTATAGTTCGGCGGCCGCTTGCTTGCCGTAACTCGTGAATTCTCGCGCCAGGATCACGATGTCGTTCGCGCTGACGCCGGCCGCCGCCGCCCATTCTTCCACGCTTTTCTCGGACACCAACTCTCTGAGCAACTGGAAGGCGGTCTTGACGGGCACTTCACCCGCCGTCGCTGTCGCCAGCAGGTCACCCACGACCGAGTTTTTGTCGTCGTATGGGTTTACCGGCACAAGCGCGCCACCGACACTGACAACGAAGGGATCCTCGGTGAAGACGGCGCTTCCGTCCGGCGTTACGTAAGTCGTAACTTTCTTGCCGTCCTTCTCTTCTTCGCTCTTGTTCACGAGGCCTGCTTCAGAGCCGCGCAACAGCGCACCGGGCCCGTCTTTTTCCACACGCACCAGGTAGGTTGCATTGGTCCAGGTCGTTTCGCCGGCGGCTTTGGCAGCGGCTTTGTTGGCCGCCGACAGGAACGCGGCGTCGTAACGCTGATTGTCCAGAATCCAGCGGATCATCCCGAGGGCGAGCGCGGCATCCGTGCCAGGCCGAATGGGTACCCACTTCCATGCTTTCGCCGCGGTTTTGGACAGGCGGGGGTCCACCACGGCGATCTTGAGCCTTCCATCGGCCAGGCCGGCGGTGATGCGCTCCACCATGTTGGTGGGGCCGAAATTGGCCTCAAAGGGGCTGGTGCCGAAGTAGATGATGAAACGCGCGTTCAGTGCGTCCGGTTTCAAGTGAGTTTTGCCGCCGCTCCACTTGCCCCCAGACCACTGGTCCGTCATCCGCGCGTAGGCGATGTGGTGCGACTGCTCGCAGATTGTGGTGTGCTCAAAGTAATTGGGAGAGCCGAAGGCATTGTTGAGCCAGCGCTTGGCGAATTCTACACGTCCGTGCTCAATGCGCCCGGCCATGAAGACGAGTTGATTGTTCTTCGGCCCCAGGTCAGGATGGTCGGGATCAATGAGCAAGTCCAGATGTTCCTTGTGTTTGGCCTTGAACTCGTCCAACGTCATCTTCTTCGCGGCTACGGCCGCCGCATCCGTGGCAAGGTCTTTGGCGAGCGCGGCGTCTCTCAGGACGTAGATGTCCTTCAAACCCGGGACATTGCCCTCGCCGAAGAGATTGCCGCCGTTGACGATCTCGTTGATGGCCTGTTCAAATGGGATGGTTATCCATTTGCCCTCTCCGCGCTTGCCGGCTCGTTTGAGCACCTTGACGATGCGATAGGGGTCATACAGCGTCTGCACACCGGCCTGGCCCTTGGGACAAAGTTTGCCATCTACCCGTGCGGCATCCCTGGGCGATGCGCCGTACTCAATCTGCGGCAGCATGGTCATCGGGCTATACGGGTTGCCATCAATCTTGACGGCGACGCCGTTGTGAATCTTCACCTTGATGGCGCAGGCATTGTGGCATTGCAGGCAGGCTGTGTAGAGTTGCGTCTCGGGCCGGTCAAAGGGGTAATCGTTGCCGCCCAGCAAGGTAGCCGCCGCTACCCGGTTGCGCGGCCCTAGTAAGGGCGAGATAACCTCGGTGAAGACGACGGTGCCGCCCAAGAACGCCGCTGTTTTCAGGAAATCGCGTCGGGTGGATTCCATGGTTTACCTCCACAAGTTGAGGATCGCGGGTCGCGTCATGCGTGGGCCTCTGCTTCCAGCGGCAGCAGGCCAAAACCGATGGCGAACAGGATCAGAGCGATGCCGATGGCGAATGCCGAGACTAGCCATTCCATTGTCGTGGGTACATACCTAGCGATATAGTTGAGGTGCGGCTCAATAAACGCCCTTTCTATGCCTGGCAGTTCGGCTACGGCAAATCCGGGCAGCACGATGTTCCACCGGATGCCGATAAAGCCGATGGTGGATACGAGCGCTGCCAGTCCAACTGCCAGAGGGCTACGCCGCCCGACACTGACCAGGACGAGTGCGGGAAGGCCCACGGCAAACCCAAGCCCCAGAATCCAGAAGATCCACCAGTTGGGGCCGAACAGTTGCTCGTGGATAGGGATGAAGTGCGAAGGGGCTGTGCCGTACAGGCTGACTAGGAACTCGGCGACTTCCATCAGGACCTCAAGCAAGATCAACCCCAGGAGCAAGCGCCCCAGCGCCAGCACGGTCTCCTTATGTTTAGCATAGCCGTTGCGCACGACAAAGGCGGCGACCGCCGTGAGGAGCGCGCCGCCGGACGCCAGCGCAGAGACCAGGAACAGCAGCGGGAACAGGCCGGTGTACCAATAGGCGCGGGCTACCGTAACGGCGAACACCGTCCCGGTGCCACCGTGGAAAGCGATGGCTAGAGGGACCCCGATGCTCCCCAATACGCGCACGATTCGGAGATCACCTGCCACCTTGGACGGGTCATCCTTTGTGCCCAGCGCCAGGATTCGGTACAGTTTGCCCTTCAGCCCCGGATTGGTCGCTCCGTGGGCGAAACTGCGCCGCATGAGCAGCCAGGCTTCTGCTAGCAGGAGGAGCAAGTAGGCCGTGTAGAGCCAGACGATCCAGGCAAGCGGTGAACCGAAATGCGGGCGGTAGAAGACTTCCAGGAAGCGTTCCATGCGACCCAGGTCCATCCAGATGAACAGCAGGGCCGCGATCAGGGCGATGAGGGCGGTGAAAACCGCGATGCGCCCCACCGGCTCAAACTGTTTCATCCGGAAGACGTAAACCAGCGAGGAGATGAGGAATGCTCCCGCCGAGAGGCCGATGAAGTAGATGTAGAAAACGACCCAGAGTGCCCAGGGCACAGGCGAGCCATACCCCACATGCAAGAGGCCGAATCGCAGGCGGTCCAACATGCCCACGATGCCCAGGGCCAGCGCGAGGACTCCGATGCCCAGAACCAACCACAGTCGTTTGCTCATCACGCACCTCCCTTATAGCAGGTAGTATACGCTGGGTTCGGTGCCCAGTTCTTCTTTCAGCCGCATGACCCTGGGAGACGAGGCAGCCTGGGTTGCCAGGCTCGCGGGGTCTTTCAGGTCTCCGAAGACGCGTGCCCCACCCACGCAGGTGGTGATGCACGCGGGCAACAGCCCCTTGTCCAGGCGATGCAGGCAGAAGGTGCACTTGCGCGCGTTGCCGATGGGCGACTCGTGGAGGTTGTCGGGAGTGCGACTGTGCTCGCGTCCGTACTCAAAACTGGGTGCCGTGTCGTAAGGGGCCGTTACGGGCGTGTGCCCGGCGGTGTAGAAGTCGCCGAAGTCAAAGGTACGTGCCCCATAGGGGCAGGCCGCCAGGCAATACCGACAGCCGATGCACACGTCGTAGTTGATGACAACCACGCCGTCGGGCCGGGAGTAGGTGGCGCCAACAGGGCACACGCGCGTGCATGGAGGGTGCTCGCACTGCATGCAGGGCCTGGGGAGGAACCGACGGGTAACGTTGGGGTATCGGCCTATCTCTTCGTCTATGACCACGTGATAGGACACCCCCGGCGGCGTCTTATTCTCGGCCTTGCAGGCGACGGTGCAGGCATTGCAGCCTACGCACTTCTTGAGGTCAATGACCATGCCCCAGCGGCGTTCGTGCAGCGGTTTGCTCAACGCGCGGGCCAGGTCCTCCTGCATCCGCAGGAGCATGCTTTCCACTTGCAGCGCTACAGGCATTCTTCCACTCCTTTCTTCCAAAGAGTTTCTGAGACTACGGTTACCGAGGGCCTGGGGCGGGCAGGCAGACCCCATTCGCGGGGAGCCGTTGCCGCTTCTTGAGCGTGCGCCAGGTCCGCCGGTGTATTGAGGTTGACAAAGGAACGGTAATAGGGGTCGGATAGGGCGATTTCGGCCGCTTCCAGATACTCGGTGCGGACTTGCGGATAGAGGTCCAGGGGGCAAAGTCTTCCCTGGCGCAACATGGTCTCTATCGGCCCAATGCAGGCGCGGGAATAGATGGCATGCAAAGGCTCTACATGCCCATCCGGCAGGCGAGGCAGCAGGACATCCCAATCCGACTCGCGCTCGCTCATGTAGCGAAGCAGGTCGGCGTTCAGAAAAGGCATGTCGCAGGCCAGCACAAGGCAGCGGGGGGAGTGCGCCATGGACAGGGCGGTGTAAATTCCGGCGAGGGGGCCGCTTCGCGGGATCAGGTCATCTGCCGCGCGCCCGCCCACAAAAGCGTAGCGTTCTGCTCCCGCTCCGATCAGGAGCAAGTCTGTGGTTACCGTCCTCACTACGGCCGCCATACGCTGAATGATGGGCTGACCGCCTACGTGGAGCAGTGCCTTGTCGGCGCCCATCCGTCGGCTCTTGCCGCCCACGAGGATGGCAGCGCTGATCCTGGGCGCAAGGGGCGTCATGGGCGAACTCCTTCCGGCCTGGGGCGCAGGCGCTGGATCCATCGTACCCCTTGCCACAGGACGATGCCCGCCCCGAATCCCAGGGCCAGGTTGGTTGTGGCGAATGCCACTGTGGCGATCGTCAGGGCTATGCTGATCTCCACGTAGCCGCGAACATCGCGCGCAAGAAGCCCATGTTGCACTCCGACAAAGGCCAGCAATGCCCCGAGCACCGGGTATGGCACAAAAGCCAGGATCGGCAAGACGTTGCCGTCCACAAAAAGCGCCAGAACCAGACACAGTGCGCCCATGAATAGCGGTGCAGCCCCGGTGCGCGCGCCGAGTTTGTAGTGAGCGGTCAGCCCCCCTGAACCGTGGCAGACGGGTGCGCCACCAAAGAGCGCTGCGATGACCTGCGAAAGGCCCATGGTGGTGAGAAGGGCGCGGGGGGTTACCCTGCGGGCAGCCTGCCCGAAGTAAGTCCGCGCAGTATCCACGGTCGCAAACACCGCATTGCCAAGGGTGAGGGGGAGTTGAGGCAGGACGAGGAGCAGCAGCGCGTCGGCAAGGTCGGCAAGTCGCGGAAGGGCGGGACGGGGAAGGACTAGTCCAAGCCGAATCTGGCCAAGGCTCTCGGCAGCCCCGCCCCAGATGAGGGACGCGAACGCGCCGAAGGTGAGCACGATAAGGGAGACCGGCCACCTGCGATAGACCGCGTAAAGGAGAAGCACAAAGGCGACGCCGGCCAGAAGCCAGCCCAACGGCACCGGCTGCGATGCCAAGCGGATCACGCGCTCAACACCGCCGGGTACGATCTCGCGCCTCATGGTCAGCAGGATGCCGCTTCGGACGAGCAATAGGCCGAGGCCCAGTTGGATCCCTCGTGTGACGGGGCGCGGGAAGAATCCTCCCAGAAGGCGGGCCGTGTCGGTTGCCGCGAGGACGAGAAGAAGCCCTCCCATCCACCAGCCCGCTGCCCAGATCGTTGTCGCCGAAAGCCCCTGGGCGATCGCAATAGCGGCGATGGCCTTCAGAGGCTGGACGGGCAGGGGCAGGCGATAGAACAAGCCGGTCAGGACGTAGGCGATGCCGACGCCAAAGAAGACGCCCGTGGCCGACAGCCCGTTGACGGTAATGAGCGCGGCCGTCAAGGGCAGGAGCACGCCTATATCTCCCAGTGCGCCACCTATCTCTTGCACGGATAGGCGAAAGGAATCGGTCTTCTGCATGGGCTCCCTTTTGGGCTGAGTCCTGGCGCGGTGTTTCCAAACATGCAAAGGCGTCGCGCCTTCTGATCTATTGTAGCCATCTTTAGACTCGGTGAATAGAAGGGAAAGTCTGAAACCGTGTCGGGGAATCTATGTAAGAATTGTAGGGGAAAGGCCAGGGCTTGTGGGCCGACGTGCCTATGCCGTTGCGGCGGAGCCCTAATCTCCGAGTAGCCCTTTCTCCATCGCGTAGCGGACTAGGTCGGCGCGCGAGTGGAGGCCCAGTTTGCTCATGAGGCGGGCACGGTAAGTTTCCACCGTCTTGACGCTGAGGTATAGGGCGTCGGCCGCCTGCTGATTGGTGTAGCCCAGGGCGATCAGGCGCAGGACTTCCTCTTCGCGCGGGCTAAGGCGGACTTCGGGTTCCTCGGACGGGCGAGCCTTGTGCCGGTCAATCATGTCTTCCAGGAGGAGTTTGGTATGGGCAGCGTGCAGATATGTGCCACCGGCGTGGACGGCGCGGATCGCCGACAGAAGTTCGGTGTCTGCCGCCTGCTTGAGGATGTAGCCGCAGGCGCCGCCTGCCAGGGCCTTGCGTAGGTAGCCCTCGTCATCGTGCATTGTCAAGATGAGAATGCGGGTGCGCGGGGACGATTCACGAATCTGGGGAAGCACCTCTAGCCCTCCCATGCCAGGCATGGTGATGTCCAGCAGCGCCACGTCGGGGGCCAACTGCCGGATACGCGCCAAGGCCTGAAGCCCATCTCCTGCCTCGCCGACGACTTCTATGTCCTCCTGGGCCGATAGAAGCATACGTAGCCCAGCGCGTAAGAGCGCGTGATCGTCGGCGATCAGGACTCGGATCGGTGTGCTTGCCCGGGGTTCATCCTCTTGGCCCGTTTTGCTCATGTGCTCTCCAGGGGAACTTCCACGGAAATTGTCGTGCCCGCGCCCGGCCTGGATTCTATCGTCAGACGCCCGCCCACGAGGGATGCGCGCTCCATCATACCGAACAGGCCAAGGCGGTCTCGCTCGCGGGCTGAATCTATCACGCGGGCAGCGTCAAACCCTACGCCGTTGTCCTCTATCAACATTACTACCACGCCTTCGCGACGCTCCAGGAGGACGCTGGCGTGGGTGGCCCTGGCGTGGCGCGCGACGTTGCTCAATGCCTCCTGCGCGATCCGGTAGAGGGTGCTCTCCACCTCTCGCGGGAGCCGCTGGTCGTCCATACCTGCGGCCACAAAATCCACCTGGAAGCCAAAGCGGGCGGGCAGCATTCCGACATAGCGGGCGAGGGCGGGGACCAACCCCAGGTCATCCAGGGCGCTGGGCCGCAACTCCAGGGCGAGATTTCGCACCTCGTCCAGGGTTTGGGATAGGGTGTTTCGCATGTCGGAGGCGAGGGCGCGGGCTTGCTCCAAAGAGTGCGCGCCTTCCAACACCTTCAGCCCCACGAGAAGGGACGTGATGGCCTGGCCGGTTTGGTCATGAAGTTCGCGGGCAATGCGGCGGCGCTCTTCCTCCTGTGCCGTGATGATCTTGCGCAGAAGTTGTCCGCGCATGGCTTCCTTGTGGCGCAGTTCCTCCCACAGTCGCACGTTCTCAAACGCCAGGCCCAGTTGGCGGCCTACGGCAGCCAGCAGGCCCATGCCTTCCTGCTCAAAGCAGTTCTCCTCTGTGCATACGAGGTTCAACAGGCCCGCCACCCGTTCTTTGGTCAGGATGGGGACGATCACGTGGCCCTGATGCAGGGCAGTCGGGTCGTTTTGGGACGTGTAGACAGGGCAAGACGCGGGCACAGGGCTGACGACAATGGGCTTGCGGGCGAGCGCGGCCTGACGGCAGGCTGTGCATTGTCGGCAGCAGGCAGTGCCGACATCGGCACGGGATGGCTCACCCATGCTGGCGCAGATGTAGCAAGAGCCATCGTCATTCAGCATGCAAATCCATCCTCCGGTCGTGCGCATCATTCCAATGACGTGTTCCAGTGCACGCTCTAGCGCCTCGGAGAGACCCAGTGGCCCCGATAGCGCCCGCGAGATGCCGTAGAGCGCCAGGAGTTCTCGGTTGCGGCGGGCCAGCCGAGCGTTGGCGATCTCCATACTCTGGCGCGACTGGGCCAGGCTGTTGACCATGGCGTTGAAGGAGTTCTGGAGTTGGCCGATTTCGTCATCGGCCCAGGGCACGAGACGATGCGACAGGTCGCCCTGGGCCACTCTCGCCGTGGCTTCGGCGAGGCCCAAGATCGGCCGGGTTACAAGCCAGGTCAACCCTGTGCTGATGACGATGCCCAGGATGGAGACGAGAAGGGTGGCCAGGAGAATCTGGCGCGTCGTATGCGCAAGGGTGGCCTCCAGTCGCCTCAGGGACATCCCGACTCGGACGATGCCAGCGCGGCTCTCAAAGATGGGGACGGCAATGTCCTGGATGATCCCCTCTTCTGTCTGGAGCAGTTCCACGTGGTGCGACTCGCCTGGGGGCAGAACGTTGGCCGCGAGTAGGTCGAGTGGGAATCCGCCGCCAAAGGAATCGGCGAGTATGCGCCCATGCGGGTCCAGGAGAAACGCATACCGCACGTCCTCATTGCTCAGCACGGTATTTCGTATGAGTTCGTGAAGCGGATACAGGTTGTTGGTCAGGATCAGGTCGGTGGAGCGGCCGGCGACGTCATGGGCAATGGATAGGCCGCGCTGCTCTAGTTCCCAGGTCAAGACACGAGTCATGACCTCGCGGACGAGGCCCAAGATGCCGAGCCCCAGCAATGCGATCATCGCGAGGGCGATGCCCATGACTTTGATGCGCAGGCGGACCCCGCCGATGATCTTCCAGACCGCAAACCACCCGCGTCGCAGTGTTGCGCTCATCGCACGGCTCCCACCGCGTTGAGCACTGCTCGCGCGGAGTCGTAAAGGCTGTCGTCGGGCTGGACGAACCGGTCAACACCCAATAGGGCTAGGACTTGGCGGCCTTCGTCGCTCTGATCCATCTGGAGGAGCAGCAGGCGCAACTGCTCCTTCACGGCATCATCCAGGCCGGGTGCGACGACTGCTGGCGGCGCGCCATAGGGTTCGGAGCGCCAGATGATGCGCGTCGCCTTGCTATAGTTGGGGTTCCTGGCCACCACCGCGTCATAGACCAGGCTGTCCACTGCCGCCCCGTCCACCCAACCTTCGGATACGGCTTTGATGGAGTTCTCATGGCTGTAGGTGAATAGTGTCCGGCCGAAGTACGTGTCCGCAGTTCCCTTTCCCTGGGATATCAGTGCAAACAGGGGAACCAGATAACCCGACAGGGACATGGGATCGGTGTACGCGAAGACGCGCCCCCGCAGGTCATCCAAGGTCTGGGCGGCGCTGTTGCCGGGAACGATGATGTAGGACTGGTACGTGGTCTTCCCGCGTATCTCCGGCACTACCAACAGTTCCATGCCGAACTCTTTGTGTCCCTGGACATACGCCCCCGTGCAGACGAAGGCCAGGTCAACCTGGCCGGTGCGGAGCAGTTCGTTGGTTTCGGCGTAAGTGGCGCGCTGGACCAGTTGTGCCGGGCGCCCCAGGTGCTTGGCGAGATAGGCGATGAGGGGATCGTAATCATGGGCGGTGGTCTGCGGGGCGAGGATGGCTGCGACGGCCACGCGGAGCCCGGGCGGTTCAGTCGCCGGCGTGGTCGCGGGGGGCTGGCGGGTGGCAGGCTGCAGACTCACTCGCTTGTAGCGGGCCTGGCTTCCGCAGGCACTGACGGCGAGACCCAGCGCCAACAGCAAGCCGCACACAATTCTTGCGATTCTTGGGAACAAGGCCCACCCTCCTGATTCCATAGGCTATTATAACTCAAGGGGTAGGCGCGTCAAAAAGGTGCGCTGGGGGACTCGGCTATGTCTTTTCAGTCTATCCGAAAAGTTTAGTCGCTCCGAAGGTAATCCAGGCACAGGCGAAATGGAGCATAGCCAGATCGTTCGCGACTTTCTTCTCCCAGCGGATCAGCAAGCCCCGGAATCGGTTGAGCCAGGAGTGCGTACGTTCGACCACCCATCGCCGGGCTCGGTAGCCGGGGACCTCGCGTTTCGCCCGAGATTCTTCGCCCCGTGCTCGGATGTGAGCGGTATACCCCCAGGCGGCCACAATCTCCCGAACTTGAGGGTAATCATACCCCTTGTCCAGGCACAGATGCTGGGGAGATTCCTCCGTCGGCTCGGGTCGCTCTACAACTATGGCCTCCAACGTGGGG
>DAOTVT010000022.1:0-3940 GCA_034436295.1 Anaerolineae bacterium | reverse complement strand
GGTGCAGGTCAATCTGCGAGGCGACCACGTTGCTGAGGATGCGGCGGCCGTTCTCCACGACGGCGGCGCCCGTCTCGTCGCACGAAGTCTCAATTCCCAGAACCAGCGTCATGTCGCACCTTCCTGTCCATCGTATCCCCGCGGAGGCGCGGTGCGCAGGGGCAAGGGTCGCACGGGCTTGCCCTCTCCTTCTCTGCGCCCTCTCGGTCTCCGCGGCGAGTCGCAATCGTGTGCCCATTGTAGCGCAAGTGCGCGACAGAAGGCAAGCAGGCGCACCTTCATACAACGCACATACCACCTTCAAGCGTTCTTCACACGGGCCTGCTACACTCCAGGTGTAGATGCTGGCAAGGTCCTAATATGAAACCGTTGACTGCCAGCACCTAACTGCCAAGAACCGTAAACCGTGGAGGTTGATAAAATGAAACGATTTGTGTTGATAACGCTTGTGGTTGCATCGCTGGTTGTGGGAACCGTCGCGGCGGCTCCTGTGCTGGCTCAGTCCCCTGTCCCCGTCGCAGCGACGACGTCCGTTACCGAGGACGAGGCGGCAGGGCTGGCCTTCATGCGCGAGGAAGAGAAGTTGGCCCATGATGTCTATGTTGCGCTGTATGAGAAGTGGGGTTTGCCGGTCTTCAAGAACATCTCCGTGGCCGAGCAGACGCACAGCGACGCGGTGAAGCGGCTGTTGGACCGCTACGGCGTGGAAGACCCGACTGTGGGCAACGCTGCCGGCGAATTCACAAGCCCGATACTGCAGAGCCTGTACGACCAACTCGTGGCGCAGGGTAGCCAGTCCATCACCGACGCGCTGAAAGTGGGCGCGGCGATTGAGGAGATTGACATCCTGGACCTGCAAGAGCGGATCGCTCAGACGGACAAGGCCGACATCGTGCGGGTCTACTCCGACCTGCTGAAGGGGTCAGAGAACCACCTGCGGGCCTTCGCGTCCAACCTGAAGGCGCAGGGCGAGACCTATGCGCCCCAGTACCTCAGCCAGGCTGCCTATGACCAGATCATCGGGTCGCCCAATGCCAGTGGTAACGCGGGCGCAAGGGGCAGGAACGGCGGGCGGGGGCGGTAAGACCCGTATCCCCACCTTCTGCGACTCACGACCATCGGGCCGGCGCTCATCGGTGCCGGCCCGATACTTTGCCCCGATCCGCCCCGTAGCCAGCAGGCGCATTTGCGAAAACTCCGCAGTCGTGCTAGGATTAGACCAAATGTGCGAATGGAGGCAGGGAAGATGCCGCTGGACCTTTCGGCAATTCACCCGCACATACAGGCCCTGGTGGACTTGCAGCGCCCCGAGAGGCGGCAGCGGCTTCTGCGCGAGGCGCGGAACCTGCTGCGGCGCGCCGATGCCGACAAGGTGAGCGACAAGTTGGAGAAGCGCCAGGAGCGCTATCCCTGGCTCGTGGCGAACCCCCTGAAGTCCCTCGGCGATACATTCCCCGTTCCCCCGCTGCCGCGCGGCGGGTACTCGGTGGCTGCCAGCGACGGGTCCAACATCCCGCCCGACCGGCACAGCCCCGTTCAGTACTGTGTCCTCAACATGAGCAAGGTCGTGCTCGCCTACGGGGAGAATCCGGCGGCGTCGCTGGGCGCGGTGAGCGAGATGCTGTACAGCGACGAGGACCTGTACGTGGATGGCGAGCCGCTCAAGGGCGAGTTGCTGGGGGCGAAGATGGCCGTGCGCGAGTTGGAGGTGCTGCTGGAAACGGCGCTGGCGCTGCCGGCTCCGCGCGTGGCCCTGCACGACGGCACGCTCATCCTGTGGCGACTCCAGAGCGCGTCCGATGGCGTCCGAAATCGGCTCCTCGCGCCGTTCCGCAGGGCGCTGGATGGCTTCCTGGCCGAACGGATTCCGCTGATGAGTTACATCAGTTTTCCCAGCGCCCGCGACCTGTGCAACGCCCTTCGGGTGGCCCTGTGCAACACCGATCCGAGAGAGTGCAAGACGTGCAAGAGCGATGAGCGCGAACTGTGCGAATTCCTGGGCGAGTTGCGCGACCGAGAACTGCTCCAGGGGGTGCTGAAGCCCGCGGAGCGCACCGATTTGTTTGCCACGGTGTCCGATGTGGTCAAGTACTATGGGGGCCATGAGATCATCTTCTGCTATATGGATGTGGGCGGCGAAATCGCCCGCGTGGAGATGCCGCGGTGGGTGGCCGAGGATGAGGGGGCGCTGAACCTGGGGCTGGGCGTGGTGCTGGATCAGTGCGCGCTCAGCGGCGACGTGCCGCCCTATCCGCTGGCGCTCATGGAGGCGCACGAGGCCGCGGTGATTGACATAACGATGCGGGCGGTGGTGGAGGAACTGGTGGAGGGCGAATTCGCCCGGCGCGGCCTGCCCTACATCCGCTCGGGCAAAGACCGCAGCAAAAGGAGGCGAGGCGTATGACCGAAAGGATTGGCGAGATCATAGAGACCGACTCGTTCACCTTCGTGGCCGAGAGTTTCGTGCTGAACCGTCCGCCGGCCCTGGGGAGCCTGGTGAAGGCCCAGGCGGGGCGCGACACGTGGGTCTATGGGGTCGTGGCCTTCGGCGAGACGGTGTCGGTGGATCCCGCGCGCGGGGCGATGCGCCGCAGCCGACCGGACGCCTACGACGATGCGGTCTATGCCAGCCACCCCGAACTGGAGCACCTGCTGCACACCAAGTTCACGGTCATTCCGGTCGGGTCGCTGGCGGGCGGACGGATCAGCCAGCGGCTTCCGGCCCAGCCGCCGCCGATGCACTACTCGGTGTACGCGTGCGATGCGGACGAGGTGGGTCGGTTCTCGGAGCGGCGGCTCTACCTGCGTACCCTGGCGACGGCACAGGTGCAGGTGCCGTTGGAACATGTCCTGGCGGCGCATCTGGTGTGGACCTACGAGCAGCGCGGGCGCGACGAGGCGTGGCTGGAACAGGCCGCGCTGGAGGTGGCCGGGCTGCTCCAACAGGATGTGGAGAGGCTGCTGGCCGTGCTGTACGCCGTGGACCCAGAGGCATGACGTTTCACCGCAGAGGCGCTGAGACCGCTTCTTCTCTCTGCGTGCTCCGCGGTGAATGAACCCGTTTCTGTAGGGAGGCACGATGGAACGAAAACGATTGGGCGTTGTGGTGGATGGCTCATTCACGGCAGGGTTGACCGTGCGGCTGGACCCGGGCTGTAGCACCGAGGATTTGCAAATCGGGAGTTTCATGGTGGTGCAGGGGCGCGAGTACACCTACTTCTGCATGCTGGCGGATTTGCAGTTGCGCACCTCGGACGCGCGCCTCATCGCCAAGCCGCCCCAGGGGTTCACGCCGTTCGTCTCGCGGGTGCTCAGCGGCTCGGCGACCTACGCCATGGCCGTCGTCAAGCCCATGCTCATGATGCCCACCGTGGACGTGGCCGACCCGGCACGGCAGTTGGCCGGGAACACGCCCGAGGAGCGCGGCGTCATGTCCGTGCGCACCATCCCCATGCACTATGCCGAACTGGTGGAGGCCAACGAGATGGATTTCGCCACCGTCTTCGGCTCGGCGGACAAGGCCAACCATTTCGTCATCGGCCAGCCGCTGACGATGGACTTGCCCATCTGCCTGGATTTGGCGCGGTTCATGGAGCGGTCCAGCGGCGTCTTCGGCCAGACGGGGACCGGCAAGAGTTTCACCGCGCTCCTCATCCTGGCGGGCATCATCCAGCATGACGTGGGGTCCACCCTCATCTTTGACGTACACGGTGAGTACGCCTACGGCAAGGAGAGCGAGGCCAAAGTGCGTGTGAAAGGGCTGAAGCACCTGTTCGGCTCAAAGGTGCTGGTGTATACCCTGGACCCGTCCGATGCCAATAAGCCTGGCCGCCCAGCCGACGGTGTCCTGCAAATTGGGATGAATCAGATTGAACCCGAGGATGTGATCCTCATGTCCCAAGAACTGGGGCTGACGGCCAAGGCAGGCACGATGATCGGC
>DAOTVT010000021.1:0-8411 GCA_034436295.1 Anaerolineae bacterium | reverse complement strand
CCCATATCTCGCAAGATGTACCAGACATGACCGGGATGATACTTGACTCCAAAATGGGCTTCAATGATCTGGGCCACCCGGGGCAAAGTCCACAGGTCGGTGGGAAACCCCGCCGCCCTGGCCCCCTGAAGCAGTATCGCCTCCAGTTCCTTTTTCTGCTCCGGCAAGAGTCGGGGGCGACGTCCCGGATGAGGTTTAGCGGTCAGCGCCGCAGGCCCTCCCTCCTCCAGGGCCTTTTTCCACCGGTAGACCGATGTGGGTGTGACGCCAACCGCCTCAGCCACCTCCTGAACACTCTTGCCTTGCGAAAGCATACGGGCGGCAATCTTTCGCCGCATTTCCAGTTCCTTGGCAGTCCCTTTGGGTCTCATAAAACACATATTACCACCAGATGCCTACTTTAGCAAGACGAGGTTCACTAGTATAGAGCGTCCATCCCGAGGATGTCGCCCTTCCCCAGGGTTACCTTCTTGAGTTCCCCCTTGTCGCCGTAGCCGTACATCGTCAGGTCCTGGTCTGCACTGTCGTACAGATCGTCCAGACCGACCCAGTGTCCCACCTCGTGGGTAAGGATATTCTGCACGTCATAGGCGTACAGGTCGCCGCAGGTGGCATCGGGGTTGCTCGCATAGGTCTGCTTCCAGGGCAACTTAGAGTTCATGATGACATCCTGCTCCACCGCCTCGCCCGTGCTGGAATTGTACCAGGTGTAGGTTACGGCGATGGCGCCAGATGCGGACACGCGCCCCCATGCCACGAGATTCACCCCGTCCAGTTTGTACCTGGTGAGGGTTGTGGGCGCGCCCTCCACGAAATTGACCTTGCCCCCCGTGTACTGCTCCCACACTTCAAAGGAGTTGCTGATCGCCGGTTGGGGGTTCACCACGGTGCTGGGGATAGAACTGTAGTTCACCTGGTAGGTAACCGTCCCCGAACGTTTCCAGCCCGCCAGGCCGTAGTGGCTCGTCTCGTTCTGCGTGGGGTCGCAGACACCAGGGGATGGCTGCGGCTTTCCGGGCTTGGGGTAATGGATGAACACCTTGAGTTTAATGGTGTCCTGGCCGTCCGGGGGTGGCTCGGCCATTGCGGGCGCCGCCGCGAGAATCAGCAGGATAACCGCCAACAGAAGCATCGCAGGTCGTCTCATCTCTCCCACCTCCATCAAGATTGAATCCCGTGGCCATTATAGCACATAAGGCCGCCGCAGTACAGCCGTCTGGCCCACGAACTCGGCTCCAAACGCGGCCGCACACCCTCGCCCCGCCCGCGCGCCAGAACGAAGACCCCAAAGATCTGCGAGACCTTTGGGGTCTTCACAGGAGCCCTGCATCGGGTGTGGAAACCCGACCTGCGGATGGGGAGCGGGCACCAGGGCGCTATCTCTAGCGCCGCAGGAACTCCACCAGGATCGGGTTGACCACGTCCGGCCGCTCCAGATGGGGGACGTGGCCCGCGTCGTCAATGGCGTGAAACTCCGCGTGCGGGATGGCCGCCAGCACCTGCGCGCTGGCCTCAAACGGCACGACATGATCCTCGCGCCCCCAAATGAGCAGCACGGGCCTCTTCTGCCGCCCCACGCGCCGGTAGGCGTCCCCCGCGCCGGTGAGCATCCCGCTGCGCATCGTGCCCAGCAGCGCCCGCCGGAACCCCGCGTACCGCGTCTGCGCTCGGTACCTGTCCGCGTAGCCCGGCACCCGCTCCGGATGCTTCATGTCCTTGACCAGGCTCTTGACGAGAATCTGCTCGCCGAATCGGTCCATGAGCCACTCGCCCAGAGGGTACAGGCGTATCAGGGCGGCCACAGGAGGCTGCTTCAACGGAAAGCCCGCCGGGTCCACCAGCACCAGCCGTCGCACCCGCTCGGGGTGGCGGTCGGCGAAGTGGATGGCAATCGGCCCGCCCATGGACAACCCCGCCACATCCACGGGCGTGGCGATGCCCAGCGCGTCCAGCAGTTCGCACAACTGGCGGTCGTACAGGTCGGCGTTGTACTCCACGTCGGGCCTGTCGGAGAAGCCGCGCCCGTACAGGTCGTAGCGCAGCGCGCGGAAGCCCGCCTCGGCCAGCGCCGCGAACGTGGGATCCCAGATGTAGTACGGCACGGAGAAGCCGTGAATCAGGACGACCGTCTGCGCGTCGGGCGGGCCGGCCAACTCGTAGTGCGTCCAGCCGTCCGACAGCCGGACGAATTGCCCGGGCGCGGATGCGCGGGCGGCGTCGTCCAGCGCCAGCGGCTCCGAGCGGAATCGGTAACGCCTCATAGCCCTCCTCCAGCGAATCGGGAAGTGCCGCCGCAGTTACCCTGCGCTGCGCACAGGATGACGGGCGCGTTGCTCTGCCCGCGCCGTCGGGGTTCTCTGCGACGAACTAGCCCCTATATCCAGCCGAGAATGCCGCCGAACACGATCAGGCAGACCAGGTCAAACCCCAGGATGGAGCCGACGGTGATGGCCTTCTTCCGCACGCTCTCCATGTCGTACACCCAGAACGACACCAGAAAGAACGGCAGGTAGCCGATGAGGAAGATGAGCCACGGCGCGCCCGCGTTCCACCACGTGTACTCCCACGTCAGCGCGTTGGCCGCGTTCAGCAGAATCTCCACGATGACGCAGAAGATGGAGCCGGCGATGGCGAAGAACAAGCGGTTGGGGATGCCCAGCACCTTCATCGTCTTGTCGGCGGGCAGCATCTTGGAGAACCCGATGCCCGCCACGGCGAACATGAAGCAGATTTCAATGTTCAGCCCGATGAGGATGAGGTAGGCCGTGGCCCCCGGCGCGCCCCACACCGGCGCGTACTGCGTGAAGTGGAACACCAGCCCGTTCCAGATTTCGTTGAACCAGTCCATGCCCCAGAAGGCCAGCCCGGCGAAGACCAGGCTCCAATTCCGGCGCTCCACCTCGTTGGCGTACACGATGACCACCAGGGCAAACAGGGGAATCACGTACCATTTGAACTGTGCGGGATCGCGAAGGATGCTCAATGCTTGCGCTGCGGACTCCGCCATGGCAACCCTCCTCAGACATGTAGTCTCGCCGCCGCCAAACACCCAACGGCTAGCGGCTAACGGCCAAAGGCTAATGGCTAACGCCCACCGGCGGCCAGGTCAGGCTCTCCTTCAGCGTGGCCGCCCACGTCTCAAATGAGGGGAACCCCCGCCGCACCGGATCGGGCCCCACATTCTCATCCTCGGCGTAGAACACGGCGTAGGCGAGTTGCTTCCACGAGACGAACCCCCCGTCGGCGGCCTCCACGTGCCGCGTGCCCCAGCACCCCGTGTTCAGGTACACGCGCTCCATCGGCTTGCCGTCGGCGGCCTGGCCGATCTGGATGGGTACTTGCGTCGGCTGATGGGTGTGGCCGCAAACCAGGTAGTACACGTCCGGGTCGGCGCCGGACAGTTCCTTGCGGGCGGCGTCTTCGGCGGGCCTGGGGCGGATGCCCTTCAGCGCCTCGGCCAGCGCCAGCAGCCCGCCCATGCGCGTAACGCGGAACTTGTCCAGCACGAACAGGACAGCCTGAATCTGATCGGCCTCGTCCAGCGGGCTGGGCCAGCGGTCGTGGCGGCGGTACCAATCGCGGACGAAGGGCAGGCCGTTGAAGTGGGCTACGACTTCGTCAATGGCGTCCTCCACGACGCCGCGCAGCCACTCGTGTTGCTGCACCTGGTAGAACAGCCAGTGCAGGGTGGCGTGCAGAGGGCGCACGTTCTCAATCTGCTGGAGATTGCGCTGCAGGGCCTGCTGAGTAGCCGGGGGGAGTTGCTGAATTTTCGGATGCCTCATGATGGTGTAGGGCAAGCCCGCCACCAGTTCGGTCGTGATGACATCGCCGATGGGCACCCGCACGTAGTCCTCGTCGGCAAAGGAGCGGCCCCCCTCGTAGTTGAACACATCCCACTCGTGGCCGTGGCGGGCCACCACCCCGTAGCGCGCGTCCCGATACACGTGCCGCACGGCGTCGTCGGCGGCGCCAAGCGCCTGCGCGGCCTTCCGCAGCAGCGACGGGAACTGCGCGCACAGACGGTCGTGATTGCCCGGGATGTAGATGCGCTGCGGCTCGCCCGGAAAGAGGGGGAACTGTTCCGCCAGCCTCCCACCCAAGAGGGCAAATGTCTCGCGGTTCACCGGATGCCCCAGGATGGCGTCCAGAATCCGGCCGGCGTGGCGCTCCAGCGCCTCGGGCGGGGCGCCCGACAGTCCCCACGGCCGCTCGGCCTCGGGGACGTCAAACCACATCTCGGTGCGCAGGAGGTCAAAGATATCGCCCAGGAAGAGAATCGTAACCTCTCTGGCCCGCGCGGACTGTGCGGCCACGGCCAGGGACTGCAGGAACCCCTCCACCGCTCTGGTGGAGACGTTGTGCTCGCCCGCCGTGCCATCGCGGAAGTGCAGGTCGCTCACGATGACCAGCATGGATACAACCCCCGGCTTCGCCGCGTAGAAACCATCCGTGCCCTTCCCCCTCTACTCCTTTTTGTCTTTCCACCTTTGTGTGAGACACTATTCTCCCACGGAGACACCAAGGCACAAAGAAAAACCCCTGTGTCTTTGTGCCTTTGTGTGAGGCATTATTCTCACACGGAGCACACCGAGACCGCAGAGAAAACCTCCTATCCTCTGCGTTCGCCGCGCTCCACGGTGAAAATCGCCCCAATCATTCGCCCGCACGGGGCGGAGCAGCGCGTCAGCAGCCGGGCTCGCCCGGATGGCCGCAGCACGATTGCCCGGTGCGGATCTTCCGCCAGTTGTTGCGAATGAACAGGCGAATCTTGCGGCCCAGCGGCATAGGCTGGCGCAGGTTCTGGATGGTGTCGCTCGCACTGGGTCTGTCGTGAGAATGTCCGTCGCACATAGGCACACCTCATCGCGGTTCGCATCGCAGTTGCTGAAGCAGCGACTCCAGGATGAATCGGGCCTGTGCAAGGCCGCGCTGGTACGCAATAGCCCGGTCATCATCCGAAAGGCAGGCGGCGTGGGTCAGCGGGGTATAGCGCACCTGAAGGAAGGTCTGCGCCTCCCGCGACCGGTCGCCGAAGATGGCGCGAATGGCAGCCTCCGCCTCCTCACGCCACTTCAGGAAGGCAGGCGTAGGCCCTCCCTCCCGCTCCAGTTCGTCCAGGCGGGCCACGAGATCTTCCAGCGTCCTCTCCGCATCCGATTCCGCCATTCCAACGACAGCCTCGCTCGCCGTGTTTGCGGCATTGTAACACGGCGCACAAGAAGCGTCAAGGTGAAGAAAACTCTCCCGAAGGCCTGTTGCCTTCGGGAGAGTTGAGTATCCGCAACACACAGGGTGTCTAGAAAGCGTTGTCGGGTTTCCAGACCTTCCAGACCTTGCCCGCCAGGTCGGGGCCTGGCTTGAGCGTCGGCTTGCCCGGCTGCCAGCCCGAAGGCAGAACCTCGCCCGTCGCGCGGTTGTGCTGGAAGGCCTTCAACTGGCGGATGAGTTCGGTTACATTGCGGCCCACCGGCGGCGTCAAAACTTCCATCGCCTGGATCACGCCATCGGGGTCAATGAGGAAACGGCCACGGATGTCCACACCGGCGTCTTCATCGTACACGCCGTACACCGAGCCGACACGCCCACCTTGGTCCGAGAGCATGGGGTATGGGATACCACCTGGGACCATCTTGGATAGTTCTTCTTCGTGCCAAATCTTGTGGGTGAAGCGGCTATCAGTGCTGACAGAGAGGACTTCGGCGCCCAGCGCCTTGATCTCGGGGTACTTGACGGCGACCGCCGACAGTTCCGTCGGTCAAACGAAGGTGAAATCGCCTGGGTAGAAACAGAGAACCACCCATTGCCCCTTGTAATCTGACAGTTTGATGTTCTTGAACCCGCCGTTGACGAACGCGGGCAGTTCAAAATCAGGTGCAGGTTTGCCAACTCGTGCGACCATTTTCGCGACCTCCTTTACAGATCTGGGCGCCGGCGCGGCGGATGTTTCCGGCGCGAGGATGGGACCTTTTGCGGGCGTAACACACTGATCTTTGGCTTCGGGCATTGGACACCTCCTCACTGACAGCATTTCGGCAGGCGGTTCTCAGTATGCGCGGCGATTATCCGGCGCGGCAAGGCCCGTGGTGGCCCCGCCTCTCGGGCCTGCCAATTCTGTTCATATTATACCATAGAAGTGTCATTTTGTCCAGTTTTTCTTGTAAATTTAAACTTTCAAGTTATTGCCTCGCACAGGGCATGCGCAAACGCTTGCGCCGTACCCCCGCATCGTGTAGAATGCAGACGCCCTTCGGCGCGCCGACCGGCCGTTGGGGCATCTCGCACGGGAGGTTGGGATGAAACCCGAAGCGTTCACAAATCCGTCGGGACGCCTGGTGCAGATAGACCACGAGGGCAAGGCGTACTGGGCCTTTGTGCCCGACCCGCTGCCGCCCGCCATCACGCTGGACGCCGCCCTGGTGCGCGCCCTCTCCGACGCCGACCGCGCCCTGGGCGAGTTGGCCGGGCTGGGCCGCGCCATCCCCAACCCGCACCTGCTCATCGGCCCGTTCACGCGGCGCGAGGCGGTGCTGTCGTCGCGCATTGAGGGCACCCAGGCCGACATCGCCGACCTCTACGCCTACGAGGCGGGGGCGCGCAAGGACGACGCCGATGCCCGCGAGGTGCTGAACTACGTCCGCGCCATGAATCACGGTCTCCAGCGTTTGGCCGAGTTGCCGGTGGGCCTGCGCCTCATCCGCGAACTCCACGCCCATCTGATGGAGGGCGTGCGCGGCGGCGCGGCGGCTCCGGGCGAGTTCCGCCGCGTGCAGAACTACATCGGCCGCCCCGGGTGCACCGTGGAGACCGCCGACTTTGTGCCCCCGCCCGTAGCGCAGATGATCCCCGCGCTGGAGGACTGGGAGGCCTACCTGCACGCCGACGACGGCAACCCGCCCCTGGTGCGCCTGGCCTTTATCCACTACCAGTTTGAGACCATCCACCCGTTCCTGGATGGCAACGGACGTATCGGGCGGCTGCTCATTCCCCTCCTGCTGGTAGAATGGAACCTGCTCCCGCTGCCCTTGCTGTACCTCAGCGCGTTCTTTGAGAAGCACCGTGGGGCCTACTACGACCTGCTGCTGGCCGTGAGCCAGCGCAGCGCGTGGGGCGACTGGCTGCTGTTTTTCCTGCGCGGCGTGGAGGAGCAGGCGCGCGACGCCATCGCGCGGGCGCGGCGGCTGCAGGACTTGCAGCGCGAATGGCGCGAGCGGCTCCAGGCGCGCCGCTACACCGCCGCCGCGCTGCTGAAGTTGGTGGACGAGTTGTTCGTCGCGCCGACGGTTACCGTGCCCCAGGTGCAGGAGATTCTCGGCGTTACCCACCGCGCGGCCAATCAGACGGTGATGCGGCTGGTGGATGAGGGCATCCTGGTGCCCATTCCGGGGCGCGCGCGCAACCGCCAGTTCGTCGCCCAGGCGATCATGGACATCCTGACGGGCAACGCGCAACGATAGTTCGGTATCACACGCGCAGGGTAATGATACTTTTTGTTGGAAAAGTATCATTACGAAGTTCTTGTGGTAGCGAGGTAGCATTCGGACGCAGGCGCCGAGTCGGATTTTGCCGGGCGGCGCGTGCTGCGTATTGACGCGGGTTGGGGCACGTGGTAGAATGAATGGTGGCGGCGACGCTTCCGGTTTTAGAGGTGCGGGTTTCATGAGAAAGGCTTCTATCCGAGAGGAGATTTTGGCAGAACTGGACCGCCTCGGAGCGCGGCAACAGAGGCGAGTCCTGGATTTTGCTCGTGCCCTGTCAGCCACCAGGCCGCGCGGAAAGCCTGGCAAGGCATTGCTCGCGTTCGCGGGAACAATGTCTCCCGATGAAGCACACGCCATGGCCATGGCCATTGAGGAAGGCTGCGAGAAAGTCAACCCCGATGAGTGGTAGGCTGCTGCTGGACACCAACATCATCATTGCCCTGTTCGCGCAGGATGAGTCAGTGCAGGAACGGCTTGCGCACGCGTCGGAGACCTTTGTCCCTGCCATCGTGCTAGGAGAACTTTACTACGGCGCCCGCAAGTCGGCGAATGCAGCCGCGAATCTGGCCAAGATAGACAAGTTAGCGGCCCGAACAGCCGTACTGGCTTGCGACGCCGACACCGCCCGGGAATACGGCCGTGTCAAAGACCAGCTTCGCGCGAAAGGTCGCCCTGTGCCGGAAAATGACA
The DNA here is from genome assembly GCA_034436295.1 of Anaerolineae bacterium. Taxonomy (GTDB): domain Bacteria; phylum Chloroflexota; class Anaerolineae; order DTLA01; family DTLA01; genus DTLA01. The sequence goes on along the minus strand of DAOTVT010000021.1, from coordinate 240 downwards.
TCTGGATCGCCGCAATAGCCTTGCAACACCGATTGACGCTGGTGTCGCGAGACGCGCACTTTGCGGAGATTGAAGGCCTCTCCGTGGAGAGGTGGTAACCCCCTTCCGCCCCTTACATCCGCTCCGGCGCGGCGACCCCCATCAAGCGCAGCACCCGCGCCAGCACGATCTTCGCCGCCAGCACCAACTTCAGCCGCGCGCGGCTCAATTCGCGATCCTCGGGCAGCGACGAGATGACGC
>DAOTVT010000020.1:0-1710 GCA_034436295.1 Anaerolineae bacterium | reverse complement strand
ATAAGTCCATAGGGTTCTTGATGGCGATCCCACCAATGCGCGGGGCTTTGATCTCGCCCTCGCGCATGATGCTTTCAGCGACGCCCGATTGAAGCGCGCCGGCTTTCGCCGCGTCGTACCACAAGTCATTATGGGTTACGGCGGCCACCATACCCGCGATGTAGTCGCGGCTCAAGGGCAGGACACCCTCTTTGAGATAGGCGCTAGAGGCGTCCCTTATCGTGTTCGACAGCATGAAGAGGGGATTCGCCGCCGTCGCGCCGACGCGGAGGGGTTGCGCGAGGCTGCCCATCACTCGGACGAGCATGTTCGCGCTCTCCGCATCCAGGCTCTTTGCCATGGCCGCGAATTCGGCAGGCACGGCCACGGTTACGCGCTGGCCGTTCTCAAAGAAGTGTACCGTGCCCCAGGCGGCCTCTTTTGCCGTCTCTGGATCGCGCACGAAGGCGTCCGGCATCTTCAGAATTTCGCCGTAACGCTTCAGCGCATCCACGAGGGTCTTGGCGGCGCGGTTGCGGGAGAGTTCCATGTTGGTTTTGATGATCTGCGCCTGCCAGGAGGCTAACGGTTCTTGCAGGGCGCGACTGCTGCCCTCTTGCTGAATGTTCCGAATCAACGTCGTGGCAATGTCCGCCACCTTGCGGGGGTTACCTGCGGCCAATTCCGCCATGGAGTCAAATCCCTGGCGGTAGAAGGGGATATAGTGAGGCCAGCGGCTGCGGATGGCGTCGTAGGCTTCCTGCGAAAGAAGCCCTGCGGCCACTCGCGGCTTCAGCACCAATTGGTCGTTCAAACGCCAAAGTTCGGCGGCGGCGTCTTGAATGCGTTTCATCGTGGCCGGGCCTACCTCATCGGCCAACTGCCGGATCGCATGATCCGGATCAAGGACATTGCCGGGCAACTTGACGTTCAACTGGCCGAATAGGTTTGTCGCACCCATCGGCTGCATGTCCAGCAAGTCCTTCATGCGCATGGCCACCATGTACTCTTCTAGGTGGGGGAGAATGTCCCCTACCTTCTGCAGCACGGGCCAGACGTATCGCTCCAAGTCGGCTTCACCCGCCATCCGCGCACCACGGACAACACGCATCACGTCGTGGACGGGCATCCCCGTCTCTTCCTGCAAGCGCTTCGCCAGGAAGTCCGTGTCAATGAGTTCTTCCATGGTTTTGATGTAGGCACGCCGGAGCCGCTCGTTCAGCGGGATGTCCGGCTTACGCAAAGCCGCCCTGACCCGGGCAAGGTCGTCTACGGGCTGGCTTGGCGGCGGTGGCGCAGGTGGCGCGGGCGGCTTCGCCGGTGGCTGTGCGGGCGGCTGCGCGGGCGGCTCTGCGGGCGGCTTGGCCATGGGCATTGGCATCTGCACAGGGGGCTGCGCGGCCTGTGGCGCTGGCGTAGGAGGCTGGGCGCTGGGCGCGGGCGGCTTGGCCGTGGGCGTTGGCGGCTGTGCAGGGGGCTGCGCGGGCGGCGCGGCTTGAGGTCGTGCCTGCGGTTGCGCGGATGTGGCCTTCGCCAAGACGAGATCGGCGGCATCCTCCGCGCTCATGCCGTTAGCCTCTAGTTTCGCTATCTGGTCGGCCATTTGCACTAGGGCATCGACCTGCTCTTCGTCAATGCCGTACACTCGCGCCAGCACGTCGGCGGGCAGGGCGAATTCGCCCGATTCTGCCATGGTCATTGCCTGGCTGCGCGCCCAGGCTTGATCCAAGC
>DAOTVT010000019.1:0-2304 GCA_034436295.1 Anaerolineae bacterium | reverse complement strand
CGAAAGCACGAATGGGCGCCAATGAGATCTTCGTGCAGATTCGCGTGGCTTCGCCGTTATTTTCCTCTTGCCCGAGGCGGGGTCTTCGCAAGCGAAGCGGCGGCTTGGTGGAGGCGTGCACGCAGGCGCGCAAGTGGCCGGCCGTCGCGTCGCGTACGCCCGCATGGATTCTCTGCTCCGACGGGTTTCGTGTTCGTGGCCACAGTCGCAGAATTCGTCCTACTCGCCGACTTGTACGATCTTCATGCCGCTGCCTTGATACACCACACGGAAGGCCGACGGCGTGTCCGCGTAAAGCACGGCGTATGTGATGCCGTACTTCTGTTGAACCTGCCGTATCGTGTTATCTGTGATCTTGCGGTACTTGCTCGCCATTTCGCTCTGCGCTGCGAACCCGACGCGCTTGGGCTGCCCATAGCAGTCCACGAGTCGCTGGTACCATTCCGCCATTTCTGGTTCGGCCCATACAAACACCTTGAAATCCACCACGATGGCACGCTCCGCAGTCAGACGGAACTCTCCCCAGTCCGGTGGCGTGAGAAAAATGGCGTCCTTTGGCGTATTGGCCTTGGCCCAGCGGCCCACCTTCGCCTCGGGGGTGTTGAGATTGTCCAGGGTAATCACGGGTTTCGTGGCAAACTTACTCGTTATTGCATGGGCTGGGTTCCTTGGGAATGCAAAGCCCACGAGTACAATCGCGATCAACCCGACCCAGGCCGCAGTTGCGGCAATCCGGCTAAAGCGGGTGGGGTGCCCAAAGGCCGCGTGGAGCAGCAAGCCGACCGCCAGAAGCGTGCAGAATCGCAGGCTCGGAGTGGCATTCAGCCACAGCGGGATCGCAACGGTCATAAGAATGCCCCCGAACCCCCAGGCGGGGATGGGAACCAGGCTCTGGATCCACCGTTTCGCGGTACGTAGCGCGAACGTTATGCCCACAGAAACCGGCACGGTTGCCGCCAGTAGCAGGGCATACCCTTCGGTTTGCTCGCCCTCGGCCCCGTTCTCTAGGAGGTATGCGATCGCGCCGGCCATGAGGATGAAGCCGAACCATTTCACCTCGGCCAAGAGGCGGAAGGGCTGCAACATGGCCCCTGCGCGGAATGGGACAACCTCCACCGACACATAACCTACAACGCACAGAGCGAGGACAACGAGCACGATAAGCAAGATGAGTAACAGAGGTTGCGGGTTTGTGCGATGGCTTTTACGCAGCCAGGACCATCCGATGCCTGCCGCCATGAGAAAGGCGATGGTATCACGATAGTCTTTGGCCGGGAAAGCGCTGGGCACGAAGTGGTGTGGGTGGCGAAAGAAAGCGACAATGTGCAGGAACTGTTCCGTGCTGAGCCGGGGGCCATCTGGGCGATCCATGGCGAACCACACGCTGGCAAAGGCCGCAAGGATCAATGCCGAGCCGGCTAGATGGAGCCAGTACTTGCGTTCAATGGTCCGGCGTTGCAGCAACGCCTGCACCGACAACGCTGTCAGGGCGACGGCCCCAATGGCGAGTCCGGTTTGAGGGTGAATGAGCGAACCGAGGCCCGCTGTGAGCATGGCAAGCACGGGTTTTTGGCGCACGCAGGCCCAAAGGGCTAACAAGAGCAGTGGAATTGCCAGTTGGGCTTGCGAGAGCACAGAGCCCCTGAGCGAGGTGGCATCACCTAGGTCGGTGCCGCTCAGGGATGCTACCATGCAGATGGCCAGCACTCCTGCCAGTTCACCGAAGAGGTCGCGGGCGGCCAGTCCCGTTGCGAGAGCAACCAGGATGTTGGCGAGAAAGGTCAACACCAGGAACGTCGCAGGCACCGATGCAATTCGGCCTCCCAGCGCCATAAGGTGTGTGAAGACCCATCGGCCAGCGGAATTTGCTCCCGCATTGGTGTAGAAATCGTTGCGCAGGTAAGCGCTATCCATGGCGCGGTATATGAGTGGCAAATACTCCATCTGGTTGGATGAGCCGAAGGAATAGCCCTGGCAGGTGATCATGCTTCCCGCCAGAATGGACAAGAGGACTACTGCTGCCAGACTACGACTCCGTGCATTCACTTTGTTCAACATGTACGCCTCCAGTGTCCCTTCCAAACTGGGAGTGAAGCGCCAGTGGCTTGTGAGCGCCTTGGCTCTCGGGTGCTGCGGGTTCCCTGCGCGCGAGGGCATAGGCGGCGGCGAGGAGCGCGGCGGCCAGGAATCCCGTCGTCTTGTCAAACATGCGCTTGCCGAGGAAGTAAACCGTCGCGACGGAGAGGACGCCCCAGAGCACGGCCGGCAGGCGCAGGATGCCCTCGGAGCGGCCGATGTAGTAGT
>DAOTVT010000018.1:0-6601 GCA_034436295.1 Anaerolineae bacterium | reverse complement strand
CACAGGATCCGGAGCGCGTCCCTCAAAGATGACCATGTCATAGCCCGCGAACTTCAGTTCGGGGCCGAACATGCCGCCCACATTGGCGTCGCCGTAGATGCCCGTCAGCGGGGACTTCGTGATGACCTCGGTACGGGAGGAATTGGGCATGAGCGTCCCGCAGATGGGGCCGGTGGCAATGATGAGGCGGTTTTCGGGCGAGAGCGGGTCCACGTCTCGGCCCACTTCGTCCCAGAGGATTTTGGCGCCAAAGCCGTTGCCGCCGAGCCACGTCTCGGCAAAGGCCGGCTCCAATTCGCAGGTCTGGATTTCCCCTGTGCTCAGGTTTACACGCAGGTATCTGCCCGCATAGCCTTTGTATGGGAACATCTTACTCCCCCTCTATCAGATGAGCCGCGCGTTTCAGCATCGCCGGGCCGGTCTTGCGCCGCCTGGCGATGATGACTTCCTCGCGGAGGAACTGGATGGCGCCTGTCGGACACATGCGCGCGCATTCAGGGTCGCCGCCGCACAGGTCGCACTTGTACGCGATGCCCCGGTCGCGGTCGTAGGACATCGCCCCGAAGGGACACGCCTGGACGCACATCCTGCAGCCGATGCACTGATTCGCATCTACGGACACCAGGCCGGATTCCTCATTGCGGGTGATGGCGCCCACGGGGCAGGCCTCGGCACACGCCGGTCGGGCGCACTGCATGCACGTGAACGGGATGAAGCGCCCAGGCTCATCGCCGGCGAGGACGGTGATTCGCGCTTTGGCGGGTTGGATGGCGCTTTCGTGCTTGAATGAGCAGAAAACCTCGCAAATCCTGCAGCCGGTGCACTTCGCGGAGTCTATGTACAGTTGCATATTCCCTCCAATACCAAGTTATGGCAAACCATCGGGTTCGCAGTGGCGCGGCAATGTTATTCCAAGCGCGGGCGATGTTCGTCGGGCGGCTGTAGCCCCAACCTGGCGAGCGTTGCGGCGGTGGGGATGCCGTTGGCGTCCCACCCGCGCAAAGCATAATAGCGATCCAGCATCCTGTCCAGCCCGATGAGCGCACCGGAGCGAATGGGCTTTTCGGAGCGAGTGGCCCATGGTTGCCCGTCCTCGTAAGTGTAGGCGTAGAGGTCAAGAGGCTCACGGGTAAACCGCTCGGGCAGGGCGTCGTCCTTGCGCGAGAGTCCCAGTCGGACGTTGTACATGCGCTCCAGGTTCACGATTCGCTCCCCGGCCAGGAGCAGTTCGTCGGCGCTTATCTCCTCTCCCCACAGGGCGCTAAGCCCCTGCGCCAAATCCTCTGGGTAGAGGCCGTAGGTCTCTGCCGTGCTGAATTTGCACACGCCAAGCGCATCGCTGACCGCACAGTAGTGTTCGGTAAAGACGACGAGGTCCGGTTTGTAGGTCTCGTCGGCCACGTTCATGAGTTGGGGCACGATCTCGGCGGGGAATAGGCGCTGCGCCGCATCCCAGAGTCCCGCCAAATCCACGGTGGGCAACGCGTACAGGTGATCTGCGCCACGGTTGGATGTGGCGTGCCCCAGGCCGAAGCCTTTGGCCACGCGGGGTTCCTGGCGCGGCAGTTCCATCCCCTTGACGTGCATGGCGAACCGGTGCGCGTCGCCCCCTATCCGCTGGGCGGCGCGCATCACGCCATCGGCGAGGAGGTCGCCGAGGCCCTGGCGCGCGGCGATGCGCCGAATCAGCCCCAGCAGGGAGGGAACGTCGCCCCATTCCAGCGACAGTTCGGGGTCTGCAAGCAGGCCGTGTTGCCGGCATTCCATGGCGAAGGCGATCACCACCCCTGTGGAGATGGTGTCCAAGCCCAGGTCGTTGCACAGGCGGTTGGCATAGACAATGGCGTCCAGATCGCTGACCCAGCACATTGGCCCCAGCGCGTCTAGGGTTTCGTATTCAGGCCCACCCACTTCGCAGGCGTGGGGCCCCGATTCCACGCGCGAAATCCTGTCGCAGCGAATCGGGCACGCGTAGCACCCGCGACGCTCCACCGTCAGGCGGTTGACGGCCTCGCCGTCCATGTTGCGGATGAAGGGGACTTGGGCTGCCTGATGGTTGCGGGCGGGAAGGTCGCCCGAAAAGTTCTTGGATGCCATCAGCACGGGCGTCCCGAATCGGATGAGCCCCTGGGTGGAGGGCGACTCGCGAAGGCGGCGGGCGGCATTCCGCGCCAGGGCGGTGAAGGCTTCGGGGTAGGTTGGCTTGGCCCCGTCGCGCACGACGATGGCCTTGAGGCGCTTGGCCCCCATCACCGCGCCCCCGCCGCAGCGCGCCGCGGCCCGGCTGTAGTCGCTGATGATGCCCGCGAACAGGACGCCGTTCTCGCCCGCAGGCCCGATGCAGGCGACCCGCGAGCGGGGCTGGCCCTGGAGGAGCAAGTCGTGGACCTCACCTGTGGTGCGGCCCCACAGGTCGCCCGCAGGCAGGATGTCCACACGGCCGGGGCGCACCTCCAAGTACACCGGCTCGGAGGCTTGCCCGAGAACGATGAGCGTGTCTATGCCAGCGTGCGCGAGGGCCGGGCCGAAGTGCCCGCCCGAACTGGCATAGCCATAGATGCCGGTCAGCGGCGACTTGAAGGTAACGTGGTAGCGCGAGCCTGTGGGCCAGGGCGTGCCCGAGAACGGGCCTGCGGAGAAGATGAGGGGGTTTTCGGGCGAAAGGGGCTCGGTGTCGGGCGAAGTGAAGTCGGTGAGCAGGCGAGCAGCAATGCCACGTGCGCCCAAGAAGCGGCGGCGCAGGTCGGGGTCGGTGGGCAGCCATTCCACGCGGCGCTGCGTCAGGTCAACGACAACCGATGCCATGCCGTACCTCCTTGTGTGGGTACGCTGGTACAGCAACTCATAAGTTTACAAGCCCATCTTGACAAACGCGGGAATTGGGTGTATAATACGTTATGATGAGACGATATTATATCCTACCGGCCTTGCTGTCAAATCGGCAGTATCTTCTTGCGAATTCTACTACGGGGTGCGGGCCACAACACTGAAGTCCCTTTGGAGCCCAAACGCTTTGCGATAGTCAGCCGTCAATCGGCGGGTGTATCGGCTCTCCCTCTGGTTTCAGGTGTCGCGACCGGAGATCCCGGCGCAATGTAGAGGAGGTGATGCCATACTAGGATACAGTGAGTGATTCTCAAGCATGCGGTTGGGTCCCTAGCGTCTAGTGTTCTTCAAGGAGGAAAAACGATGTTCCGTGAGCGAAAGTGGCTAGTGGGTATCTGTATCCTGGTTGTACTCGCAACATTGGCGGCCTGTGGCCCCACCCCGACCCCTCAGGTCATCAAGGAAAAAGAGACCGTCGTCGTCCCCGTCAAGGAAACGGTTCCCGTCGTGCAGACCGTGGTTGTCCCGCAGGAGAAGACCACCGTTACCATCGCCTACAACCAGTACTTCAACATGACCTTCGGTCCTGCGGATCCGCCGATCGTCGCCATCAAGAAGGCGGTAGAAGCGAAGTACCCCGACATCAAGGTGGAACTGCTCGTTACCTCCACCGAAGCCAAGACCTGGCATGACATGTACACCACCTGGTTCATGGCCAAGGATCCCACCGTGGATATCCTGGGCGTGGGCGGGTACTGGACCGCCGAGTTCGCCGAGGCGGGCTGGCTGGAGCCGCTGAACGACGGTGTGGCGCCCGATGTGGATCCCAAGATCACGGCGAAACTGATCCCGGCCTATCTGGAAGCCCACACGTACAAGGGCAAACTGATGGGCCTGGGGCCGTGGTGGGGCGGCATCGGTGGGCTGTACTACCGCAAGGACCTGCTGGAGAAGTACGGGTTCAAGCCTCCACAGACCTACGACGATGTGGTTACCATCAGCAAAGCCATCATGGCCAAGGAACCCGGGATGACCGGCTGGACTTGGTCGGGCAAGAAAGACGTGGCGTTGGTGAACCGCTGGTTTGAGTACCTGTACGGCTTCGGCGGGAAGTACTTTGATGACGCCGGCAAGTGCGCCATGAACTCGCCGCAGGCCCAGGCCGCGCTGGAGTACATGGTGAACCTCATCAAGGAAGGGATCTCGCCGGCCGAGGTTGCCACGTGGAAGGAAGAGGACTCCATGGTCCGCTTTGTGAGCGGGCAGGCCATCTTCCACACCGGCCGCCAGGACATGCTGTTCTGGCTGGACAACCCCGAGAAGTCCAAGGTCGTGGGCAAGTGGGGCTTCATCCCGAACCCGGCGCAGCCGGGCGGGCGCCGTTCTGGCACCTACGAAGGCTGGGCCTTCGCCATCAGCAAGTTCTCCGACAGCAAGGATGCGGCTCTGAAAGTGCTGGAGGTCATGTTTGACTTCCCGGTGCAGAAGGAACTGAACCTGTCCCAGGGCCCCGTCCAGGCGCACATGGATGTTTACACGGATCCTGACGTGATCAAGAACAACCCCAACATGCCGCTGATTGAGGAGATTGCGAAGACGGCGCTGGCTCCGCTTTCCAGCCCGCAGTATCCGGAGATCGCCGACATTCTGGCCGAAGAAATCCATGCGGCCATCACCGGGCTGAAGGCGCCCAAGGCTGCTCTGAACGACGCCTGCGCCAGGATTGACCTGGCTACAGGCCATTAGTACAATCAGAAACGTGCGTACTGGGCTTTGGGGGTCTGGCGAGTGGCCTCGTGCCCTCAAAGCCCAGTACCACGGTCATACCCAGGCAGCATAAGTTCTCATTGGCCGGTGCGATCATGAAGATTAGATTGCGCGAACCCACAATTGCCTTTCTGTTCCTGCTACCCGCGTTTATCGGCGTGATTGTGTTCTACTACTATCAGATTGTCCAGACGGGCATCTACAGCCTGCACAATTTGCAACACACGGCCGATTGGCAGACCCAACCGTTTGTGTGGTTCAAGAACTACGCTACTGTATTCCGGAGCACGTACTTCTGGCAGTCCTTGCGCTTCACGGTGTACTTCACGGTTATGGCGACTGCTCTGGAACTTGCCGTCGGCTTGGGGATGGCGATGGCCACGTTCTGGGTTTCGCGCTGGCTTGGCGGGATTCTGCGGGCGATCATCGTCATGCCCTGGGTGATTCCTCCCATTATCAATGCCATGATCTGGCGTTGGCTGTTCCATGCGGACGTGGGGCTGTTTGGCTACATCCTGGTTTCGCTTGGCCTGGCCGACAAGCCGCCTCTATTCCTGACAGAGCCTGTCTTGGCCGTTCACAGCGTCATCTTTGCCGACGTTTGGAAGAACTCGTCCATTATGGCTATCTTCCTGCTGGGCGGGCTTGCGGCAATTCCCGCCGACATCTACGATGCGGCAAAGGTGGATGGCGCGCGGTCCTGGTTCCGGTTCCGCAAGGTAACGCTGCCCATGCTCCTGCCCACCATCCTCGTTGCGCTTCTGTTCCGCGGGATTGACGCGCTGCGCACCTTTGACCTCATCTACGGACTCACGGGCGGGGGGCCGGGAACCGTAACGGAGACCCTGAGTTCGTTCGCGTACAAGTACTACTTTACGTATGGCAAGTTTGGCCTCGGTTCGGCCTACGCCATCGTGGTCTTTGCCATCATCGTTGGACTCGCCGTCATCTACCTTTCCAGGATCCGCCGCAATCTGAGGTTCAAGGAATGAGCGTAAAACTAAGCCACCGGTACCGGAACCAAGCGACTTACTTGATGCAGACAGTGGTTACCATCGCGATCGCCGTCTTCTGTCTGACGCCCATGTTCTATATCCTGAGCACATCGCTGAAGCCCAGGGGGGCAGAGTACATGATCCCGCTGGAACTTTGGCCGTCCAAGCCGACGTTGCAGGCCTATCGGGCTGTATTGGGGATCGTGGAAGAGGCCGAATTGGAGAGCGAGACCAAGGGGAGCATGGTGCTTCCCGCAGACCAGGCGAGGATTGTGAAGAGCCTCAATTTCATCACGCCCCTGCGGAATAGCCTCATCGTCTCTACCTCGGTTGCGGCGCTCAGCCTGCTGATTTCATCTCTGTCCGCGTATGCCATCGCGCGCCTGCGCTTCAAGTACAAGATTCAGTCGCTGATCTTCTTGCAGTTGGGAGCCATGATTCCCATCGCCGTAACGATTGCGCCGACCTTCATGCTGATGCGCTCTCTGGGCCTGCTGCGCACGCTGTTGGCGATGATCATTCCCAACATCTTCTACAATGTGCCGATGTCAACCTGGCTCATCGCCTGCTATTTTGCCGAGTTGCCGTTTGACCTGGAAGACGCGGCGAAGATGGACGGGTACAAGCCCATCCAGATTTTCCGGAAGGTCATTATTCCACTGGCGGCTCCCGGGCTGTTTTCGGCGGGGGTATTCGCGTTTCTGGGGTCCTGGGGCGAGTTTATGCTTGCCTCTGCGGTTTCCATGGGCATTCCTGCGGTCCAGACCGTGCCGGCTGCAATGCTGAATTTCTCCGTGCAGTTCCGGTACGAGTGGACGTGGATATCGGCGGCCATCATTCTGTCGGTGGCGCTGGTGGCGTTTATGACTCTTGTGTTCCAGCGTTGGGTGATCCGTGGGTTGACCGCGGGCGCCGTGAAATACTAATCCAGACCAGCGAGTGTGAGGAGGCCAGATGGCTGGAGTTCGTGTAGAGGGCTTGCTCAAGAGATTCGGGAACGTTACCGCGCTGGA
>DAOTVT010000017.1:0-27449 GCA_034436295.1 Anaerolineae bacterium | reverse complement strand
TCGCCCTTCTCCATGCCCAGCAGTTCGTTGCCGGTGCTCTTGCACCAGGCCTGGATGTCAGCGACGGAGCCGGGGTCGGTAGCCATGACCTCCAAAACGCTGCCTACGGCCAGGTTCTTGATCTCCTGGCTGGTCTTGACCACCGGCATGGGGCACTTCAGCCCACGCGCATCCAGCGTCTTCTCAGGGGTGTATTCTGCCATTTTGTGCCTCCATAAAGGTTATTTTGCCGCCGAGAGCCCCGGGCGTGCAGAGTGAGGTGCATTTTCTCTGCGGCCTCGGTGGCCTCCGCGCTAGACAAACAACGTGATGTGCGACTGGTTCGCTTCGGCGACGTAGGTTGCGGCGCCTACCACGTCGGTTACCTCGTCAATCAGGTCCTCCCGGCGGATGCCCATGACGTCCATGCTCATCTGGCACGCCAGGAGTTTGACCCCCAGGTCAATGGCCATCTGGCGCAGTTCCAGCAGGGTAGCAACCTCGTGCTGCTTCATCATCTTCTTGAACATCCAGCGGCCCATCCCGCCCATGTTCAGTTTGCTGGGGCCGATGCCGTTGATGTCCTTGAGGAACAGGCTCAGCATGCGCTCAAAGAGGGTGCGGCCGGTCGGTACCTTCTTCTTCAGCGCCTGCAGGCCCCAGAATGTGAAGAACATGGTGGTCTCAATGCCGCTGGCAGCAGCGGTGGTGGCGATGATGAATGCCCCCATCACCTTGTCCATGTCTCCGCTGAAGACGACGATGGATGCCTTGTTCGCTTCACTGCTCATTGGAAATCCTCCTTATTCTTTGAATTTGTGGACTACAACCGGGTCATTTCCGCTATGCGTTCCAGGCGGCTCAGCAACGCAAGCCGCTCGTCGCCGATTTCGGAAAGCGTGCCCGACAGTTGCTGCACCAGCCGAAAAACCCGCGCGACTTCCGAGGCTTCCAGCGTCCTCACGCTGTCGCGGCGCGCCGCAAGTTCCGACTCATCCAGCCCCAATTCCATCGCCATGCGGCGCACGTCTGCGGCCCAGTCGCTCGGACTCCTGCCCGCTTCGGGCATGACAAACTGGCAGGCCGAGAAAACCGCGGACGGATTCCCCCCAACCTTCACGACAACGCTCACGCAGGACAGGCCCGCGTGGCACGTCTTCACCACAGGCGATGCGCCCAGATTCGCGCCGGCTCTCCAGGTCTCTGTGCACCGTCTGCGGCCTTCGGCGCTGGACAGGACAAGGGAGCAAAAGGCACATGGGTGGCTGATTCGCGTCAGGGGATTGCCGGCCAAGTCGGTCGTTACCGCCGCCACATCCAGGGCCTCGGCAAACACGTCCTGCACGTTCTGGACGCAGCGGAGCGGCAAGGGCACGGGGGCGGGCGCAGAAGTGGCGGCTTCATCCGCCAGCGCGAGGGCGTCGCGCTGGGCTTCCAGCCACTCCTCAATCTCGCGGCGGGGAAAGCGCCACTGGCCACCCACCTTGAAACCCGGCAGGCGGCCCTGCTCCAGCATGCGGTAGATGGTGATGCGATCCACCTTGAGGAGATTCTGAAGTTCGCGCGTTGTCAGCAGTTCGCTCACAGTAAGCCCCGCCAAAACCCTCGCTGATTCCGGCCCTCCGGACACTGTGCATTCTAGCACAAGCCAGTTTGCGTGTCAAATTCTGATATTGCATTTTATAACAATTTGTTTCGCCCGCTGCATCTCACAGCAGGCGAACTTCGGCCTGCACATCCAGCCCACAGCATCCCCTCGTTGTCAACCAGAAGCCCACAACCGGGGTTGCGCCCGCGCAGAGCATAAGGTACAATAAAGCCGCATCACCCCGGGGCGGTGCAAGCACGTACACAATTTCAGAACCGGGAAGCCGACCCGAGCGCATTCGGCTGAGGAGAAAACCATGTACCGCGACAACCGCAAAATGGGACTGGACGTCAATCGCCCCATTGACCCCGTTACGGGCGAGATCTCGGCCACGGTTTCGGACTCGCGTCTGCCCGCGTGGGCGGGCGCCAAATGGGTGCGCGTGAACTTCATCCTCGGCCCCTGGGCCTCCCCCACCGACGCAACGAAATACGCCGGCCGCACGTGGCTTGAAACCTACGACCACATCGTGGACCGCTACCTGGCCCAGGGATTGCGAATCTACGCCCTGATCGGCGCGGAGGCCGTGCGGAACCCCGCCGCCGACGCCAACGCCTTCCGCAGCGCCGCCCCCAGCAGCGCCGCCGAGTCCTGGCTGGACGAGTACGTTACCAACTTCGGCCTCATCGCCGAGCACTTCCGCGGCCGCATCTACGTGTACGAATCCTTCAACGAACCCAACGACTGGCACCGCGTGCCGGGCGGCCCCGCATGGACGCAGCCCTGGATCCACCCCTACTGGTTCGCCCGCATGTTGCAAGAAATCTACGACGAGGTCAAGATACGCCACAACCTGGACGTTACCCTTGTGTCCGGGCCCCTGCTTACCCACGACGCGGACACCGGCGCCCAATACCTGGCCGATACCTACAGCCAGGGCATCAACGCCCTGCAGTGGGAAACCCAGCGCCTCAACTACGGCCGCTACCCCCTGGACGGCATCGGGTTCCACCTTTATGTCAAGCAGGACTGCCAGGCCACTCCCGACTCCATTCGCGCCTCGGTCGCGACGCGAGTCCAGACCCTGTGGGACACCGCCTTCGCCTCTGAGGGCGAGGTCCTTGAGGAAAAGGGCCTCTACATCTCCGAGATGGGCTGGCAGTCGCTGTCCTGCGGCCAGGAATTCCAGGCGGCCAGCCTCCGCGCCGCCTACGAGACCCTGATTCCCGACTGGCGAGTCCGCGCCGCCATCTGGTTCTGCCTCCAGGACTTCGGCCCCGACAACACTTGGGGACTGTACAACGCAGGCGAACTCTGCAAAGAAAACCGCAAGCGAGCCCATGACGCGTATCATGACCTGGCCACCAGCAAAGCGCCCCAGGTCCTTTCGTTTGAAATCCCGTCGGTGCAGCAAGTGCTGGCCGCCCAGGGCGTCCCTGTTGCGGACATCCCCGCGCTCCTTGCGCTTGTGCAGGAGCAAATCGGCCCGCCGGAACAACTGGTGCCCGGCAAATACCAGATCGCCTTCAAGCCGCCGCTGAAGTACACCAACCAGCAGATCATCAACGCCTTCTGGAAGGCGGGCAACAAGTCCTGGGCGCTGCTGATAAAGGCTGGCCTGAACCTCAACGACCTGGTGGCCGACCGCGACGGCCCCTACACCGGCCCACCCATTGACAAACTGCCCAACCTCACCGCCGACGAGAAGCGCCTCGTCAAAGCCGCCCTCCCCACCGAGCCAGCCCCCGCCGAACTGGAACTGTGGGGCAAGGGCATGTACATCTGGCAGGTGGACCAGTGCGAAGGCGGCGACAGCGAGCGCATTGTGAACCGCGCCCTGGACGTGGGCCTGGACTTCGTGCTCATCAAGATCGCCGACGGCACCAACGCCTACAACGGCGACATCACCGCCTTGGTCAACCGCCTGCGCGAGGTGGGCGTCGCCGTATGGGGTTGGCAGTACACCTACGGCGACAGGCCAGAAGACGAAGCGCGCTACGCCGCCGAACGCATGAAGAAGTTCGGCCTGGCGGGGTTCGTCATAGACGCGGAAACCGAGTACGAAGGCAAGCCCGACCGCGCCACCCGCTACGCCAGCACCCTGCGGGGGCTGCTGCCCGGCGTGCCCATCGCCCTCAGTTCCTTCTACTGGCCCGAGATGCATCCCACGTTCCCCTGGCGCGAATTCCTGGCCCACTGCGACCTGAACATGCCCCAGGTGTACTGGTACAAGAAGGACCCCGTGGAGGCGCTCCGCATCAGTTTGACCCAGCACATCCGCTTCGGCCGCCCCATTCTGCCCGTGGGCGCCTGCTACGAAATGGTGCCGGGCAAGCGCCCCACCAAAGAAGACCTGTCGCGTTTCCTGACCGAGGTGGAAAGCCGCGGCTTGCTTGGCGCCTGTTTCTGGTCGTGGCAGCACACGGACGAGAACCAGTGGGCAGCCATCAAAGACTATCTGTGGTAGTGGGAAGGTGAAGGCGAGTCAGACCATCACTGAACTGCTCAGCAGCCACCCGTTCTTCCAGGGTCTTGACGCCAACGCCCTGGAACAGATCGCGTGCTACTTCCGCGTGCGGACGTATCACCGCGGCGAGATCATCCTACTGGAGGGAGACTACGACTGCGGCGTCTATTTCGTGCAGCGGGGCGTTGTGAAAATCCTGCGCTCCTCCGAGGATGGGCGCACGCAGACGTTGACCCTCGTCGGCCCGGGGCACTCGTTCAACGAGGTGCCTGCCATAGACGGCGGCCCCAACCCCGCGTCGGCCGAGGCGATGACCGAATGCACCGTGTATTCGGTGTCGCGCGCCGACTTCGCGCGCCTCCTGGACCGCTACCCGCAGATCGGCAGGGCGATGCTCGTGATCTTCGCGGCGCGGCTCCGACAACTGGTTGATCTCGCCTCCGACCTGACGCTGCGCACGGTGCCCCAACGCCTGGCCAAACTGCTCTTGGAGCAGGCCAACATCGCAGGGCAACTCACCCAGCACGAAATGGCGGCGCGGCTGGGCACCGTGCGCGAAGTCATCGGCAGATCCCTCCGCGCCCTCGCGGATGAGGGACTCCTGCGCGTGGAGGGCCATCGCATCGTCATTACAGATCCCGAACGGCTGAGAAAGATCGCGGGCCTGGAGTGATGAGACCTAAATCACATACGCGCACCGCCTTCCGTGCTATACTGGAGACGAAAAGCCACCCACACGGAAGGAGAGCGACATGCTGAACAAATTTTGCCCGGGCAGCATCGGACTCAAACAACCCACACCCGAGGAAATCACCTGCGCGGGTTGTGGCCGCGTGTTGGAAATCTGGAGCGACGAGATGAAGGTTCGGTGCAGGGCCTGCGGGACCGTTACCACCCGTGATTTGCCACCGTCGTGTGTGGAGTGGTGCCCGGCCGCCCTGGAATGCGTGGGGCCTGAACTCTACGCCAAGGTTACAGGCAAGAAGCCATCCCTGAAGAAGGCATCCTGAGAGACGGAGCAACCGTGGAAGAACCCTTGCGCCCCATCATCATCCCGGAACTGTGCACGGCCTGCGGGGCCTGCGTGGAAGTGTGCCCCTACCATGCGCTGTCGCTCGTGGGGGGCGTGCCCGTGCTGGACACTTCCATTGAGTGCGTGTACTGCGGCAACTGCGAGGAAGTCTGCCCCACGGAGGCCATCCGGCGCCCGTTCCTGGTCGTGTTCGGCCAGCCCTCCGCCTAGCGCCCGCAGCGGCCATCGCGCTGCGCCTCCACCGCCTGGTGCACCGCCGGCCGCTCGGGCATGATTCGCCCCCGCCCACCCGCGCGCCTCGCGCGTCCAAACATCGCCGCGCGCTTGCCGAATCCGCCCCCATGTTGCATAATGCACGCAGCGTGTTCTGTGTGGAGCCGGCCGATGGCATCGCAAGACAACGAGGAACTGAGCGAGCGCGAACTGGAACTCCTGCGCCTCGTCGCACGCGGCGCGACCAACCAGCAAATCGCGCGCGAACTCACCATCAGCGTCAACACGGTCAAGGTTCACCTGCGCAACATCTTCGCCAAACTCGGCGTGGAGTCGCGCACCGAAGCGACAATGGTGGCCGTGCGGCGAGGGCTGATCCGCGTTGAGACACCCCAAGCCGCAGAACCGGCGCCCAGCGCGCCGACCTTCGTCTGGCCGCCTTTCCGCCGCGCGTGGGCATCCTGGCAGCGCGCCTACCTTGCCCTCGCCGCCGCGCTGGCCATCGCGCTCGTGGCGGTCAGTGTCGCCGGGACTCATCCACAGGCCGGCAAGGCCGCCGACCCGTTCCTGGACTCCGGCGTTGCCGCCCCTGTGGCTCCTCAGCGCCTCCCATCCCGCTGGACGAACCGCGCGCCCATGCCCACCGCGCGGGCCAGGCTGGCCGTCGTCGCCACAGACAGTGGCATTTTCGCCATCGGCGGCGTCGCCGGCGGCCAGGTTACGGGAGCGGTGGAGCAGTACCTGCCCGCCGAAGATCGCTGGGTCAGCCACCCACCCAAGCCTACTCCCGCCGCGAACATCGGAGCCGTAAGCCTGGGCGGGCGCATCTACGTGCCCGGAGGCCACGATGCCCAAGGCCGCGTGCTCAGCGCGCTGGAAATCTACGACCCCACCGCGCAGGAATGGACACAAGGGCCGCCCCTTCCTGCCCCGCGGTCGGCCTACGCCCTGGCCGAGGTCGGCGGGCGCATCTACCTGTTCGGCGGATGGGACGGCCGCCGGTACGTGGACACGGTCTTTGAGTTCGCGCCCGACACGGGCACCTGGACTACCCGCACCCCGATGCCGCAGGCCCTCGGCTTTCAGGCGGTTGCCGCGCTCGCGGGCAAGGTCTTCCTCATCGGCGGCTACGACGGGACGCGCGAGTTCGCCACGTGCTACGAGTACGCGCCAAGCCTGGAGGGCACGGGAACCCAACCGTGGAGTTCATGCGCAGCCCTGAGCGTCCCGCGCGGGGGAGCGGCCGCCGCGGCCGTGGGCAACAGCATCTACGTCGTGGGCGGCGGGTGGAAGGGATTTGTGGCGTATAACGAGCGTTACGAACCCCAGAGCGACACGTGGGTACGCTTCCCCACGCCCACCATCGGCCAGTGGCGAAATCTCGGTCTGGCCGCATTTGAGACGCGCCTCTACGCCATCGGCGGCTGGAGCGGCGAGGCTCTCAACACGAACAGCGAATATCAGGCCATCTTCCGCGTTGTCATGCCGCGCACCGTGCGCTGACCTACAGCGGCGATTCCAGCAACTGCTTGAGTTTGGGCAGGGTTCCCTCCCAACTCATCTTGGACAGCCCCAGTTTCAGCCGCAGATGTTCCGCATCCATGCCATCCCGAAAATCGTGCAGCGCCGAGGTCATCCGCAGCATCTCAAAGGATAGAGCCTCCAACCCCGCCAACTTCGCCAAATCGGTCAGCACGTACTCCAAATTGCGCGCGGTGCAGGGAAACAGCACATCCTTCGGCTGGTACTGCTGGCGGTACTCCCGAAGCGCCGCCACGGTCTCGGGCCGCAGCGCCAGCCGCCGCTCCTTGTACTGCGCGTATCGGGCATCGGTGGCCCGGACGCGCACGGACGCGTGCATCGGGTCGGCGATGGACAAATCCTCCAGGCGAATGTTCATGCATTCGCTCTTCTTGATGCCTGTGTCCAACAGCAGTCGCACCAGGAGATAGGGGCGCGAGTCGGGCTTCTCCGCCGTGCGAAACGTCTGCGCGGCCGCAAGCACGCTTTCCACCTGCGCATCCGACAGCACCAACGGCAGGGGCGTTGAGACAGGCCGATGGGCGATGGTCGCCGCGGGATCCGCGGGGATGACCCCGCTCTCCGCCAGCCATTTGAAGAACACCTTCAGGGTTGTCAGGCGGCGGGCGAACGATTTGGGCGTACAGGGCTTTCCCCGCTCCCGCTGCAAGTAGGTCAGAAAGCGGTTGAGGTCCGAAGTGGAAATCTCCGAAACCCGCACGTTCGCGCCCAGGTAGCCCGCGAGAATGCGCAGGTCGCCCAGAAACGACTTGATGGTGTTTTCTGCGAACCCCTTGCGCTCCATGTAACGGCGGAACGGCTCAAACGTTTCGCCCAGGGTTGGCGCCGCGCCGCTCCCCCACAGAGGCAGTTGCTGCTCGTACATGCGTGTCTCCCTCCTCGCGATGTGCACAGCCCGGCTGGGACCATGCACATGATACCACCCTTGCCTTCGGGCGTCCACTCGCACGCCAAGCAGGCAAGCCACACGCTCAAAGTGCGGCCACGACAGGCAACCACAGTCGCCGCATCACTGGCGGCGGCTGGATGGGCGGGGGGATTGCCGTGGGCGTCGCGCGCGCCGTGAAGGTCGCCGTCGGTGTCGCCGAAGGTGCGGGTGTGGCCGAAGACGTCGGTGTGCGCGTGGGCGTCGGCGTCGCGCTCGCCGTGAAGGTCGGGCTGGGCGTGAACGTGGGCGTCGGCGTGCGTGTGGACGTCGGCGTCGCGCTCGCCGTAGCGGTGGGCGTCCTGGTCGGCGTGGGTGTCAGTGTAGGTGTCCGCGTAGGGGTTCGGGTCGGGGTCGGTGTCCCTGTAGGCGTCCGTGTAGGGGTCGCCGTTCCCGTAGGCGTCCGTGTAGGGGTCGCCGTCCAGGTTGGCGTCGCCGTGGCAGGCACAGGCGTTTGCCACGAGTGCGCCGCAAAATCCTGCGTCCAGTAGTGATAATAGGGGCCAAACGTGTCGCCTGCATCGTACACGTACCCCACCCCAATGTGCTGATAGTAGGGGCTGAGGATATTGGCCCTGTGCCCGGCGCTGTTCATCCACGCGGCAACCACTTCCTCAGGCGACGTGTACCCCGCCGCGATGTTCTCGCCGCACGCCCAAATCGGGCTATACCCCGCCGCCGCCATACGGCCGCAGGCCGAAGAGCCGTCCGAGCCGGTGTGGCTGAAGAAGTCGTGGTCGGCCATGTCCTGGCTGTGGCGCAGCGCCGCAGCGTTCAACGCGGCATCGCTGATGAGAGGTGGCAAGCCGGCCCTGGCCCTCTCCTGGTTGGTCAGTTCAATCACCCGCTCGGCGAACGTCGCGGCTGCCGCGTCGGGCGTGGCGCGTCCCGCCTCACCGCCCGTCGGCAGCACGCGCACGCCGCCACTATCGGATTCCGCCAGGCCCGCTGCCACCGGTCCGTTCGTCGTTGCGACGGCTACGGCGGCGAGCGCGAACAGAACGAGCAGCCCCTGCAGAAAAACTGTCCTGCCGGGGCCGCGCACACGTATCTTGGTCAAGGGGATCACCGTTTGCCAGAATGGATTGCGCCTACCCAGGGCCGTGCCCGGATCGGCGCGGCCGAGTATGCCACTCGTGCCGTTTTCCGACAAATCGGCCAGCGCACGCGAGAGTTGACACCCCGCCCAAAGTCGGGTACTCTACACCTAGACGCGCTTTCGGGGAAAGACCATGGCTCAAACGGTTCAGCCAGGGACATTGCTCGGCAACCGCTACAAGGTCCTGGGCCTCATCGCACAGGGGGGCATGGGCGCGGTGTACAAGTGCAGCGACACCCGCCTGGCCGGTCGGCTCTGCGCGGTGAAGGAGACCTGGATTGACCCGAAACTCTCGCCCGCGCAGGTGAAACAAATGCACGAGCAGTTCAAGCGGGAGGCGACCACCCTGGCCACCCTGGACCACCCCAACCTGCCCAAGGTCTCCGACTACTTCTCCAGCGGCGCGCGCCATTACCTGGTCATGGACTACGTGGCCGGGCAGGATTTGCTCACGCTCCTCAAGAATCGTCCCGCGGGACAGCCGGGCCTCCCTGTAGCGCAGGTGCTGGATTGGGCAGACCAACTGTGTGCTGCCCTGCACTATCTCCACACCCAGAACCCGCCCATCCTGCACCGAGACATCAAGCCGGCCAACATCAAACTGGCCGATTCAGGCATCATCAAACTGGTGGACTTCGGCCTGGTGAAGTGGATGGCCCCCGACGACGACTCTACGATCACCGTCATCCAGGGGCTGGGGACGTTGGCGTACACGCCTTTGGAGCAGTACGGAGGAGAGACGGGCCACACAGACCCGCGCACCGACATCTATGCCCTGGGCGCTACCCTCTATCACCTGCTGACGGGCCAGCCACCCGCATCCGCCAAACAACGATTCCTCAGGCCCGATAGCCTCGTGGAACCCCAGCGACTCGCGCCAGACTTGCCACCCCACGTCGCCCAGGCGATTCTCAAGGCGATGGCCATGCACCCGCAGGACCGACCGTCCAGCGTCGCGGAGTTCCAGGCGCTCCTCCACGGCGAAGACACGCCCGAATCCGCCCGTGCTGCGCGCGCAGTACAAACCACCTGGGCGGGCCTCCTGCGCCACGACCTGGCGCTGGTCGTCCTGGCCGGACTGCTCCTCCTAGCGTCGCTGCTCGTGTCCCTGGGACTCTGACGCCGCGCCGCCTATAGCCCGCCTGAGGCTGTGGGCCGCCCTTGCAACCGCCGTCGGCGCAAGCCACCCCGCCAGTCCCGTAACCCCGCACAGCGCATAGGACAGGATGGCGGCTTGCCAGCGCCACGGAATGGTTCGCTGTATGCCTTCCAGCACGACGGCGCGCCCCAAAACCAAGCCGAGCAGCCCGTAGGTCAGATACCCCACCAACCCCGCACACAACGCCAGGAGCGCCGTCTCCACCGCGACGGTCCTGCCGGACCGCGCGTAGGCCAGAGCGCCCGACGCCACCGAAAGCCCCAGGATGCCCGAGAGGCTCAACATGAACGCGTAGATGTCCAGCGGGCGCGAAGGCGGAGCAGGCACGGTCTCACCCGGAAACACCGCGGCGGGCGTTGGCTGTGGCGTGGGCGTAGGCGCAGGCGTGGGCACCATCGTGGAGATCACCGCCGGCTGATCGCCGCGCACCGTAACCAGCAACTTGGCCGAGCGCACGGCCGGGCCCGCCGCCACCGTAACTTCCACCGTACCAGGGCGCTGCAGCCTCAACCGCACCGTCGCCCGGCCGTCCGTGGTTGCCCCCATCTCCTGCCACGACAGGCGGGACTCCGCGTCGTAGAACATGAAGGTAACGGCCGTGCCATCCGGGACGACGTTGCCGTTGCGGTCCAGGATCACGCCCGTCGCCAACGCAAGTTCGTCGCCGAGGCCGAGGGTTACTTGCCCCCCCTCGCCCCCGGGCGCCCCGACGGGTTCCAGATACAGCAACTGATCCGCGGCGGGCTGCAGCCACTCCGACAGGCGGTATTGCACAGCAGGAACCGAAACCGGCAGTTTGCCCACGGGCACGATTTCCCCGAACAGGGCGCGAAGCCCTGCCTCTATCGCAGGTTCCGTGGCGCTGTACAGCGCATAATACACGGTGGTCTTCGCCACATCCGTAGAATCCAGACCGTAGGGCGCGCCGAGGGCGAAAACCACCACGCGCTTATCGCGGACGAGCGCAGGCTTTTCCCGCAGCAGCGTCGCCAGAGGATTGACCCCTCTACCCTCGGAAGCGCCATAGCCCTGCACCATGAACAACACCCAGTTTGCTTCGCTCAGCGCCGCCTGCAAACGTACTGCCTCCTCGGCCTTGCTCCCCGCCAGCAATCCCGCCAAATCCCCAAATGTGAACGACTGAACGCGGGCCATGTCCACATGCCCGCTGCCTTCCTGCCCGTAGAGACGCTGGAGCAGGCGCAGCGTGGTGCCTGGGGCCGGCTGCTCCAGGGGTTCGCACCCCACGCACGGAGTAAACGCGGCCACATCCTCCACAATCACCAGCCGTTCTCCCGCCGAGGGTGGAGCCGGCATTTTCGCCGCCAGTTCCTCGGGTCGCGGATACACCAGCGTTACGGCCTTGCTCGCAATCTCCGACACCACCTGTGTGTCCTCGCCCACGCCCTGAAGCAGCGCGGATTCCGGAATCACGGCATCCACCGAGAAACGCGGGTACAGTCGCAACTTCGCAGCCAGAATGCGCCGCACGCTGGCATCCACCCGACTTCGGAATGCGGCATCGGACTGATACTTCGCCTGGAAGAATTCCAGCGTCTCGCGCACACTGGCGAAATGCCCGTTCCAATCGTCCGCCGCAGGCCCCACCATGTCCAGGATGAGGAGATCGTTGCCCGCCAGGAATGCCTCGTATGCCGCGCGTTTGGCCTGGAACCCTTCCGACTTCGGGTCGTAGTACTGGCGAACCGAGCGCGCTCCCAGGGAATCGCCCACCACCAGCCCCCCGGACTCGCGCCATGATGCCACCTGCGGCAACGAGAGGAAATAGGACAGCGCCTGAGGGTCAAGGCTCGCCGGCCGCACCATCAACGTGCTGCCGTTCACACCGTGGAACTGGATATGCGTGGTCAGAATCCCATCTATGGCGTCATCGGCCTCAGGCGACTTCGGACGCACAAGCGCCGTGAAAGGAAGCAAATCCGTCGCCAGGCGGTTTTCCAGCGAATCCTGGACAATGGGAACCTCCGCATACACGTCCCTGTCCGCGGCACCGAGTCCGGGGAAATGAGCGCCAACGATCAGAACGCGGCCCTCCGAACCCGCGTGCGCCCCACGGACATAGGCCCGCCCCAGCACCGACACCCAGTAAGGCGACTCCCCAAAGGTGTGGACGCCCAAATCCCCCGCCAGACCCGCCCGCGCCGGGTCGGCCACATCCAGCGGCGGCCCCAGCAACACGTTGACACCCATCGCCCGAAGCAGCCGCCCCGCGACCCGCCCCGCTTTTTCCACCGCGTTCGCGTCCCACGTGGCGCCTAGTGCCATCATGCTCAACTGGGAAGGAAAGCCCGCCCCGCCGCTCACGAGCCCCAAATCCGCTTCGTCCATGACGACAAACAGCGGAATCGCAACGTACTCCTGGGTCGCAGTCGCTGGCGGGGTCGCGGCGACCGTCGGCGCGGGGGTCGGAGTCCCGCCCGCAAAACCGACGGTGCCTGCCAGCGCCGCGCCTTGCAGCGCGCCGATCAAGTCCCGAAGAGCCGCCGCGTCGGCAAGTGAGGGTGGCAGATTCCCGTTGCGCGCAGCCAGCACCACGCCCCCAATGTGGTAATCGCGCACCAGGCTCACAATCTCCGCCTCGGAGGCAGGCGAGAATCCCACGAGGAACAACTGCCCAACCCGCTCCGACGGCATCATGCGAGCCAGAAGGGAATCCACATCCGCTTCAGGCCCCTGGCCGCTCACGAGCGTGGGCAACCCCGGGCTGAGCAGCGCCAGGCACAGCAAGATTGCGAACACAAGCCCGCGTTTTCTGCCACGCATGGGTTTCGCACCATCCTCCGCCGCAGAGTATAACGCACGATGCCAGGGTGGTCAACCGAAGCAGGCCGGTGCGGGAAAACACAGGGCGGGGCTACAAGGCCCCGCCCTCTGCGCAAAAGGAGGTAGGAGGAGAGATGAAAACGGCCACTGGCGCCGCCTTTCACCCAAAAAGAACCGTTGCCCACCAGACGCAGGCAACGGTAACGAGCCCCGGCCCACGTCTTTGTGTGCCTCTGTTCAGTTGTGCATTCTATCACGATTCGGCGCGGCTGTCAAATTCGCACATGCAATGCGCCGAAAATGTCATCCGACGCCCACGCGTCCTTCCCCGCCCCGTCGCGGAATGCGCACCCCGCCCGGCCATTATCCATGATCTTGGAGAACTGCGCGGGCGAAGCGAGCGCCGAACTCCTCGGCGGCCTTCATGTCCTCGGCCGTCGGCCCGCCTCGGAACTCCATCGTTTCCAGCAAATCCCACTTGAGCGGGGTGATGAGGTCGGCCAGTTCCTTCTGCGCGCCTCCGCTCCAGCCATAACTCCCGAACCATGCCGCCTTCTTGTTCATGACACGCTTCCGCGCGGCGATGTCCAGCACGTGCGCCATCGGGGGGAATAGCCCCACCTCATACGTCGGCGCGCCGATCATCACGCCCAACTTCGTCCACAGCGAGGGCAGGATGTAACTGTAGTGGGTGCGCGCAACGTCAAAGACCTCCAGCGGTACGTCTTCGCGTGAGATTCCCTGCGCAACGGCGTTCATCACCCTCTCGGTGTTCCCGTACATGGAACCGTAAAGGAGCGTAACGCCGGGCTCGGCGGGCTCGGTAGCATAGCGCGCCCACTGCGCGTACAGTTCCACGATGCGCTGTGGGTTCTTGCGCCAGACGAGTCCGTGAGACGGCGCAATCACTTCCACCGGCACGCCTTGCAGTTTCTTGACGGCGCGAAGCACCGGACCGCTGAACTTGGCGATGATGTTGACGTAGTAGCGCAGCGCCTCGCGCTCGTAGAAGCCCATGTCCACGCACTGATCGTCAAAGATCGCGCCGCGGAGAGCGCCGTACCCGCCAAAGGCGTCGCACGAGAAAAGCACTTTCTGCGCCTGGTCGTAGGTCATCATCGTCTCCGGCCAATGCACGAACGGCGTGGAGAAGAACTGCAGGGTATGGCTGCCCAGGCTCAGCGTCTCCCCGTCTTGCACGACCTGGACGGATTCGGCGCCGCCGTAGAAAGCCCCCAGCAACTCCTTGGTCTTCTCCGTGCCGACAATGGTCGCCTGGGGCGCAAGCCTGCGGAAAAGCGCCAACAGGCCCGAATGGTCGGGCTCCACGTGATTGACAACCACGTAGTCAATCGCGCCCAGGTCGCAGACTTGGGCAATCTGGCCCAGGAATTCGTCGGCTTTGAACGCCTTGGCCAGGTCAATCAGCGCCGTCTTTTCGCCGCGGACAAGATAGGCGTTGTAGGAAACCCCCGTCTGGTCAATGGGCCAGACGCCTTCAAAAAGGTCGGTCGTCCGGTCATTGACGCCGATCCAGTAGATGTCGGGTCGCACCTGGATGACGGTCATAGGGCCACCTCCTGGCAGTGATGCTCGGTTGATGTTCTGGGCACATGATATCCCATTGTGGCAAGATTCGCAAAGTCCCGCCCCCTCCGTCCGCAAACAGAACCACGTAGGGCGGCTATCCCTAGCCGCCGTGCCGTTCCCTCGCCCCGCGCGCAAGGAGCGGGCCAGCGCGAGGGGCCACCCTCCGTCCGCGGACAGAACCACGTAGGGCGGCTATCCCTAGCCGCCATGCGATTCCCTCGCCCCGCGCGCGCAAGGAGCGGGCCAGCGCGAGGGCCACCAACCCCGGCGCGCCTTTGACAAAGCGCCCCTCGGATAGTAGAATGCCCCTGGACAGCGCTGCATCGGTGGATGCAAGCAGCCCTGCCATTCTGAGAACTCCGGAGACCTTCCGTGATCGTCGGGCAGTCGTCAAATACACTCCACGTCGCCCTGGAAGTGCGGCCAACGCAAGGTGGCGACGGGATGCGGGCCGCCCTCGCCGAGGCTCGCCGCCGCGCCGTGCTGCGCGTGGCCAGGGCCGCGCAGGAATGCGGCGCACGCACGGTGCTCGTCGGCGACAGGCGCGAGGCGGCGCGCCTCTTCGGAGACGACGCCCTGTCGCCGGGTGCCCGCCCACTGTCCGGAGTCGCCGGCAGCGTCCTATGGGTGCGATGGGGCGGGGGCGCGCTCCTGACCGGCGAGAGCGCGTGCCGCCTGGGCCTTGAAGCGCGAGACGGCTGCATCTGGGGCAATCGCCCGCAAAGCGCGGACTTGTGGGCGTTCCCCGAGGGAACGTGGCCCAAGACCGGAAGCAAGCCACAAAAATTGTTCCCGCCCACCGCCGCCACCATGTTCCGCATCGCCACCGCCGGAGATCTCTGCCTGCTGGACACGCTTGGCCCGCAAGACGTGGCTCCCGGCGAGAGCAGCGGCGCGGCACCCATCGTCGCCGAGAACATCCGCGCCGTTACCCGCATTCTGACGAAGCGCACCGCCGAACTCGTCGTTGTGGGCGACCCCGGCTCGGAAGGATGGCGGCACCTGGAGCAAGAGACCGCCTGCCGCGTGCGGCTGCTGGGCGACGTGCCGGGCGGATTGCTCGCCTCGCTGCTGGCATCGGCCGGAGCCGTGCGCTTCGTGCGGTACCTGTCCGAACTCGGCGAGGCGTTTCTCGTGAACACGCGCACCCTGTTCCGCGAATCGGATTGGCCCGGGCCGGACGATTTCTTCTATTCCGACATGGGCCTGGTTGCCCGCATCGCCCACCGGGGATTGCGTCGGCTCACCGAGGCGCTACTGGATGGCCGGCGCCCCGTCATCCTGGGCGGCAGCAGCCTGCTGATGGGAGGCATCTACCTGCTGATAGAACGCGCCTGGGAACGCAAAGAACTGCCACGGCAGTACGAGACGGTCCCGGCGCCCGGCGCAAAGCAAATCACAAAGGAGTGAGATCATGAGTGAAAGCCACAGTTTTCTCTTCCACGGTTCCCTGGCCTCGCTGGACCCTCAGGTTCAGGCGCTGATTGATTTGGAGCGAGAGCGTCAGTCTCGGCGCATCATCCTGATTCCATCGGAGAGCATGGCGCCATCCGCCGTGCGGGAGGCGCTCTCGTCCGAGTTCTCCCACATCTACGCCGAAGGCTATCCCCCAACCCGCATGGGCCGGGAACCTGAGGAACTGCTGCTGGATTATGAGCACCAACTGGCCTATTACCGACGCTACGCGGACCGGCGATTCTACAAAGGTGCCGATTATGTCAATTTCGTGGAGACGCTCGCCCAGAAACGCGCCGCGGCCTGCTTCGCCAACGAGCGCGTGCGCCCCGACCAAATCTTCGTGAACGTACAGCCGCTGTCGGGGGCCGCCGCCAACAACGCCATCTACGAGGCGTTCGTGCGGCCCGGCGAAACCGTCATGGGCATGAACCTGATGCACGGCGGCCACCTGACCCACGGCAGCCAGTTCAACCGTTCGGGCAAGCAGTACCGCATCGTCTCCTACACGGTGGACCCCAAGACCGAGCGCCTGGACTACGACGCCATCCGCGAGTTGGCGCTCCAGCACCGCCCCAAGATGATCATCGCGGGCTACACGTCCTACCCGTGGGCGCCCGACTGGGCCAAGTTCCGCGAAATCGCCGACGCCGTGGGGGCGATCCTCATGGCCGACATCGCCCACACCGCGGGCATGGTCGTCGCCGGCGTTTACCCAAGCCCGGTGGGCATCGCCGACGTTACCGTGTTCACCACCCACAAGACCATCTGCGGGCCGCGCGCGGCCGTGATCCTGACCACATCGGAAGAACATGCCGCGAAGATTGACAGCGCCGTGTTCCCAGGCGAGCAGGGCGGGCCTCACGTCAACACGTTCGCAGCCCTCGCCGTGGCCTTCAAACTCGCGCAGACGCCGCAATTCCACGCGCTCCAGAAGCAAATCGTGCTCAACGCGAAGGCACTGGCCCAGAGCCTGCAGGACCGCGGCCTTCGCCTGGCCTATGGCGGGACCGATACCCACCTCCTCCTGGTGGACCTCAAGTCCGTGAAGTCGCCGACGGGCGAGTTCCCCAGGGGCGAGGTGGCGGCGCGCCTGCTGGAAATCTGCGGAATCATCGTCAACAAGAATACCATCCCCGGCGACGAGATCACCGCCCTCGCCAGCGGCATACGCCTCGGCACGCCCTGGGTTACGCAACGCGGCATGCGCGAGCCGGACATGGATCGCATCGCCGACTTCATCTTCCGCGTCGTCCGCGAGATTCGCCCGTTCCAATACGTGGGGCTCAGCGGCATCCTACCGCGCGGCAAGGCTCCCTTCGCGCTCCTTCGCCAGGTGCGGCACGAAGTGGACGAGTTCGCCTCGCGGTTTGAGCCTCAGGCCGACCGCCGCTCTGGCTACCCCCACTACCATCTGCCGCCTTCGCCGAGTCCCGCTGCGGGGTTGGCCCACAGGCCCACGCCAGATGCTGCCGCCGTCTCGCGTGCCCTGGCCCAGGGCGTGGCAATCCTGGACCCGTCGCAGTTCACGGTCCTGTTGGTGCGGGGCACGCGCGCCCATGCATTCCTCCAGGAAGCCATGACGGCCAACTTGGCCGCACTGGAACCCGGCCAGGTGGCCCATGCCGCGCTCCTGGACGGAGACGGCCAGGTCCTGGACGACGTGCTCATCCTGCGACTCGCCCCAGGCCCCCAGGGCGAGGACCGCTACCACGTGATCGTCAACGCCGCCAACGCCGACACGGTCAGGGATTGGCTCCGCGCGCTGAGCGACGGCTACGTGCTCTTTGACAGGCAGGACATCCTGCGCAAGGTGCAGGGGCCTGCGATTGTCGTGGATGCCACCACAGAGGCGCCCAACGAGGCAAGGCTGGTGGCTCTGGCGGTCGTCGGCCCGGCGGCGCGCGCCCTGCTGGACAAAGTCTTGCGCGTCGGCAACGTGGAGCGAGGCCGCGCGCAGGAAACGCGCCTCGCCGGCCACCCGCTGCTTATCGCGGGCGCGCCTTTCCTGCGCGACGGGCTTCTCTGCCTGGGCCATCCCGACGCCATCACGGCGCTGGAGAAAAGCCTCACGGATGCAGGCGGGGTGCCTGGCGGCCGCGACGCTTGGATTGCGTCGCGGCGAGCGGCCGGACTCCCCACCTACGACGGCGAGGCCGCCCGCCCCAGCGCCTTGGCGCTGCTCCACGGCGGGCACGACACCCTCTTTGACCTGCGCAAACCCTATTTCGTAGGGCAAGATTCTCTGGCCGCGTCCGCGCCGGTGGAGCACCTGCCCGAATTCACATGGCAGTGGCAGGAAGAAGAAACGCTCAAGCGGACGCCGCTCTACGAAGAGCACAAGAAGCGCACGCGCAAGTTGATTCCGTTCGCCGGCTGGGAGATGCCGGTCTGGTACACCAGCGTCGGCGAGGAGCACGCCGCCGTCCGAAAGACCGCCGGCCTGTTTGACGTGGCCCACATGGGCGTGCTGGAGGTTTCAGGCCCTCACGCCGCCTCGTTCCTGGACGCGGTAGCGTCCAACTACGTGCGGTGGCTGGAGCCTGGCCAGTCGCAGTACGCCTACCTGCTGGACCCCGATGGCAACGTCTTGGACGACATCATCATCTACTGCCTGCGGCGCGACCGGTACATGGTGGTGGTCAACGCGGCCAATGCGGAGAAGGACTGGGCCTGGCTGAACGCCGTCAACGAGGGGCAGGTGCGGATTGACCGCAATCGGCCCTATGTGCGCGTGGAAGCCCCCGCCACCCTGCGCGACCTGAAGGACCCCCGCTGGGGCAAGGACTGCAAGGTTGACCTGGCGCTGCAAGGCCCCGCGTCCCTGGCGATCCTGCAAAGCCTGGCCCGCGACGCCAGGCAGGCCGCGGACTTGGCGCACATCCGCCGCACGGAGTTGATAGAGACCACCCTTGCGGGCATCCCCCTGGTTGTGTCCCGCACGGGCTACACCGGCGAACCGGTGGGGTTTGAACTCTTCGTGCATCCGGATGAGGCCGTGCGCCTCTGGAATCTATTGTTGGAGAAAGGCGAGCCGTTCGGACTGAAGCCGGCGGGCTTGGCCGCCCGCGACTCCACGCGCATTGAGGCCGGCCTGCCGCTGTACGGGCACGAGTTGGCCGGAGCCTACGGGATCACCCCGATTGAGGCGGGCTTTGAGCCTTATGTCAAGTATCACAAGCCGTTCTTCGTGGGGCGCGACGCCACCCTGCAACACTCCGCCGAGGCCAAGAACACCATCGTCCGATTCCGCGTCAATTCGCCCAACGCCCGCGCCCTCCGCGGCCACGAGCCTGTGGTCAACAAGCGTGGGCAATACATCGGGCGCGTTACCAGTTGTACCCTCGTGGGCGAAACTCAAATCGGCATGGCGCTGGTGGACAAGCGTTACGCGCAGGAGGGCACGGAGATTGCCGTCTTCCCAACGGCGGCCGCCAAAACCGACAAGCCCGTCTCCCTGGCCGAACTGGAGCGGGGGGACCAGGTCGTGCTCCCCGAGTGGTGCACGGTGCTGGCGCGGTTCCCCAGGCTAGGCGCTCCGGTCATGCCCGAAACCGGAGAATAGCGGGCGACATCCACAGCGAAGAAAAAGGGAGGGGCACGCCGTCTGGCCCCTCCCTTGCCATCTGTGCGACTGGATTCACTGTCCCGAGACAATCCTCTCGGCCAGTTTCTTCACAGCGCGCACCGCCTTGTTTCGCGGATTTGTGAGGATGATCGGACTGCCCTGGTTGGTTGCCAACGCCACCTCCACGCCCCCCGACTCTATGGAGACGGGTTCGCGCCCGCCCAGAACCCGCCTCACGTCTTGCTCGCGGATTCCGGTACCCACGCCTGTCCCGTTCAGGACGGGTATGACCTTGTCGGCGGGATAGCCCAACGTTCGGGCGAGCGTCAGGAACAGGCTGGCATTGCGCAACGCGCCGATGTCCGCCGTGAGCACCAGCAAGATAACCGCCGCCCTGTCCAAGACCATCAACGTGCGGTCGTCGTACACCCGCTGCGTGTCAATGACAACATAGTCAAAACTGCGCGAGGCCACATCCAGCACCCGCCCGATGAGGCGCGCGGACACCTCTTCGGCCTTCTCGGGTCTCGGCGGCGACAGCAGGACCCGAATGCCGCTCGGGTGCTCCACCATCGCCTGCGCGAGCATGGGGGCGTCCAGTTCTTCCACATACTGCACGAGGTCGTTGATGGTGTGCACAGGGGGCACGTTCAGGTGCAGACCCACATCGCCAAAGGACAGGTCGGCGTCAACGAGGGCAACGGCCCCACCGCTGAGTTCGCGCAGGGCCAAAGCCAGATTCACCGCAATCGTGGTCGCTCCCACGCCTCCCTTGCACCCGAAAACCGCGACGATGGTCGCCTGCTTCTCCTGCGCGACGCTTGGCGCAATGGAAACCTCGCGCCGTGCCAGCAGAGCCCTGGCGCGCACCTCCAACTCCGCCGGCTCAAACGGCTTTACCATGTAATCGTCGGCGCCCGCCTCAAAGCCAGCGACCTTGTCGGCCACATCGCCCCGTGACGTGAGGAGCAGCACTGGGATTCCGCTCGTGCGTGGGTTCTTGCGAATGCGGCGCACGAGTTCGTAGCCGTCCACATCCGGCATCACCACATCCGTGATGACCAGGTCTATGGACTGCGCCCCCAGCAGGGCCAGCGCCTCAGTGCCGCTGCTGGCCTCCAGGATGTTCAACCCCGATCGGGCGAGCGCCGCCTTCACGAACGCCCGCGCCGTGGTGCTGTCATCCACCACCAGGACTCTCGGGGTAGTCATGAGATTCGCGTACTGCCTCCGATGTGAATCTAGGGCTGCCAGCGCAGTTTCGGCTCGCGGGCAGCGCGAACGTCGTCCAGTCGCCGCAGGGGTGTCGTGAACGGCGCGTCGTGCAGCATCTCCGGCTGCGTGCGCGCCTCCTCGGCGATCTTGAGCATCGCGTCGGCGAAGGCGTCCAGCGTCTCCAGGGATTCGGTCTCGGTCGGCTCAATCATCAAGGCTTCCGGCACGATCAGCGGGAAGTAGATGGTCGGCGGGTGGAAGCCGAAATCCATGAGCCGCTTGGCGATATCAAGGGTTCGCACGCCTTCAGCGCCGGGGATCGTGCCCGACAGGACGAACTCGTGCATGCACGTTCGCTTGTAGGGCAGCGGGTAGGCATCCTGAAGCCGCACGCGCAGGTAGTTCGCGTTGAGCACCGCGTGCTCGGCCACTCGGCGCAGCCCGCTCGCGCCCAGGTGTCGGATGTAGGTAAAGGCGCGCACCAGCACACCGAAGTTGCCGTAGAACGCCTTGAGCCGCCCGATGCTCTTGGCCGGCATGGCCAGGGAGTAATACGGGCCCTCGTCCTCGTCAGCCTCCTCCTCAACGACGATGGGGCCGGGCAGAAACTCGGCCAGCGCCTCGGTTACCCCAACGGGCCCAGCACCTGGGCCGCCGCCCCCGTGAGGCGTGGAGAACGTCTTGTGCAGGTTGAAGTGCATGATGTCAAAGCCCAGGTCTGCCGGTTTCGCCACGCCCACGATAGCGTTGAGATTCGCGCCGTCGCCGTACAGAAGCCCGCCGCACCCGTGCACGATGTCGGCAATCTCCAGGATGTGCTCGTCAAAGAGGCCCAGCGTGTTGGGATTCGTAAGCATCATCCCCGCCACGTGCTCGTCGCAATGGGCCTTGAGGTCCTCCAGGTCCACATTGCCCCGCTCGTCGGAACGAATCTCCACCACCTCAAAGCCGCACATGGCCGTGGAAGCCGGGTTCGTGCCGTGAGCCGAGTCGGGCACCAGCACTTTGGTACGGCCGCGGTCGCCTCGGTCCAGATGGTACGCCCGAACCATGAGCATGCCCGCGAATTCGCCGTGCGCGCCCGCCGCCGGCTGAAGGGAGACTGCCGCAAACCCGCTGATCTCCTTCAGGCACTCCTGGAGTTCATACATGAGGATCAGGTTGCCCTGTACGGTCCACTCGGGTTGATACGGGTGAGTGGCCACAAACCCTTCCAGGCGCGCCAAGGTCTCATTGACCTTGGGGTTGTACTTCATCGTGCAGGACCCCAGGGGATAGAAACCCGTGTCCACTGCGTGGTTCAGGTGCGATAGCCGCACATAGTGCCGCACCAAATCCAACTCGCTCACCTCTGGCAGCGGCAGTTCGTCGCGAACCAGGTCCTTCGGCAGGGCAGACGGCCGCACGTCGCACTCCGGCAGCGACGCGGCGCAGCGGCCCGGCCTGCTGATCTCAAAGATAAGAGGCTCTGTCATTTCGCCACCTCACGCAGTGCCTTGGCGAGATAGTCAATCTCGGCGCGGGAGTTCCGCTCCGTAACGCACAGAAGCATGTGGTTGGCCAGGTCCGGGTAGTCGCGCCCGAGATCGTATCCGCCCACGATTCCCCACTC
The DNA here is from genome assembly GCA_034436295.1 of Anaerolineae bacterium. Lineage (GTDB taxonomy): Bacteria > Chloroflexota > Anaerolineae > DTLA01 > DTLA01 > DTLA01. Next base: position 5,220 of record DAOTVT010000017.1, on the reverse strand, counting down.
CAGCAGTTCATCGTTGAGTTCGCCGACCGGCATAGGGCACCGGATGACAAACTCCTTGAAGAAGGGCTTCGTCGTTACGACGGAGTAGCCGCGGACTTTGGAGAGGGCTTTGGCCGCGTAGTGGGCCTTATGGTAGCACAGTTCGGCAATGCGCCGAAGGCCGCATTTGCCAACCGCCGCCAGATAGACAGCAGCGGCCAGCGCGTTCAGGGCCTCGTTGCTGCAGATGTTGGAAGTGGCTCGCTCGCGCCGAATGTGCTGCTCGCGGGCCGAAAGGGTCAGAACGAAGCCGCGCCGGCCTTCCGCGTCCACCGTCTCGCCCACCAGTCGCCCGGCCATCTTGTGCACAAATCGCTCGCGGGTGGCGAAGAACCCCAGGTACGGGCCACCGAAATTGAGCGGATTGCCCAGAGGCTGCCCTTCCCCGACTACGATGTCGGCGCCGTAGTCCCCGGGCGCCTTGAACAGGCCCAACGAGATGGGGTCTGCCACCACCACCCACAGCGCGCCTTTGGCATGAACGCGGTCGCCGACGCCCCGGAAATCCTCAATCTCGCCCAGGAAGTTGGGCGTCTGGGTAACAACGCAAGCGGTCTGCTCGTCCACCAGATTGAGGATCGCGTCCAGGTCCTGGCGGCGGTCATCGCCCACAATCTCCAGCCCAAGCCCTTGCACGTACGTGCGGGCCGTGGCGCGGTATTCCGGGTGCACATACGGGGACATGACCACCTTGTTGCGCTTTTTCCGCTGCACATTGTAGGCCATGACGATGGCCTCGGCCACGGCGGTAGCCCCATCGTAGTGCGAAGCGTTCGCCACTTCCATCCCCGTCAGCGCGCAGATCATGCTCTGGTACTCAAAGATGGCCTGAAGCGTGCCCTGGCTGATTTCGGGCTGGTAGGGAGTGTAGGCGGTGTAGAATTCGCTGCGGCTGACGATGTGATCCACGACGCTTGGGATGAAATGCCTGTAGGCGCCGGCGCCGAGGAAACAGATAAAGTGATTGAGGTCAGCATTGGCCTGGCTAAACGCGCCGATGTAGTCCAGCAGTTCAGGCTCCGACATCGGGTCAGGGAGATTGATCTCAGGATAGCGCGCCTGAGCCGGCACGTCGCGGAACAGATCCTCAAGGCTGCTGACCCCGATGGCCTTGAGCATCGCGGCGCGGTCAGCATCGCTATGGGGTATGTAAGGCATCAATGCCCTCCTTTTTTCGCCTCCTCAGCGAGGAATTTGGCATACCCGTCGGCGTCCAGCAAGGTTTTCGCCTCTTCCGGGTTGCTGACCTTGATTCGCACGAACCAGCCCTTGCCGTAGGGATCTTCGTTCACCAGTTGCGGCGAATCTTCCAGTTCCTTGTTGACGGCGATGACCTCGCCGCTGAGCGGCAGGTACACATCCGACGCCGCCTTCACCGACTCCACGGTGCCAAACACATCTCCCTTGGCAAAGGTGTCGCCCACCTCGGGCAGTTCCACGTACACCACATCGTTGAGTTCCTCTTGGGCGAAGTCCGAGATGCCCACGACTGCCTCGTCGCCCTCCAGGCGCACCCACTCGTGGCTCTCCAGGTACAGCAGGCCTTTTTCCACCTTCATTTCTAACCTCCGCGCACAATGTTTTGTGGAGTGCACACACCCAAAGGTGCGAGAACTAGAAGAAGATCTGGGCCAGGCGATACAAATCCAGGTCAACCTGGCGCACGCCCGCTTTCAGCACGCTCAGGGGCACCGGCTCAATCTTGTTGCCGTGCAGGGCCGTCATCTGGCCGAATCGGCCCTCGCGGATGAGATCCACCGCGCGGACGCCCATGCGCGTGGCCAGCACGCGGTCAAAGACGGTCGGCGTGCCCCCGCGCTGCAGGTGCCCGATGACCACGAACCGCGCTTCAAACTCGGCGCACTTCTCAATGGCCTGGGCCACCGCTTCGCCGATGCCGCGCAAGTCCATGCGGGGCCGGCCGAAAGCATCAGGCTCGCCAGGCTCCGGCTCATTCGGCAAATCCGATAGGTGGGCTCCCTCCGCCACCACGATGATGCTGTGATGCTTGCCCGCCTCGGCGCGGCGGCGCAGGTGCTCGCAGATTTCGCCCACGCTGGTCGGAACTTCGGGGATGACGATAAAATCGGCGCCGCCGGCCAGCCCGCCCACCGTAGCCAGCCACCCCGATTCGCGCCCCATCACCTCCACGACGATGGCGCGGCTATGGGCGCTGGCCGTGGTGTGCAGTTTGTCCAACGCCTCCGCGATGGTAGCCACAGCAGAATTGAACCCGATGCACTGATCGGTGCCCGGAACGTTGTTGTCAATGGTCTTGGGGATACCGACAAGCGGAGCGTCATGCTCTTCGTAGAGCCGCTGGGCGATGCCGAGGGTATCTATGCCGCCGATCACGACAACCGCGTCCAGCCCACGCGCCTTCATGGTGCCCAGAACCTTCTGCACCCCATCGGGGACGGCGAATACGTTTGTCCGTGTCGCGCCGAGGACTGTCCCGCCGGTGTGCATGATCCCCGACACCGAATAGCGGGTGAATTCGGTCATCTGGTCTTCTATCAGGCCCAGCCACCCGTTGTGAATCCCGCAGACCTGATAGCCATACTGGAATGCCCGTCTGGCCACGGCACGAACGGCCGCGTTGAGCCCAGGGGCATCCCCTCCCCCTGTAAGGACTCCGATACGCACCTCTCACCTCCCACAGATGGCACAAGCCATTCAGACACAGTATAGCACAGTCCGCTGGATACGAAAAGGCCGACCCCGCCGCACGCGAAACGGGTGCTATTCGCTGCCGAGGCTCATCAGTCGCCCGATCAGCGAACGCCGAAGTTCCACCGCATTCTCGGGGCAAACCTCATGGCAACAATAGCAGCGAATGCACTTGTTCCAATCCATGTGGGCGCGCCCGTTCACCAGGCTGATCGCCTGCACGGGGCAACTCCGCACGCACACGCCGCAGCCGATGCACCGATCGGTCGCCTGGGGATTCGCCACCACCTGGCGCGTAACCCAACTGCGGATGGCCCTGGGTGCGGTGCCCACGTCCAGGGCGGCGTAGTCCTCGGTCTCGCAGGCGGGCTTGCCGTCCACAGTCCGCGCGGCCAGAATCCGCCGCCCCAGGCGTCGCATCGCCCGCGGGAAGATGCCCGTGTCCATCGTCGTCGCCGTCCCGTATCGGAAGCCCGACAACTTCGCCTCCGCGAGAGGCAACCCCACCACGGGCACATCGCCCACGCTGCAGGATGTAAGCCCGCGCGCCGCCGCCACCTTCAGGGGTGGAATGCTCAAAGGCTCCATCCCGACCAGCGTCGCGCACACGACATCCATCGCGAACGGGTCGGCCGACGCCAGCAGCAGGTTGGCCGGATACGGGTCGCCGCCCGACGGCCCGTTGCCGTGCATGCCCACGATGGCGTCCATGACCGTGAGCACGGGCTTCACATAGGCGATGATGTCCACCAGGGCCTCGGAAAACCGCATGGCGTCCTGCAACTTGGCGTGATACCCGAACTTGGTTACGCCAGGCACAACGCCGAACAGAATCTTCGTCGCGCCCGTGATGCGCGTCAAGTTGTGCGTCTTGAACTTCGGGAGCGCGATGACCGCGTCGGCCTCGGCCACTGCCTTCAAGATGTCCAGCCGCTTGATGAGGTGGCCCTCGGGATGCGAAACCTGCACGGCCGTAACGTCGTAGTTCAGTTCCATCCCCACCTCTTCGGCGACCTTGTCGTAGCCGCCGCGAGTGTAGGCCAGGCGCAGCACGGCCTTGTTGAACGGGCCTGCCGGGCTTTCGGCCAGGATGGGCGTCGCGCCGGCCTCGCGCACCAGGATGGCCACCGCGCGCACCACCGCGGGGTGGGTGATAATCGCGGAATCGGGCGTCGCGGCGCGCAGGATGTTGGGCTTCAGGATGACGCGCCACCCGGGTTTGACAAAGGCGCTCATGCCGCCCAGCAGCCCGACCGCAGAGCGCACAACCGCCTCAACTTCTTGCGTGTCGTATGTGGTGCAGCGAAGCAAGGCAACCGTACCTGGCATACTCAAGAGCCTCCGAGCGAAATGGGAAACAGCCAGCAGATAGAACGGCTTGGAGTATAACACGCCTCCGCGCCCACACAAAACGCGGCTATTGGGGCGTGGCGTTGCCCAATATGCGCTCTTCCAGTCGGGGAGCGCCAAAACGAATGGCGACCACTCCCTCCAGCGAACGTAGCGGGGTCTCCGTCGTGATGGTTGTGGAGCCGCGCGCCACGTAGGTAACCCGCCCAATGCCTCGGCACAAACCTTCCGCGTCCAGGAACGCGCAGATGCGCTGGGCCGTCGGCAATAGCCAATTGATCGTCGCGATGGACTGGAGCGGGAAGGTCAAGGGGACCGCCTGACGGAAATAGGCCTCCCAGCGTTCGCGGCGCCATGCCACCCGTTCGGCGCGGCTGCGCGTCCGCGCGTGAGGCGATACGCGCAGGGTAGTGATCTGCACCAGGGGATGATTGCGCCAGGAAGCGAGGATGGGATTCAGTTCCGCGCCCCTTGCCAGAGCGATGACGCGGCAGGGCATCAGGAGATCAATCTTGGCCTGCTTCAGCGCCAGTCCCCCCTGCCCGGGGTCCACGAGGCCGGTGGAGTCCACGATGACCGTTTCCGCGCCCAGCGCCAGGGCCTTCCTGTACAGCGTATGCACTCCCATCAGGATGCGAAGCATGTGCCCGCGGGGAGAAATGGCGCCGACAAAGAAGCAGTGGTCGGTGTAGGCAGAACCGGTCAGCACCCGCAGCGCCATGGTGGCGGGCAGCCCGAGCACCCCCTGGCCCACATCGCAATCCATGAGGGCAATCGTCCGCCCACGAGCCGACCATTGCTGGACGAGATAGGTTGCCAGCGAAGTCTTGCCGCTATCCGTGCCGCCGACGAGCAGCACCGCGCCCCGCACATCCTCGGCCGCCAGCGCCTCCCACTCCGGAGGCACAATCAGATTGGAAGCGGCGCTTGCCTGCACCACGCGACTCCACCTCCACCCCGCTCGCGCGAATGCATTATAACCCGCGAACCGCGCCCTGGCAAGACGCGCCGCTCACGGGCAGGGGCGAATAGTTGGCGCCATCGTGCTCGGCCCCATCCACATCGGCGACCGCGCCCGGATTGGCGCGGGGTCGGTTGTGGTCAAGTCGGTTCCGCCGGGCATGACCGTGGTCGGCGTCCCCGGCCGCTTCGCCGAACCCG
>DAOTVT010000016.1:0-2853 GCA_034436295.1 Anaerolineae bacterium | reverse complement strand
CATCGCTGCGGCGATCAGCAGCCCCCGAATTAGCGCCCGTTTGTCCTGCGGTACCATGGAATTGTGCCTTTCATTGCGCCCCTTGCGTGAAGAACACGTGCACAGAGCGTGAATATTGCGTGAACTCGCCTTCATTCTACGCCCGCCAGCAGGCGTGCTCAATGGGAAAATGGTACTATTTGTGAAGGATGCGTGAAAAGGGGAGGGTTTGCGCGGGTGATGGCGGGCGCATCGTGAACCGACCGTGAATCGCGGGCGAGTGCGTCCGGAACGCGAAAGGCTTTGGAACACGAAAGACTTTGGAACACGAAAGACGCGAAATCCCACGAAAGGCCGCGAAAGACTTTGGAACGCGTAAGACACGAAAGGCCGCGAAAGACTTTGGAACGCGAAAGACACGAAAGGCCGCGAAAGATTTCGGAACGCGAAAGACACGAAATCCCGCGAAAGGCTTCGGAACGCGAAAGACACGAAATCCCGCGAAAGGCGCGAAAAACACGAAAGGGTGAGAGGCTTCGCGTGTCCTTCGCGCAGCGCCCATGGCCGGGGTAGGACGTGCGCCTTTCGCGCGGATGCGGCGTTGCCCTCGCCTGACGATAGCCTGACGCGAGGTAAGGCACGCGTTCATTGGCGCGATCTCTATGTTTGGTATATAGTTATGGGCGAACCCGAATTCATTGCCTCATAGGCGGCGGGGCGAGGGGACGAGATGAGCGAGGGACTACGCCGAAGCGCCGGACGGTTTTCCGTCGGCATGCTGATCGTCGCAGCAGGGCTTGTGCTACTTGCTGCCTGGGCCTTGGCTGGCGCGGCGCAACCGTTCCCGCTGCGGCAGGACGACGGACGGTTCGCCTTTGCCGTGGCTGCCGACATGCGTTACTACACCGGCCCCGGCCTCTACGACACGCCGCAGTACTTCCGCGGCGCGGCCCAGGCCATTGCGGGCCTGGGCGTGGCCTTCCTCGTAACCCCGGGCGACATGGACCCTGTGCCCGATGCCTTCTGGACGATCACCAGCACCCTTGGCGCTACCCCCTGGTATCCCATCGTTGGCAATCACGAACTCCCGGGGCAAGGGCGGGAACCCACCGCCGGGGCGAATTTGGCATGGCTCAACGCTTACGACTATGGGCCGGTGAACCCTGGCCCTACCGGCTGCCCAACCACCACGTACTCGTTTGACTACGCCAATGGGCATTTCATCATGTTGAATGAATACTGCGACGCGGCGGGAGATCACGCCACGGATGGCGACATCCCTGACCACCTGTACAACTGGCTGGCGGCGGATCTGGCTGGCACCGACCGGCAGCATATCTTCGTCTTCGGCCACGAGCCGGCTTATCCGCTGCCCGACGCCGACAACGGCCGCCTGCGCCACACCAACGACAGCCTGAACGCGCACCCCGCGAACCGCGACCGCTTCTGGGTGCTGCTCCGAGACTATGGCGTGGGGGCCTACATCTGCGGCCACACCCACAACTTCAGCGCGGCGCGGATAGGAGGGGTGTGGCAGGTAGATGCGGGGCATGCCCGCGGGCTGGGCGATCCCGGCGGGCCGAGCACGTTTCTCGTTGTCTATGTGGACGGCGGCCTCGTGCGGTTCCATGCCTATCGCGACGACGCCCGCGGCGGGGCCTACGCACTGCGACACGTGGGCTACCTGCGCCCGACGGAGCGGCTGTACCTTCCGCTGATGGCACAGGACAGGTAGTCTCAGGCCGGCCTCGCCCGACGGCATCCCTGAGCGGTGTGTTACCATGGCCCACAGGAGCCTCTTCGCGCCGCCCGCCCCGTCTTGACCCCTGGCCGCTCTGTGCTATCCTATAGCGCATCTTTTTGCCATCTGGCGCATCAAAAGGAGTGTATCGGTGCCCGACGAGGCGGCCCTGCTGGAGAAACTACGCAAAGGCGACGCGGCGGCGTATCGCGAACTGGTGGACGCCTACTCACCCCGCGTGTACCGGCTGGCCCTGGGCATGCTGGGCGACCCAGCCGAGGCCGAGGACGTGCTGCAGGAGACGTTCCTGAGCGTCTATCGCAACATCGGCGGTTTCCGCGGCGACTCGGGGCTGGGGACGTGGATTTACCGCATCGCGGCCAACGCCAGCCTGATGCGCCTTCGCCGCCACAGGGATACCGCCTCGCTGGACGAGCCAATGGACGGCGGGGCCGAGCCGAAGATCGCGCCGTCGGGCGGGGTGTCGTTGGGAGACCCCGAAGAGGCGGCCCTGAGCGCCGAAGTGCGCCAGGTGATGACCCAGGCCATTTCGGCGCTGCCCGAGGCGTTACGCATTGTGTTCCTGATGCGCGACGTGGAGGATATGCCGGCAGCGGAGGTGGCCGAGGCGCTGGGCCTCAGCGTCGCGGCGGTGAAGTCGCGGCTCCATCGCGCGCGCATGTTCCTGCGCGATCGCCTGCAGCCGTACCTTGTCGCCGGTGAGGGAATGACATGAGTCCCGATGCCCATTGCGAACAACTGCTCCATCGCATCTGCGAGTACATGGACGGCGAACTGGACGCCGGCACGTGCGCCGAATTGGAGGCGCATCTGGCCGAATGCGAGGACTGCCGCGCGCTGCTGGACAGTCTGCGCAAGACCGTGTCGCTGTACCGCCGGTGCGTGCCCGACGATCTGCCCCCGGACGTGCGCGCCCGTCTCCACGCGGCGCTCAACCTGGACCCGCCGGAAAGCACGTGAGTTGTTGGGCAGCCGCGTAGCCCCTGGCCTAGAAATCCCAATCCGGATGCGGGGTGGGCAGCCGCAGGACGGCATCCAAGTTGCGCAGGAGTTCCTCAGGCCCCGACAACGCGTCCGTGGCGGTTAGCGCGCTGGCCGGCTGCACCCCTAGC
>DAOTVT010000015.1:0-8377 GCA_034436295.1 Anaerolineae bacterium | reverse complement strand
TCTCGGCCAGGATGCCGGCCCTGCTCCACACGGGGTCGTTGGCGACGAGAAGGCCGCGACCTTGGAGTCTGGCGGCGATTTGCGTGGCTTTCCCGCCGGGCGCGGCGCACAAATCCAGGATGCGCTCTCCTGGCTGGGGACTCAGGGCTTCCACCGCCGCCATGGCCGACGGCTCTTGCAGGTAGTACAGCCCAGCCCAGTGGTAGGGGTGTTTGCCGGCCCGCGCATCGGGCTCTTCCAGCCAAAATCCCTCGGGGCACCAGGGGATCGGCTCCAGGTGCCAGCGTGTGAGAGTGCGCAATGCCTCGGGCGCGACCTTGAGCGTGTTCGCGCGCAGGCCCATCGGGGCCGGCTCCTCCAGCGCGTCGCGGAAGGCAGGGAACTCTGGCCCGAGGAGTGCCCTCATGCGCTCCAGGAACGCCGCGGGGATGTCGGCCGTGCCCTTGCGGGCGTAGGCCGAGCGTGCGGATGGGGTACGGGTGCCGCGTGGCGTCATCTCATGCGGCGCAGGCTGCTGCCGGCTCGGGGCGCAGGGTCTTGCCGAAGATGATGAGGTCGTCGCCGGGCGAGTAGAAATCGTGGATGACGGCCTGATACCGGTAGCCGCAGGATTCGTAGAACCGCCGCGCGGGTTCGTAGGCTGGCGTTCCCGAAGTCTCCACGAGGATGAGGCGGCCCTGCTGCGCCGAAACGATGTCCTCCATGTGCTGCAGCAGCGCGCGGCCTACGCCCTGCCCTCGCGTGTCGGGATCCACGGCAATCCAGTACAAATCCCAGACGCCCTCGGCCAGGGGGTGGGGGCCAAAGCATGCGTAGCCCAGGGTTCTGCCCCCGTCGTGGAAGGCGAGAAAGGTGTAGCCGCTTCTCTCGCCTTGTTTTAGATACTCATTCCACAGTTCCGCTACACACTGGATCTCCGACGGGCTGAAGACTCCGACTTTGGCTGTAATCGCCGCTATGGAGTCCCCGTCTTCGGGTTGGGCGAGACGTATCATAGGTTTGCCTTTGCCTCATTGCGATGTCCAATATTCGGAGGGCCATGTCGGGATACGAGTAGCCCGCCGTCCTCGCGGCGCGGAAGAAGCCCGCATCGGGCGAGAGGTCGGGGTTGCAGTTGACTTCTATGACGTAGGGGACGTTGTCCTGCGACAGGCGCATGTCCACCCTGGCGTAGCCCTGGCACCCGATGGCTCTCCAGGCTCGGAGCGCCGCGCCGCGAATGCGATCGGCGACCTCCGGGTCCACGTTGGCGGGGCACACCACGGGCGTGTGCGTGTAGGCGAACGAGTCCTCCACCCATTTGGCCGAGAACGACACGATGCGCTCCAGCGGGTCCTGGAAGGCGCTGAAGTCCACCTCGGCCAGGGGCAGCACTTGGGGCGGGTTGCCCCAGAGGGAGATGTTGAACTCGCGGCCTGCGATGAATTCCTCCACCAGGGCCGCCTGGCGATAGGTGCCGACCAGGTACGCGACACGCTCGCGCATCTCCTGGAGTGAGCGAACCACAGCACTGCCTTCTATGCCCTGGCTGGCATCCTCGGCCACAGGCTTGACGATGGCCGGCAGAGGCAGGTTGCCGAGCGCGTCCCACGTAACTTCCACGGGGTGGCGGAACAGCCGCCAGTTGGGCGTTGGCACGCCGGCGCGGCGCAGGGCCTCCTTGGCCCGCGCCTTGTGCGTGGACAGGGCAAGGGCCGCCGCATCCGAGCCGGTGAAGCGATAGCCCATCGCCTCAAGCGCCCAGGCGATTCGGACTTCTTCAAACAGCCGTCCGCCCAGCCCCTCTCCCAGATTGAACACAACCCACTCCGTTGCCGGATAGGGGAGGAGGGCCGATTCCACGTCGTCCGTTATGGCCACCAGAGCGGCCTGGACGCCCGCCTCCGCCAATGCACCGGCCAGGGCATGGGCGCAACCGATGACCGCCTGGTCGGCCACGATGTCCTCTGGGCTGCCCTTGACTAGGGATTCCGTCTTGTTGTACACAATCGCGACGCCACGAGGGCGCTCATCGTTTTCCATCAGACTCCCTCAAGCCCGTAACGTCTGGCCGCCAGGCGCAGGACTTCCAGGATCAACGTATTGTAGGGGAGGTTTTCGCCCCTGGCAGCCAGGACAATGTCGCTGTAGGTTGGGTTCAGGCCCGGCAGGGTGTTGATTTCCAGCAGGTACGGCTGGCCGTCCGCGCCCAGGCGAAAATCCACCCGCGCCACATCCAGCCCGCCGATGGCCTCAAAGGCGCGAACCGCCAGGTCCTTGAGTTGGCGTTCCAGGTCTGCGGGTATCGGCGCGGGGCAAAGGTATTTCGGCCCCAGGGGCATCTCCGACTTGATGTAGCCGGTGTACAGCCGCTCCCCTTCGGAGAGATGGCTCACGTCTATCTCCATGACGGGCAAGACGTGGAAGCCCCTCTCGTTGTAGAAGGGCGAGAGGGGGCGCTCCCCAGGCGCCAGCGTGTTGCCGAGGAGGCCAACGGTGAACTCCCTGCCCGGGAGATACGATTCTACCAGCGCCGGCTGCCGATAGGTGCGGATGACCCAGCGCACCTGCTCGCGGAGCGCCGCCTCGTCTCTCACGACGGATTGCTTGTTGATGCCCATGCCCGAGCCTTCGCGGGAAGGCTTCACGAACAGCGGGAAGGCGAGCGCGGCATCCAGCGGCTCATCGCCGCGGTAGAACGCCTGGAACGGGGCCGTGGGCAGTCCCGCATCCCGCCAAATGCGCTTCGCGATCACCTTGTCCAGCGAGATGGCGTGCGCCAGCACCTTGGACGCGGTGTAGGGAATGCCCAGCATCTCCAGCAGTGCCGGCACATGGGACTCCCTGGATTCGCCGCGCAGACCCTCGCAGATGTTGAAGCAGATGTCGGGTCTTGCGCGGCGGATCGTGTCCAGCAGGGTCTCGTCGCCTTCCAGCGGGATGACCTCATGCCCGCCGGATTCCAGCGCCGATTTCAGGCCCTCCACAGTCTCCTCGGAGTCATACTCCGCGAGCGCGTCTTCGGGCGCGTCCTCGGGCACAGGCACGTGCTTTTTCAGGTTGTAAAGCAGGGCTATGCGCAGCCGCCTCATCGCTGCTCAACCTCGGCCGAACGGGTGGCGACGGAGTGGATGGGCACGGGCTGCTCGCGATGGTGCACCTGGTCCCAACCTTCCGGCGCGATGGCCAGGCGTTCCCCGCCGAGCAGGCCGGCGACGCCTTCCTGCCCGCCTTCGGAGTGGCGCTGCTGGCAGTAGGGGCACGTCCGCGGGTCATGCGACACGTAGTCGGTGGGCTGCGTGTAGGTGCTGATGAAGCCCTCGTAGTTGCGGATGACGACCCGACTTTCGGACATGCTCATCAGGTAGTTGGGCAGGATGGGGACTTTGCCGCCGCCTGCCGGCGCGTCAATGACGTAGGTGGGGATGGCGTAGCCCGAGGTGTGCCCTCGCAGCGCCTCCATGATTTCAATGCCCTTGGCGACCGGCGTGCGGAAGTGCCCCGCGCCGTGGACCAGGTCGCATTGGTAGAGGTAGTAGGGCCGCACACGGTTCCTCACCAGTTTGTGCACCAGCGCCATGATGACGTTGGGGCAGTCGTTGACGCCGGCCAGGAGCACCGTCTGGCTCCCCAAGGGGATGCCAGCATCGGCGAGTTTGTTGACGGCCTGCTCAACTTCGGGCGCCAGTTCCTTCGGGTGATTGAAATGGATGTTCACCCAGAGCGGGTGGTAGCGCTTGAGCGTGTTCACCAGTTCGTCGTTGATGCGTTGGGGCAGGAACACCGGCACCCGCGTCCCAATGCGGATGACTTCCACATGCGGGATGGCCCGCAGGCGCGCCAGGATTTGGTCCAGCACCTTGAGCGGCAAGGTGAAGGGGTCTCCGCCCGAGATGAGCACGTCCCGCACTTGCGGGTTTGCCGCCACGTAGGCGATTTGTCGGTCATAGTCGGCCGGCGAGAACTGGGCGTGTGAATTGCCCACGACCCGACTTCGCGTGCAATAGCGGCAGTAACTGGCGCACTGGGTGGTTACCAGCATCAGGACCCGATCGGGGTACCGATGAACCAGGCCAGGGACGGGTGAGTGGGCATCTTCCGCCAGCGAGTCCTCCATTTCGGCCGCGAACGGGACGAGTTCTTGGGCCGTGGGGACTACCTGGCGGCGGATGGGACAATTCGGGTCGTCGGGATCCATCAGGCTCGCGAAGTACGGAGTGATGTCGGTTCGGAACCGCTCGGACGCGCTGAGGGCGTCTCGCTCCGACTGGGTCAGATGGATCACTTGTGAGAGTTCTTCAATGGAACTCAGGCGGTGGCTGAGTTGCCAACGCCAGTCATTCCAAAGGGACGGAGGCACATTCTCCCAGGGGTGGGGAGGCCTCCCAGTACCGGGGGGCTCTTCAAGTTCCTTTGCTATCGTTTCCATTTGTCTCATCTCCTTCTAAGATAAGATGCTGATGATAACTCTGTTTGGTGCGTTGGCGCGGGCCTCATACGTCGTTGTCGGCATTTTCCATCAGGCGCACGCGCTCGCGCAGAATCCAATCCTTGTCCTGTTCGTCGGGCGCCGGCGGATTGAATACCCAGTCCACCTCCGGCGGGTTGACATTGATGACCTCAAGTTTCGCCCCGCATTGGGGGCAGACAACCTTCGCCCCGACTTCCGCATACTTGCCGATTTGAAGGGTCGCCCCGCATTCAGGGCACGATACAGATGACATCTCGTTTTGTCCTTGCTTCTGCTAACCTCTGCACTACCGCTGGTATGCCCGGGCTTCTTTCCCCCCGAATCGTAGGGGGTGCAGAACTGTAGCCAGGCTCTTTTGAATACCCTGTGCATTATAACCCCATTGCGTGTAAAAGGTGTGCAAGAAGTGTATCAATATTGTGCACAGGGTGGCCCAGGGATCGCAACATTTCAACAGGCGGCTACGCGTCGGGGTTCTGGAGTTTGTAGCCGACGCCCGGGACGGTCAAGATGTACCTGGGGTTCTTGGGGTCCTGCTCTATCTTTGCTCGCAGCCGGCTGATAAGCCCCCGGACGAGTTCGCGATCGCCCTCGCCGCTGTAGCCCCAAACGCGCTCCACGATGGCCTCGGTCGGCAGGGTCTGGCCCTGGTGCATCATGAGCGTGTAGAGGAGGCGGAACTCCAGGTGGGTGAGGCGGTGGGGAGGGTGTCCTTCCCGCTGGACGTCGCGCGACGATGGGTCCAGCGTGATGCTGCCGACGCGAAGGGTGGGGAGGCTGAGCAGGGGGACGCCGCTGCTGCGCCGCAGGAGCGCGCGCAATCGGGCCAGGAGTAGCCGCGTGCTGTACGGACGGTTGAACACCACGTCGGCGCCGGCCTCAAATGCCGCGAACAGGGAGTCCTCGTCCTGGGCGTTCGTGAGGACGGCTAGGGGGACATCCGTCTCGGCGCGCACACGCCGCACCTGTTCATGCGGCGCGCCTGCCCGTAGCGCGACGACGACCATGTCGGCGGGGCGCTGCGCCCAACTGCGCATGGCCCGCTCCAGGTCGTTGGCAATGGTTACGGCCAGTCCCACCCGCTGGAGCACCAGCGAGAGGATCGCGGTTTCATCGTTGTCATCGCAGACCAGCAAAGCGTACACAGCCTCAATTCCTTCGGCGAGCGTCAGCGGCTCTGCCCGGCCCTCTGCGCTCCATGGCCGGGCCGGTTGCCAGCACAAGTATAGCCGTTTCGCGCTCCAGGGGCAAGAAACACTCGGCGCGCGGGCATTTTTGCAGAATCGGGCGAATTGTGGTAATATTTGCGTAGAACCCTGCTGTGTGCGTGAAGTCTCACCTAGTGTTTTGAGCCAACACCTAATAGACGGGGGCCTGGCACTGCTGGGGCTGTAGTAACCCTTCGGGGTCAGGCATTAACCAGCGGGCTGGCTCCCACCTGCGTGAGCAGGTTCAAAACTCATTGAGACGCACGGCACAGCGGGGTATCTTTGTGCCCTGCGGGCTGCTCCTTTCGCTCCGCCGCCTTCTCGCCCCGGCAGCGGGCAGAAATGGGAGGCGTGCGCCATCCCGCGGCAACGCTCCTTTCCCCTGCGCGGCGGGTTCCGTCGGATGCGGCAGGGGTCGCAGGGCTTTGACTTTTCGCCGTTTGCGTGCTATGCTTCGCGCTGCAAATTCCGTAACGGAAGAGTGCCTCATGGGATACGAGAGAATTGATGACGATGTCTATGTTTTCTCCAGCGATACCTATGCGCAGGTAACGGCGGGCCTTGTGTTCACGAGGGCAGGAGCCATCCTGATTGACACGCTTCCCTTTCCGCGGGAGACGCAGTCCATCGTGCAGTTTGAGCGTCGCCGCGGCGGGCTGGGCGTGCGATATGTGATCAACACACACCACCATGCCGATCACGTGTACGGCAATTACCTGTTCCCGGGGGCTCGGGTGATCGCGCACGAAATCTGCCGCGCCACTATGATGAAAGAGGGGCCGGCTCTCCTGGAACGCGATCGCCAGTCCATGCCGCAACTCATGGAGGTGGTGCTGCGCTTCCCGGACATCACCCTGGACAAGGGCGGGGCCATTCACATCGGCGGCAAGTCCATGGAGATCATTTCCCTGCCCGGCCATTCGGACGACATGCTAGGCGTGTATCTGGTGCAGGAGAAGATTCTCTTCGCCAGCGACGCCATGATGCCGGTGCCCTACATTGTTGGGGGCGACCCGGAGGCGTACAAGCGTTCGCTCCTGCGGATAGGCGAATTGAACCTGGAGAACCTGGTGCAGGGGCATGGCGAGGTGCTCCTGCGCGGCGAGATTCCCGACGCTCTGAATGCGAACGTCGCCTACCTGGATACAGTCCGCGCGCGGGTCAGGGAAGGGATTGAGATGGGCCTGTCGCGCGATGAGATCGCCGCGCTGGACATTGAAGAATGCGGCCTGTCGCGCGTGCCTCTAGGGGGGCTTGCCCAGCATCTGCATCGGGCCAACGTGCTGTACCTGTACGACGAGATGCGCCGCGGAGGGCTGCCCTTCGCCGCGGATGAGCCTGAAACTTCCCCTGCGCGTGCCACGGCAGACGAGGATGAGCCGCTTGAGTGATCGGCCTAGTTCCGCGCGCCGCTCGCCGCGTACCAGGCCAGACTTCACCGTGGTCTTTGACGGTGGCAGCAGGGGCAACCCCGGCCCCGGATATGGCAGTTTCGTGTTGATGCGCAACGCCGATGGCGCGCAGAAGCGGCAGCGCCTGAATCTGGGCGCTCGCATGACCAGCAACGAGGCCGAGTACGACACGCTGATCCGCGCCCTGGAGGCTCTGCTGGACTGGATTCGCGAGTTGGGCCTGCAGGCGCACGAGGTTAGGGTGGAAGTGCGCGGGGATAGCCAACTGGTCATCCGGCAGGTCCAGGGCACATGGAAAGCGAGGGAGCCGCGGATGGCAGCGCGGCGCGACCGCGTTCTGGCGCTCGCAAGCCGATTGGGCGCTGTGCGGTGGGTGGAGCAGCCCCGCGCGGCCTCGGTGCGGCTGCTGGGGCACTGACGCCGCGCCCGGCCGCCGACCGCAGCAAGGGCAGGCGCTACTCCTCGGGGAGTTCCTGTACCGGCAGGTTGAGGTCCACCAACTCGCCGTGAACGTTGACGGTGGCGCGGAAGCCCATCATGCCGAGGTAGAGCCTCGCTTCCTCGGGCAGGCCGAACTCCATCATCTGGTCCACCTGCTTGTCCAGATTCTGCAGGGTGGCATCTACGGCTGCTTTGGTGAACAGGTCGTCGCGCCCCAGGAGTTCCAGAATCTGGGCCGTAACCAGGTCGCGGTGTTGGAGCATCTGGTCGCGCAGGCGCGTGAGGATTTGCTGGTCCACGTCGCGCGCCGGGACGTGCCGAAGGAAGCCGTACTCGGGGATTGTGTAGCACGGCTCATCGCCGACGTAGGCCACGCCTACCGGCTCGCCCGCCTCGTTGAAGATCAGGTTCTCAAAGAGTGGTTTCTTGACCATGCCGTTCCCCTGGCAGCCCCGCCTTTGCCGCGTGGTGTCGGGGCGGCGGGACTCCGCAGGTACCCCCGGAGCGATTCGAACGCTCAGCCGACTGCTTAGAAGGCAGTTGCTCTGTCCGTTGAGCTACGGGGGCTCGTCTGAATTATAGCACGATGCGCGACGGTCTGGCAACTCGCTCGCAATGGGCGGGTGGCACAAGGCCCGAAGATGTAGGAGGGCAGGTATGGAAACCTGCCCTACGCTCGCAATGGGCGGGTGGCACAAGGCCCCAAGATGTAGGGCGGCTTTCCACAGCCGCCGGAGGCGGGGGCAGGTATGGAAACCTGCCCTGGAGTTTGGCCTTTTTGAGGGAGGACTTGAAAATGGGGTGCCCCTTGGTGTAAAGTAGAGTTATACGAAACCACCACACGAAGGAGGCACCCCGAAATGAAT
>DAOTVT010000014.1:0-5443 GCA_034436295.1 Anaerolineae bacterium | reverse complement strand
CGATGGCCGAGGAGGTGGCCGGGGACGTGGCCGATGGCCAAGCCTATGGCGTGAGCGGGACCCCCGCGTTCTTCGTCAACGGCATCAAACTGACCGGCGCGCAGCCGTTTGAGGCCTTCCAGGAACTCATTGAGGAAGAACTGGCGAAGAAGTAGCCGCCGCCGAGCGAGGGATGTGCATGGCCGAGTTCCAGCCCAGCGCCCCGCGATACACGATAGAGGACTCCTTCGCCGCGCTGCGAATCACGATTCCGGCGCGCCGCAACTGGCTCGTCATCCTGTTCCTGGGGTTCTGGCTGGGGGGCTGGGCGACGGGCGAACTCTTCGCGGGAGCCACGCTCGTGCGGGGCCTGGCCGCCATCCTGTCAGGGCGAGTGCCCGACATCGGCAGCGCGGCCGGTACGCTCTTCATCGCCATCTGGCTTGCGCTGTGGACCGTGGGCGGCGGGTTTGCTCTGCTCATCTGGCTGTGGAACCTGGCGGGCAAGGAAGTCGTCGTCATTGACGGCGAGTCGCTGACCATCCAGAAGACCGTGCTGGGTATCGGCCCGCGCAAGCAGTATGAGGCGGCCTACGTGGACCGCCTGCGCGTTTCCGAGGATTACGGCGGTTCCCAGGGGCCGTGGGCCGGCGCGCTGACGTTTGACTACGGCGGCAGCACGGTGCGCTTCGGCGCTGGGTTGACGCCCGTTGAGGCCCGCGACGTGTTGGCGCGCATCGCCGACCGCTTCCCGTCGCTGACGCGGGGTTTGGAATGAAGTCGCAGTGGAAAGAACGCGCCCGTGCGCTGGGCACGGAAGCCTACGCTCTGCTGTTGGCGTACAGGGATCCCAGAGTGCCCTGGTACGCCCGGGCCTTCGCGGCTTGCGTGGCCGCGTATGCGTTGAGTCCGGTGGACCTGGTTCCCGACTTCATCCCCGTGCTGGGCTACCTGGACGACCTCGTGCTGATTCCGCTGGGCGTGCGGTTGGCGCTGAAGATGATCCCCGAGTCCGTGATGTCCGAGTGCAGAAGCCAAGCGCGAGAGTTGCTGGAAGGCGGCAAGTCGGCCGGGTTGATTGCCGGGGCCGTTGTCGTTCTTCTGTGGGCGCTGGCGTTTGCGGCTGTCGCCTTGGCCATCGCCAGGGTACTGGAAAAGCGGTAACGCCCACGCCTACAGCGTTACCAGAGGCGGGTTTGCCCGGCAGAGCATCTCGCCCGTTTTGCAAACACTACTTCTTCAGCGCGTCGGCGGCCGCCTTCAGTTCCGCCGACTTGCTCCGCGCCAGGTCCGCCAGGTTGTTGGCCGCGTCCTTGCCGCTCTGGATGATGCCGATGAGCGCGTGCATCGGGCCGGGGCCTGCGCCGATGACCAGGCCCGTAACGATCATGTCCAGCAGGCGCGGGGCCGGAGCCCCGATGATGTGCAGCATCCCCAGGTCGCCGAAGATGGCCACTCCCAACCCCACGACCAGGCCGGCCCAGATGCACAACGCGCGCTTCCAGGCGACGTATTCCGGCGCGGAGGTCCAGGCGCGCACGCGGGCCTCGGCCTGCGCCAGGCGCGATTCGGCGGCGGCCAGCCGGGCCAGCGCCTCGTCGGACGCTGCCTCCCCGACCGCGCTTGCCGCTGCCGCAGCCGCCTCGTATGCGGCCTGGTACTCGCGCCCGATCCAGTCCAGCGCCTCCTTGGGGGCCGCCAGCACATCGGCCACCGCCCGCGACGACTGCTCAAAGGCGTCAAATGCGGTCTCCAGGAGCCGCTCCACCGCCACCGACACGGCGAGCAGCGGCCCCAGCACGGTGGCGATGTCTCCGGCCACGGCTGCCGCGGGCACCACGGCGAACAGCCATGCCAGGCCGTTCGGTTCGGCAGCCGCCCGCAACGCCGCCATCGCCAACGCAATGAGCAGCAGCGTTCCCAGCAGGACGCGCATGTTCACCCGCCATCGCTTGCGGGCGGGCTGTTTCAGCAGGCGCTCCCTCTCCGCGGCGACTTCCTCCGGAGTCTTCGCGCCTTCCTCCACCAGGCGATCCAGCGTTTTGACCGCTTCCAACTTGGCGGCGGCCTGCGCCGTCCGCTCCATGGACGAACTGGATATGACCATGCCTCACCTCCTGGAATCTCGCGGGCCTCGCAGGCCCGAATGCAGGGCCACCGCGCGGCGGCCCTTCCCACGCAAACCGAAACCCTCATCGCTTGCGAGCGGCGCGCCGCAGAAGGTTCTTGAGTTTGGTGAGCAGCCTGCGGGAATAGGCGCGGGCGAAGTCGGTGGCTGCCTGCTCCATGGGAATCTCGCCGCCCGCCTCGCGCAGGTACCAACTGTGCTCAATGATCCACAGGTAGAGGTCGGCCTCGGTGCGGCCTGGGAACTCGTTCAGAATCTGGTGTTCGCGAATAATCTGCACCAGCGGCAGGTACACGTGATCGTACCACGACGCCACGGCCTCCTCGTAGGGCACGTCTCCGCCGCGCTCCTGGCCGAGAAACCAGCGGTGCACCTGGATATGCTCGGCGAGTTTCGCGTACTGGCCGGGGAGGGTCAGGCGCACGTCCGCGTCGGGCCGGATTCTGTCCAGCCCCGTCTGCTGCAGGAAAATGGCCCGCTCCTGCTCCAGGATGAGGCTGTGCAAATCTGTGTCCGGGGTCAGGGGCACGGGCGTGGCCAGTTCGGTTACGTAGGCGTCCACGAATTCCTGGCCGCGCTCGCGGGCGACGGAAACGCGATGGTTGCCGTCGCGCACGAAGTAGATGTCGCCGATCTTGTACAGACTTACTGGTGGCAGTTCAACCTGCTCGTAGTGCAGCCGATCAATGGTAACCCAGCGGTCGCGCGTGTGCGTCTGGCGCGGGAGGAAGGCGCGGTCAAAGTCGCGGTAGCGGCTCTCGCTGCCGACGATCTGGCGGATGGGCACGGCCTGAAGGCCGAGGTCGTGCTGTCCCTGGACGGGCAAGTGTGCCTTGACGGCGTCCAGTGGGAGCAAGTCGGTTTGTTCGCCCATGAGCCAGCCCACAATCCGATTCCAGAAGGCCTTGCTTCGGGCGCGCTGAAAGTCCTCTTGGGCCAGGTGGTCAAAGGTCATCGTGTGCCTCGCTTCTGGCGGCCGCCTGCGAGCCATGGCAGAGCAGGCCGCGTCGTAGGATGTCCCACTTCCGTCTCCCGATAGGGGTACGTGTTGATCACGCGCGTGGCGTGGAACTGCGTCTCCGTGGTCGTGCCCGAGCGATACACGTGGCTGTGGCCGTGAAAGTGCACCGCGGGGCGAAAGGCCCGCACAAACCAGCGGAACGCCTTGATGCCGCGATGGGCGGGGTCGGGCCGATCGTGAATCCCCCACGGCGGGGCGTGCGTTACGAAAACATCCAGGTAGCGGCCGTATCGGATGCGGTTGCGCAGGAGGGCCGGCACAAGGCGCAGCACGTGCCCCCACATCTCCATCTGCGTGTACTGGAACATCCCCCGATTGTAGCGCACGCTCCCCTCCACGCCCGCCATCAGCCACCCGCGGTAGTTGACGACGCGGCGATGCAGGTTCACGCCGCCATGCACAAGGGCGCGCTCGCCAGCCTCCGAGTATTCCACCACGCAGGTGTGATTGCCGCGCACGAAGAAGAGGGGCTTGTTCAGAACGCTCACCACGTATTCCAGGTACTCGTGCGGGAGGTCGCCGCAGCCGATGACGATATCCACGTCGCCGAAGCGTTCGCGCACGGCGGGGGATTGGATGGATTGCACCACCTCGTCGCTGAGGGTCAACACCCGCAGGGTTTTCGCCTCTCGCTTCATGCGTCTCACCGCCACCGCTGCACGATCGCGTCGCCGATGACCAGCCGCACCTCATCTACCCACAGCCAGATGCGCTGCTCCTCGGCGAAATCCTGCTTGGTCAGGCGAGCGTCCTCGTCCCAGTTGGGCGCGAGGGGGCGTTCCGCTTTGTCCAGGTGGAAGAACATCTCCAGTTTCCAGCCCTTGTCCTTGGCCCAGGCCGCCCACACCTGCGCCGTCTCGGGGTCCACGCGCGCCCACGCCGTCCACTGCGTCGTGCGCAGGCATGGGTGCGGGAACGGCTTGGGCTTTACGGCGATCTCTCGCAATCGTTGCCGTATGTCCGTGCTGGGCTTCGCTTGGTCTCCCTGGTCGGGCCAGGGGCCTGTGGTGATCCCCGAAGGCATCTGCGCGATGATTCGGAACGGGAGGCACTTCTTCTCGTCGGCCCGCACCGCGCCCTGCAAAGCAAGCGTGAAGGTGATGACGCCAGTGTCTCGGTTGTAGGTGGGGAAGTCCTTGCCGTCGTGAACCCACTCCGCGCGCGGCTGTTCTGCCTGAATTGCGCGCACGTACTCGGCGAAGCGGCTTTCCCACTGCGCGACGTCGGCAGCCTGCCGCGCCCGACATGCGGCGGCGGGTTCAAATGGCCCACAGTCGGCGGACGGCAGAGCGGGCCGCTGGTCCATCCACCCGTACAGGATGGCGGCCAACTCGTGCGTCGGAGCCTGGGCCTTGGCCGTGAGCGCGGAGGGCGGGCGCAAGCCGAGATACCCCGCGGCCACGGCGAGCAGGAGCGCCATGGCGAGCGAGATGACGTTGAGGCCTACCTGCACGTAGTCGGGCTGCGCGGCATACCAGGCCGAGAAATGGCGCACCAAAGGCAGGCGCAGAACGGTCGCAGCCGAGGGGTGATGGCGCGCCCACATTCCCGCGAGCAACCTCCCCGCATCGTCCAGCGCGCTGGCAGCCTCATCCCGCCAGCGGCGGAGGACGTCCGTCCAGGCCGCGCCAGATACCAGCGCTCCGCTTGTGATTCTGATGGCGGTCCTATACGGGCCCCGCGCGACCGGTCGCCTCACGGCGCACCCCCTATGTATGCGTCCAAACCTACGGGGGTATCGTAACACAGGTGCGCCGCGTTTGTCAATGGGGGAGACCCTTGGGCGCATCGCCGTCCTGGGGCGAGGATGGGGCAGTGTGTCGGGGCAGGTTTCCGTGCCTGCCCCTGCATCCGGCGGGAATGGCAAGCCGCCCTACGAACCTGTGTTTGGGGCCGAGTTGCGACGCACTTCGGAAGTGCGTCGCAACTTGGATACCTGCCCCTCCCCGCGGCGGCTATGGAAACCCGCCCTGCGCGCTTGACCTCACCTAACCCCTCCCGCACCCTCCCCTTGCCGAGCAAGGTCGGCCCTACGGTGTCCGCGCGTGGCCCTCATGTTCTACCTCACCTAACCCCTCCCGCACCCTCCCCTGCCGAGCAAGGTCGGCCCTGCGGTGTCCGCGCGCGGCCCGCATGTTCTACCTCACCTAACCCCTCCCACACCCTCCCTTGCCGAGCAAGGTCGGCCCTACGGTGTCCGCGCGTGGCCCGCATGTTCTACCTCACCTAACCCCTCCCGCACCCTCCCCTTTCCGAGCAAGGTCGGCCCTGCGGTGTCCGCGCGTGGCCCGCATGTTCTACCTCACCTAACCCCT
>DAOTVT010000013.1:0-8465 GCA_034436295.1 Anaerolineae bacterium | reverse complement strand
ATCAGATTTTCCCAGATCGGTTTGCCACCAGCCCCTCGGTGCGCAAGCCGTCCAACCTGGAGCCGTGGGATTCGCCGCCCACCGTGTACGGATTCAAGGGCGGCGACCTGATAGGCGTGGCCGAACGGCTGGACTACCTGTCGGACCTGGGCATCACGGCCATCTACTTCACGCCCATCTTCCAGTCCACGGCCAATCACCGATACCACACCCACGACTACTACAACGTGGACCCCATCCTCGGCGGCAATGCCGCCCTGGCCACGCTCCTGGAGCAGGCCCATCGCCGCGGCATCCGCATCGTGCTGGATGGAGTCTTCAACCACGCCAGCAGGGGGTTCTTCCAGTTCAACCACATCTTGGAGAACGGCCCCGCCTCGCCCTACGTGGACTGGTTCCACATCAAGGGCTACCCCCTCTACGCCTACGACCCCAAGCGCCCGCCCAACTACGTGGCCTGGGCGGGGCTTCGTGCGCTGCCCAAGTTCAACACCGACACGCCTGCCGTCCGCGAGTTCATCTTCGGCGTGGCCGAGCACTGGATTCGGCAGGGGATAGACGGCTGGCGTCTGGACGTGCCCACCGAGATCAACGACGACGCTTTCTGGCAAGAGTTCCGCCGTCGAGTCAAGGCCATCAACCCCGACGCCTACATCGTCGGCGAGATATGGCACGAATCGCAGCGTTGGCTCCAGGGCGATCAGTTTGACGCCGTGATGAACTACCTCTTCACCAAAGCCTGCCTATCCTACTTCGCGGGCGGCACTCTGGACCTGTCGCTCGCGCAGCAGGTATGGAGTTACCGAGATTTGCGCCCGCGCTCGCTGGCCGAGTTCGCGGCGGAGATTGACCGCATCCTGGGCCTCTACCATCCCGAGGTCAACTTCGCGCAGTTGAACCTTCTGGACAGCCACGACACGCCGCGATTCCTCACCCTCGCCCGCGGCGATGAGTCGGCCCTGCGCCTGGCCATCCTGTTCCAGATGACCTACCCTGGCGCGCCCTGCATCTACTACGGCGACGAGATCGGCATGGAAGGCGGCCACGACCCCGACTGTCGCCGCGCGTTCCCGTGGGACGAAGCGAAGTGGAATCACAGCCTGCGCGATTATGTCAAGCAATGCGTGGCGCTGCGGAAGTCGCGCCCCGCGCTACGCCGCGGCGATTTCCTCCCGCTCCTGGCGCGCGATGACGTGTACGCATTCGCGCGCAGGCTGGACGCCGAGACGATGATCGTCATCCTCAACGCCAGCCGCTCTCCCCGCCAGGTCGCGCTGCAACTGGATGCTGCATGGGGCCAGAACCTCACGTTCCGAGACGTGTGGAGCGGCGAGGAGTTCCGCGCCAGTGGCTCCCTCCTGGGCGGCGTGCCCGTACCGCCCAGGCAGGGCCGCGTGCTTGCCATCGTGGGCTAGAAACAAACAGAGCGCCGCCCATCCGAGCGGCGCTCTGCGTAGAGTCTCATTGCGCTACTGAATGCTCCATCGCACGGGCATGACGGGCGCGTACCGGCGCACCACCGGATGGCTGGCGCGCGACACGAGTATGGCGTACTCCGCCTCCACGTGGATGGCGCCGCCCTTGTACTCAGCACGGTACGCGCGCAAGTCCTGCGCCCAGTTCATGCCCACGAAGTTGGCGATCTCCTCGTAGGCCGGCGCGTACCCCATCAGTTCCCACAGGCCGCCCGGGCTGGCCGAGGGCTGCACGCCGTACAGATCGTGGCTGACTATCTGCGCGTCGTTGTGGACCGTAGCATCGCCGAGGTGCGGGCTGTGCGGCGGCAAGACCCGCCCGGCGCTCATCCCGATCTCCGCCCCATCCCGCCACGGGTCGCTCAAGGCCACCTGGTTGCTCACCAGGCACGTGCCAGCAACGGACACGTAGTGCCCACCCAGGCGTCGCCACTGCCACGATCCATGGCCGTTGCCGTCCGTTACCCACTGGTACTCCCAGAAGCCCACGAGCAGGATGATCGGCTTGTTCTGCTGAACCTGGTCCGTGAGCCAGATGAGCGAAGGCGACTTGCGCACCTCCACCGTGTAATCGGGCCACAGGCCCCTCTCGTGGATGTACTGGCCGATACCCAGCGCCAGGCTTTCCAGGTCGGTCCCTTCCGATGTCTGGCCCCTGGAATCCGTCCGCACCACGTAGGCCAGATCTTCCACGAACTCGCCTTGCCGCATCCCCGGATTGCCCGGCAGGTTCACGTTCATCGGGTCGTGGTCGTCGCGGCGGAACGGCCCCAGCGTGTCGTAGGATTGCACCAGCGGGTAGTTGTCGCTGATGATGGGCGGCGGGTTGCCTCCCGTCTCAAACCGCGAGTCGTACCACCAGAGGACGTTTGCCGCAGCCGCCGGCCCGTCGTAGGACCACCTGCCGCTCGGGTTCCGCCAGCCCTCCTGGCGCATGTCAAAGTCGGGCACGCCATGCGGAGCGTAGTCCACCCAGCCGCCCGAAATCCAGTCGCAGCCGGCGTATGGCGTTCGCGTCGGCGTTGCGGTGGGCCCTGGTAGCGTCGGGGTCGGCGTCGGGCTAGGCGTAGGCGTCGGCGTGCGCGTGGAAGTCGGGCTGGCCGTCGGCGAACTCGTGGCCGTAGCCGTGGGCGTCGCCGAAGGCGTCAGTGTCGGCGTCGCCGTGGGCGTGGCCGTCGGCGTCAGCGTCGGCGTCCGCGTTTGCGTCGCGGTTGGCGTCGCGGTACGTGTCGGGGTCGGCGTGCTCGTCGGCAGCGGCGTCGGCGTCGGCCCCAGGCACACGCCGTCGCGGCGCACCGTGAACGTCTCCAGCACCTGCAACGGGTCGCTCTCGTAGGCAAACGCGCCCACGGGCAACGTGAGCACCGTCCCGTGCGGGATGCTGGAGTACAGATGCAGCACCAGGTTGCGCACCACCACCTCGCCAACGCCCACAGTGCCCAGGTCCCACATCACCTGGCCGGGGTTCGGCCCCGACACCAGCCCCGCCGAGGAGTCGCCGAAGACCACAAGCGTGTGATTGGGCGGCGTGATGACCAACCGCGCCTGCGTCAGCGGAATCGCCGTGTTGTTGGTGTACGTGATGACGAAGGTATGCTTCCAGCCAGCGCACGCGATGGGACACAGCGGCTCCACATCCAGCGTGCCCGTCGGCTTCTGGCCCTCCACGGGCACATCATCCGCGTCGTCGGGATCCCAGTCGCCTGGGTCGGTGGACGCAGGCGGAATCGGCGTGCCGTCGCCGTCGCGGCCCGTGGCGTACACGCGGTTGATGAACGACACCGTGCCCTGGAAGTTATTGCCCAGCCGCGCCGCGAACGTCAGTGTCAGCGACTCGCCGCCGCGCAGCGTGGCGTCCAGCGGCCAGTGCAGCACAACGCCGTTCACCGTCGGATCCGCCGACGACGAACCCAAAGGCCAGATCGCCCGGGTTGAGCCGCCCACATACGTGAACGCGGGGGACGGCAAGGTGTCCGTCAGGCTCACGTGGTAGGCGATGCCGCCGCCGATGTTCGTCAGCACCACCTGGTAGGTGATCACGTCGCCCGGGTAGATCACGGTTGTGCCCATGCCGCGGCTGATGTCGGTAATGCGCTTGTCAATGACCAGCGCCGGCGTAACGCCCGACACGGTAGTGGAGTCCGAGTCGTCCGGGTCGTCATCCTGCGGGTCGGGGCTGTCGGGCCGAATCTGTTCGCCCGCCTGGTTGAAGCCGGTTACCGTCGCGGTGTTCGTGTACGTGCGCGCCGCAACGATGGCGCTCGTAACATGCACGTCGTAGGTCAGGGTGAGCGCCTCGCCCACAGGCACGCCGCCCGCCAGCGTCGCGTTCAGGTTCCAGTTCAGGACCACGCCCGCGACCGTCGGGTCAGCCGTGGACGAACCCGACGGCCAGACCGCCAGGGTGGAGCCGGGCACGTACACGAACCCGGGCGATGGCAGCGTGTCGGTGATGTTCAGCGAGTAGGCCGCGCCGGCCGCCACGTTCGTTACCACGAAGCGGTAGCGGATGATGTCCCCAGGCTCCACCGACCCGTCGTAGGGCAGCCCGTTTACCGAGACGATGCTCTTGTCCGTTACCAGGCCGGAGTTCTGCGCCCATATCTGGACGTCATCCTGATCGTCCGGGTCCGTATCCTGCGGGTCCACGCCATCCTTCTGCACCGGCGCGCCGCTGCCGTCCAGCGCGCTGGCGTAGGCCGTGTTCACCATGAACTGGCCATCGGGCAAGTCGGAACCCGTCCGCGCCGAGAAGGTCAGCGTAACCGCCTGGCCGACGGGCACGCCGCCCAACAGTGTTACGCCCGTGTTCCAGGTGAGAAGCGTTCCGGCCACCGTCGGGTCGGCGGTGGATGTGCCCGAAGGCGTCTCCAGCACGGTGCTGCCGGCCACATACGAGAACCCTGGCGACGGAAGCACATCGCTCAGCACCAGCGAGTAGGCCGTGCCCAGGCCCACGTTGGTTACCACGAACCGATACCGGATGACCTCATTGGGCAGGATGTAGTCGCGGTTGGGATCGCCCGCCACGCTCACGATGGTCTTGCCGGTGATCAGGAACGGCTCGTTGACTTCCAGATACGCCATGCCGGTGTCGTCGGCGTCGGCATCATCGGGATCCGAATCGGCCACGTCGCCCAGGTCGGGATTGCTGTCGGGTATCTCGGTGCCCGCGCCATCGTAGCCCGTCGCCTCGGCGTAGTTCGCCAGCGAGACGCCCTGCGTGATGAGGCCCGTCAAGTCCGCATGGAACGTGAGCGTCATGCGCGCGCCCGCCGCCAGCGTGTGATTCAGGTCGTAGGTCAGCGTCTGGCCGGTCCCCGGCGTCCCCGCAACGCTCGGATCGGCGATGCCCGCACCGTTGAGCGTGGACGTGCCCGTGCGGTACGACAGCCCAATGGGCATGCGGTCTTCCACGTCCACGTTGTACGCCGTGCCCGTGCCCACATTCGTTACAACGAACCGATACTCAACGCGGTAGCCAGGCTCAACCGGAGACGTGGTCGGGATCGGCGTGCCGAAATTGTCCCAGAGGTGCAGGACAATCTTATCCACATCCAGGGCCGGAACCAGGGTGTTCAGCGTTTCGCTGCCCGTGTCGTCGGCATCCGAGTCATCCGGGTCGGGGTCAAACGTGTCCCCGATGCCCGGGTTTGCGTTCGGAATCTCCGTGCCGTAGCCATCGTAGCCGGTGGCCTCAGCCGTGTTCGTCAGTGGGACGCCCGCGCGGATGAGGCTTGTTACGTGCGCGCGGAAGGTCAGCGTGATGCTCCCACTCGCGGCAATCGTGGCGTTGAGGTCATAGGTCAGCGTCTGGCCTGTCGCCGGCGTCCCCGCAACGGCGGGGTCGGCGATGGGAACGCCGTTCAAGGCGCTCGCACCCGTTACATACCCCAGACCCACCGGAAGATTGTCCACCACATCCACGCCGTAGGCCGTGCCGCCACCCACGTTGTTCACGACAAACCGATACTCTACCGTATAGCCGGCTTCCACCGCGGACGGCGTGGGGCTAATCTGGGACCCCATGCGGTCGTAGATACGCGCAATCGTCTTGTCCACGTTGAGCGCGGGCACGACAACGCCGATATCCTCGCGGCCGGTGTCGTCGGCGTCGGCATCATCGGGATCCGAATCCGCCACGTCGCCCAGGACGGCATTGCTGTTCGGGATTTCGGTGCCCGCGCCGTCGTAGCCTGTCGCCTCGGCGTAGTTCACCAGGTCCGTGCCCTGGGTCACCAGGCTGGTTACCGTCGCCTGTAGCGTCAGCGTCATGCGCGCGCCCGCCGCCAGCGTGTGATTCAGGTCGTAGTTCAGCGTCTGGCCCGTGCCCGGCGTCCCCGCAACGCTTGGGTCAGCGATGCCCGCGCCGTTGAGCGTGGACGTGCCCGTGCGGTACGACAGCCCAATGGGCAGGCGGTCTTCCACATCCACGTTGTACGCCGTGCCCGTGCCCACATTCGTTACCACGAAGCGGTACTCAATCCGCATTCCGGGTTCCACCGCCGACGGCATCGGCGAAATCTCCACGCCAAGCCGGTCGTAGATGTGGACGATGTCCTTGTTCACGTCCAGCGCGGGCACCAGCGCGGTAACCGACTGGCTGCCTGTGTCATCGGCATCGGTGTCATCCGGGTCGGGGTCGCTCACGTCGCCCAAGTCCGCGTTCGCGCCGGGGATCACCGTGCCCGAGGCGTCTCGCCCGCGGACGTAGGCCACATTCGTGAGCGTCGCGTTGGCCACGATGCTGCTGCTGACGTCGGCGCGGAGCGTGAGCGTCATGCGCTCGCCCGCCGCCAGCGTGTGGTTCAGCGTGTAGATGAGATTCTGCCCCACGACGGACGGGTCGGCGATGGGCGCGCCGTTGAGCGCCGACGTGCCCGCGTGGTAAGCCAGACCCGCAGGCAGCGTGTCCGTTACGTTCAGGTTGTACGCCGTGGCTGTGCCCACATTGGTAACCACGAAGCGATACTCCACCTGATAGCCCGCCTCAACGCCCGTGGGCGTCGGCGAAATCTCCATGCCGTTGCGGTCAAAGATGCGGGTAATATCCTTGTTCACCGCCAGCGCGGGCTTCAGCATGTTCAGCGTTTCCTGATCCTGGTCGTCGGGGTCGGTGTCATCGGACTGGCCGGTGTCGGCCGGAATCCGCGTGCCCGCGCCATCCTCGCCGGTCGTCGCGCCGGTGTTCGTGTTCGGCCCCGCGACGGCGGCAGAAGTTACCCGCGCCTTGAACCGCAGGGTGAGGGTTTCACCCGTGGGGTCTCCGCCGTTCAGCGTGGCGCTCAAGTCCCACGTCAGCAACTGCCCCGCAACCGTCGGGTCAGCCGTGGACGAACCCGAAGGCCAGTTG
Source organism: Anaerolineae bacterium (assembly GCA_034436295.1). Lineage (GTDB taxonomy): Bacteria > Chloroflexota > Anaerolineae > DTLA01 > DTLA01 > DTLA01. Next base: position 1,637 of record DAOTVT010000013.1, on the reverse strand, counting down.
GCCTGCGTGCTCCCGGCAACGTACTGCCAGCCAGACGGCATGAGGTCGGTAACGTCCACGTTGTACGCCGTGCCCGGGCCGACGTTGGTAACGACAATCGTGAACGTTACCACATCGCCGGCCACGACCGTCCCCGCCGAGGGCTGGCCGTTGATATCCACCACCGCCTTGTCCATAATCAGCGCAGGCTCCAGGCCCAGCAACTGGACGCGGTCCTGGTCGTCATCATCGGTGTCGTCGGGGTCATCGGTGTCGGCGGGAATCGGCGTGCCCGCGCCGTCCTTGCCCGTGAACCATACGTGGTTCGTATAGGTCTGCCCCGACACGATGTCCGACGTAACCCGCGCGTCAAACCGAAGCGTCAGGATGTCGCCAACCGGGCTGCCACCGACAAGCGTGGCGCCGATCGGCCAGTGGAGCACCGCACCGCCGCCCGTGATGGTGGGATCGCCGGTGTACGTATTCGCGCCGCCGTTCCACTCCGCGTAGGTCGTGCCCGGCACATAGACCCAACCCGGCGACGGCAGCGTGTCCGTTACCACCACGTTGTACGCGGTCCCGCGGTCCACATTGCGCACCGTTACCAGGAACGTAACGATGTCGCCCGGCTCCACCGTGCCATCGCTCGGCTGGTCGTTGATGTCCGCGACGAGTTTGCTCGTTACCAGCGCCGGCTTCAGCGCCTGAAGCGTCGCATCGTCTTGGTCGTCCAGGTCATTGTCTTCGGCGTCGCCGGAGTCCGCGGGAATCAGCGCGCCCAAACCGTCGCGCCCGTTGACCAGGGCCGTGTTCGGATAGAACTGTTCGCGCACGATGGCCGACGTTACGCGCAGGGCGAAGCGCAGCGTCAGCGCCTGGCCCACGGGGTCGCCGCCGTTCAGCGTCGCGCCGATGTTCCAGCGGAGATAACCGCCGCCCTGCACCGGATCGGTGGTGTACGTCCCACTCGGCCACGTGGCGATGGTGGAACCCGCCACGTACTCAAACGCCGTAGGCAGGGTATCCGACAGCACCAGGTTGTGCGCCGTGCCCAGCCCCACGTTGGTTACCACCACCGTGTACGAGACGATGTCGCCCGCTTCCACGGTCGTCGGGTTCAGGATGGGAGTGCCCTGCCGAATCAGCAGCGGGATGCTCTTGTCCAGCACCAGGCCGGGCCGCGCGCCCGTGAGCGAAATGTCATCCGAATCGTCGGGGTCGGTGTCGTCGGGCAGGCCCGAATCGGGCGGGATGGGGACGTCCGCGCCGGTCTTGCCCGATGCCGTTACAACGTTCGTGTACGTTACGCCCTGCGCCACGGCCGCGGTTACCCGCGCGTCAAACGTGAGGGTCAGCGCCTGGCCGGTGGGCATGCCGCCCTGGAGCGTCGCGCCGATGTTCCAGAACAGCGTCGCGCCGTTGATCGTCGGGTCGTTGGTGTAGGAGCCGCTGGGCCATGTGGCCAGGGTCGTGCCCGCCACGTACTCAAAGGCGGGCGGCAGCGTGTCGGTCAGCACCAGCGAGTAGGCGTTGCCCGCGCCCACGTTGGTAACCACGACGCGGTACGTAACGATGTCGCCCGGCTCGGCGTACCCGTCATTCGGCCCGCCGTTGATGTCGGCGATGCTCTTGTCCACCACGAGGCCGGGGAGCGCGCC
>DAOTVT010000012.1:0-12753 GCA_034436295.1 Anaerolineae bacterium | reverse complement strand
CAGCCGCTGCTCCTGCGGGAGTACTACCAGGAGCGGGGCTGGGACGCGAACGGCGTTCCTACCCTGGAGCGGCTGAAGGCGCTGGGGCTGGCCTAGGGCTGTTCGGTGGTTGCTTGGCGGGGCGTCGGGCGGGGCTGAACCCCTGCGCTGAGCGGACGAAGCCCTTGCGGGCTGGCCTGGGGCTGTTGCGAGGGCGCTTGGCAAGCACCGCGCGGGGCTGAACCCCCGCGCTGATCGGACGAAGCCCTTGCGGGCTGGCCTAGGGCTGTTCTGCGGTTGCTTGGCGGGGCGTCGGGCGGGGCTGAACCCCCGCGCTGATCGGACGAAGCCCTTGCGGGCTGGCCTAGGGCTGTTGCGCGGTTGCTTGGCGGGGCGTCGCGCGGGGCTGAACCCCCGCGCTGATCGGACGAAGCCCTTGCGGGCTGGCCTGATCGGGACGGTCGCGCGTTTCTGCCGCCTGGCGCGGGGCGCGCAGAGAAAACGGGCACAAATCGCTGCGGTGCCCGCGCACTTGGCGGTGAATGGCGGTGTTGGCGGGATTGCCGATGGGCGAAAAGAAACGGAGATTGGGGCGCGCCGCGTTCTTCGCGGCGCTCGCCGTCGTGGTGTTGGCGCTGGGGTTGGCGGCGCTGGCCGTGCTGTGGCCCGTCTCGCCCGAGAGCCTGCTGGCCGCCGCGCCCAAGCCCGCCACGCAGATTCTGGACCGCAACGGGCGCGTCCTGTACGAGATTCTGGACCCCGCCACGGGGCTGCATCGCAGCATCCCGCTGGACGAGATTCCCCTGCGCCTGCGCCAGGCCACCATCGCCACCGAGGACGCCACGTTCTACGCCAACCCAGGCGTGGACATCTGGGCCATTGCGCGGGCTGCGTGGATCAACCTGCGGGGCGGCGAGGTGTTGGCGGGCGGCAGCACCATCACGCAGCAGGTGGCGCGCATCCTCCTCCTGTCGCCCGCGGAACGTTCGCAGCGCACGCTCCTTCGCAAACTCAAGGAGAGCCTCCTGGCCTATCGCCTAGCCAGGCACCTGAGCAAGGATCAGGTGCTGGAACTGTACCTGAACCAGGTCTATTACGGCAACCTGGCCTACGGCGTGGAGGCGGCATCGCAGGCATACTTCGGCAAGCCGGCGCGCGAACTGGATTTGGCCGAGAGCGCGTTGCTGGCGGGCCTGCCCCAGTCGCCCGCGGCCTACAACCCGCTGACGAACCTGGCGGCGGCGAAGGAGCGGCAGCGGGTCGTCCTGGGCCTGATGGTGAAGCAGGGCTACATCAGCGAGGAGCAGGCCGCAGAGGCCGAAGGCGAGGTCTTGCACTTCGCGGCGTCGCCGTTTCCCATCGCAGCGCCGCACTTCGTGATGTACGTGCGCGAGCGCCTGGCCGCGATGCTGCCCGAGGACGTGCTGCGGCAGGGCGGGCTTCGGGTGTACACCACGCTGGATTTGGACGCCCAGCGCGCCGCCGAGGACGCCGTGCGTCGCCACCTCCAGAAACTGGCCGAGCGGAAACCCGGCCAGCCCGACCACCACGTGCGCAATGCGGCGGTTGTGGCGCTGGCCCCGCAGACGGGCGACATCCTGGCCATGGTGGGCAGCCCCGACTACTTCAGCGCCGAGATTGACGGGGCGGTGAACGCGGCGCTGGCCCTGCGCCAGCCCGGGTCGGCCATCAAGCCCATCACCTACGCCGCGGCATTCGCCCGCGACTACTCGCCCGCCACGATGCTGGTGGACACGCGGGAGGCCTTCACGACGCGCGAGGGCGACCCCTACGTGCCGATGAACTACGATTTGCGCTTCCACGGGCCGGTGCTCCTTCGGCAGGCGCTGGCGTGCTCCTACAACCTCGTCGCCGTGAAAGTCCTGCAGCACGTGGGGATTGAGGGGCTGATAGAGACGGCGCGCTCGCTGGGCATCACGTCGCTGGACGACAGCAACCGATGGGGGCTGGCGCTCACCCTGGGCGGCGGCGAGGTCAGCCTGCTGGAACTGACCCAGGCCTACGCCGCCTTCGCCAACGGCGGGCAGGTGGTGCGGGCGCGGGCGATTCTGCGCGTGGAGGATGCCCAGGGGCGCGTCCTCGCGGCTTGGGAGCCGTCGCCGCCGAGGCAGGGGGTGTCGCCGCAGGTGGCCTTCCTCATCAGCGACGTGCTCAGCGACAACACGGCCCGCGCGCCGGCCTTCGGCGAGGACAGCCCCTTGCGCCTGTCGCGGCCCGCCGCCGCCAAGACCGGCACGACCACCGACTGGCGCGACAATTGGACGGTGGGGTACACGCCCAACTTGGCCGTCGGCGTGTGGGTGGGCAACGCCGACAACTCGCCCATGCGCGATGTGTCGGGCATCACCGGCGCCGCGCCCATCTGGCACGATGTCATGGAGACGCTCCTGCGCGGGATGCCGACGGTGGACTTCACGCCGCCGGAGGGCCTGGTGCGCGTGGAAATCTGCGCCGATTCCGGCCTGCTGCCCAACCCCGATTGCCCGCACCGCCGCCTGGAGTGGTTCATCCAGGGCAAGGAGCCGACCCGGGTCTGCGATTGGCATCGCGCCGTGACGATAGACCGCCTGTCGGGGCTGGTGGCTGGGCCGAATTGCCCGCCCGAATTCGTGGAGCGGCGCGTGTTCACCTTCTGGCCCGCCGAGGCGCTGGACTGGGTGCGGGCGCAAGGGCTGCCCGAGCCGCCCGTCGCGACCTGCCCGCTCCACGCCGGCGGGCAGGCCGCCGAGATTCCCGGCGCGCAGGGCCTGGCGCTGGTCTCGCCGGACCCCAACGGCGTGTACCGCGTGAGCGCGGCCCTGCCCGCGCACGTTCAGGCGCTGGAACTGAGCGCCCGCCCGCTGGGCAGCGCCGGCCTGAATGGCGTAACGTTCTACGTGGACGGGGCTGTGGTGGGCCGCGCTGCCGACCCGCCGTACCGCGTCATGTGGCCCATGGAGCCGGGCGCGCACGTCGCCTGGGCGGAGGCCGCCCTGCCCAACGGCGGCACCGTCGTATCCGAGGTCCGCCGGTTCACCGTCCTTGCCCCGGATGCGTCGCCCCCGCAGGCCGCAAATTGATTTGACACCACCCCCCAAAACCGTATAATAAGCAGGCTATTATTCCCCTGTCCAAAGGAGTGATACACGATGCCCAAACGAACATGGCAGCCGAAAGTGCGGAAACGAGCGAAGACGCACGGATTCAGGGTGCGCATGGCCACCCTGTCTGGACGCAATGTGCTCAAGGCGCGCAGGCTGAAGGGCCGCCACCGACTGACGGTGTAGCGGCAGGATAGAGGCTGGCCCTGGGTGGTCGGCTGTTCCATGAAGAGGAAGTTTCGCCTGGCACGGAGATCGGATTTTGCGAGGGTGCGCGCACAAGGGCGCTACTGGTCCAGCGCATTGCTGACCCTGGGAGCCTCACCCAACGACCTGACCCATTCCAGATTTGGATTTGTCGTGAGCCGCCGCATCGGGAAAGCCGTGCGGCGGAATCGCGTTAGGCGACTGTTGCGCGAGGCGACGCGCCTGCGGCTGGCGCGCATTGCGCCGGGGTGGGACATCGTGCTGATTGCGCGGGGGCCGGCCGCCGAGGCCGATTTCTGGCAAATCGGCGCGGCCCTGGAGCAGGTGCTGGCGTCGGCCGGCCTGCTCCAGGAGGCGCAGCCGGGAGCCGACGCCCACGGGCAAGGCGAGGGCACATGAAAAAACTGATTCTCGCGCTCATCCGATTCTATCAGAAGTACATATCGCCGGGCCTGCCGCCCAGTTGCCGCTTCTACCCGACGTGCTCGCACTACACCTACGAGGCGGTGGAGCGCTACGGCGTGATCAAGGGGGGCTGGCTGGGAATCAAGCGCCTGGCGCGATGCCAACCCTGGAATCCCGGCGGGTACGATCCCGTACCCTAGTGTCTGGCTCACTATCAAGAGAGGAAAGTAGTGTAGATGGATATAATCGTAGTCCCGATCATGGCGGCCCTGGAGGGCATCGGCTCGGCGCTGGCGGCCATCGGCGTCCCCTACAGTCTGGGCTTTGCCATCATCATCTTCACGCTGCTCATCAAGTTGCTCACCGCGCCGCTCAACGCCAAGCAGATCAAGTCCTCCAAGGCGGTGCAGGAACTTCAGCCCAAACTGCAGGAACTGCAGAAGAAGTACAAGGACAACAAAGAGGAACTGGCCAAGCGCCAGATGGAATTGTACAAGGAGGCGGGCGTCAACCCCCTGGGTGGATGTCTCCCCACGTTGATCCAGTTCCCCATCTGGATCGGCCTGTACCAGGCGCTGTACCGATTGGCCCAGTCGGGCAAACTGGCCGAGGGGTTCCTGTGGATTCCGAGCCTGGCCGAGCCCAAGAACAGCGGTTGGTTGCTGCAAAACCCGGCCAACTGGGATTTGGCCTACGTGGGCGCCTACATCGTGCTGCCCATCCTGACGGTCATCACGCAGATTCTGCTGCAGAAGATGATGACGCCGAAGGACGCCGACCCGCAGACCTCGTCCATCAATCAGGCCATGATGCTCATGCCGCTCATGTTCGGGTTCTTCGCCATCCAGGTGCCTTCGGGGTTGAGCCTCTACTGGGTTACTATGAACATCTTTAGCATGGTGCAGCAGTACCTGATGACCGGCTGGGGCGGGCTGGCTCCCAAGAAGAAGGCGGAGCCGACGCAGAAGCCGAAGGAAACGGCGAAGGCGGAGCCCGCGCCGAAGCCGAAGGAAGCGGCGAAGACAGAACCTGCGCCCGCTGCGCCTCGGCCGGCCGCATCACCGAAGAAAGGACAGGTAACGCGTGCAAGGAAACGAAAGCGTTGAATTCACCGGCAGGACGGTTGAGGAAGCCGTAGAGAAGGCCCTCGCCGCCCTGGGGAAGACCCGAGACGAGGTGGAGATCACCGTGTTGTCCGAGGGCAGCCGGGGGCTGCTGGGCATCGGCGCCGAGAACGCGCGGGTGGCCGTGCGCGTCCTGCAGCCGCCTGCGACGGCAGAAGGCCCGTCCGCGCAGGTTCCCCCCGCCGAGCCTGCCGAGGACGAGAAGGTCATCGCCGCCGCGAAGGAGACCCTGGAGACCATCCTGCGCCTGATGGGCGTGAAGGCCCGCGTGGAGGTGGCGCGAAACGTGGAGTTGCCCGGCGTGGACCGCGTGCCTTTCGTCCTCAACGTGGAGGGCGACGAAGACCTGGGCATTCTCATCGGCCGCCGGGCCGAGACGCTGTCGGCGTTGCAGTACCTGACCCGTCTCATCGTGGGCCACAAGACCAAGATGTGGTCCGACTTCGCCGTGGACGTGCAGCAGTACCGCGTGCGGCGGGGCCGCGCGCTCCAGAACCTGGCCCACCGCATGGCCGAACGGGTGCAGGAGACCCACAGGGCCGTGGCGCTGGAGGCCATGCCCCCCGCCGAGCGGCGCATCGTGCACCTCGCCCTCCGCGATCACCCCCATGTGGTTACGCAGAGCATCGGCGAGGGCGAGAACCGCAAAGTCATGATCCTGCCAAAAGAATGAACAGGCCCGACTATCTCGTCATCGGCGCAGTAACGAAGGACGTCGTCCCGCAGGGCTACCGCCCAGGCGGGACCGTTACCTATTCCTCGGTTACGGTGCAGAACCTGGGCCTCCAGGCGGGGGTCGTTACCCGCGCCGATCCCACCATGGACTTCTCGCTGCTGACCGACAAGGGGATTTGGGTCGCCTCGGCTCCGTCGGCGCAGACCACCACGTTTGAGAACATCTACGACGGAGACCATCGCACGCAGTACGTGCGGGCCGTCGCAGACCCCATCACGGGCGACGATGTCCCCCACGCCTGGCGTGCCGCGCCCATCGTGCACCTGGGCCCGCTGGCCCAGGAGATGGACGAGGCCATCGTGGACCTGTTCCCGCACGCCCTGATCGGCGTAACGCCCCAGGGGTGGATGCGGCAGTGGGACGGGACGGGCAAGGTCTCGCCGAAGGTGTGGGAGCGGGCGGAGTTCCTGCTGCCCCGCGCGGATGTGCTGGTCATCAGCGAGGAAGACCTCGGCGGCGACCTCCGACTGGTTGAGTCGTACGTCCGCCTTACCCGTATTGTGGTTGTAACCAACGGGTGGAAGGGATCCACCGTCTATGCCAACGGCGAGTGCCGACAGTTGCCGCCCCGAGCCGCGCGCGAAGTGGACCCCACGGGCGCGGGCGATGTCTACGCGGCGGCCTACCTGGTCTCGCTCTACGAGCAGGGCGATCCTTTCGTCGCCGCGCGTTTCGCGAACGTCGTCGCCTCGTTCTCCGTGGAAGCCCCTGGCGTTGACAGCATCCCCACCCGAAAGCAGGTGGTGGACTATCTCGCGCAGTTTGGCGATGTCTAGTCGTGTGGCCGATGGGCGGGCTCCGCATTCGCCCTTTCATCCTTGAGGGCACGGCGAGAAGAGCATGACGCGCATCTATGCCCTGGCGAATCAAAAAGGCGGCGTCGGCAAGACGACGACGGCCGTGAACGTGGGGGCCTTCCTGGCGCAGGCCGGCGACCGCGTCCTGCTGGTGGACGCGGACCCCCAGGCCAACGCCACCAGCAGCCTGGGGGTGGACAAGTACAAGACGCGCCGCTCGGTGTACGATGGCCTGGTGAACGGCGTCCCGCTGGAGGACATCGTCGTGCTGTCCAGGCTGCTGCGCCTGGATTTGGTGCCGTCGTCGCCGGCGCTGGCCGGGGCCGAGGTGGAGATGGTGTCCCTGGAGCGGCGCGAATATCTCCTGCGCAAGGCGCTGCACCCCATCCGCGGCCGCTACGACTACATCCTGATTGACACCCCGCCGAGTCTGGGACTGCTCACGCTCAACGCGCTCACGGCCGCCGACGACGGCGTGATCATCCCCGTGCAGTGCGAGTACCTGGCCCTGGAGGGGCTGAGCGAACTCCTGCGCACCATAGACCTGGTGCGGAATCGCCTGAATCCGCTGACGCGGGTGGCGGGCGTGGTCCTCACGATGTTTGACGTGCGCACGAACCTGGCCCAGCAGGTGGTGGAACAGGTGCGGAAGCATTTCGGCGACCTGGTGTTCCAGACCGTGATTCCACGGAGCGTGCGGCTGGGCGAGGCGCCCTCCTACGGCGAGCCGATTCTCACCTACGCGCCGGGCTCTCCGGGGGCGGTGGCCTACGAGGCGCTGGCCCGCGAATTGAAAGCGCGCGGCTAGTCGCCAGGCGCGGCGGGCGAATGGGAGGTGATGCCGTGGCGAAAGAGAAGCGAGGTCTGGGTAAAGGGCTGGATGCGCTGATTCCGTCGGCGCCCGTGGGCGAGCGGCCCGCCGGCGGCCCGTCTGAAGTCCCCATCTCCGCCATTTCGCCGAACCCGCGCCAGCCCCGCCAGCGGCAAGACCCCGACGCCCTGCGCGAGTTGGCCGAGTCCATCCGCGAGCATGGCCTCATCCAGCCGCTGGTGGTGAGCGAAGCCGAGGACTCGCTGCCGGGCGCGCCGCGCTACCAACTCATCGCCGGCGAGCGGCGCTGGCTTGCCGCGCAGATGGCGGGGATGACCCACGTGCCGGTGATCGTCAAGGAGGCCACGCCCCAGCAGTCGTTGGAACTCGCCCTGGTGGAGAACATCCAGCGCGCCGACCTGAACCCGCTGGAGGAGGCGCAGGCGTACCAGCAATTGGTGGACGAATTCGGGCTGACCCAGGAGCAGGTCGCCGCGCGCGTGGGCAAGAGCCGCGTGGCCGTAACGAATACGCTGCGCCTGCTGCGCCTCCCCGACGACGCGAAGGCCGCGCTTCTGGCAGGCGAGATCACCGAGGGGCACGCCCGCGCGCTCCTGGCGCTGGAGTCGCAGGAACTGCAATCGCAGGCGCTGCGCCTCATCGTGCGCAACGGGCTGAACGTGCGCCAGGCCGAGGAACTGGTGCGCCGCATCCAGGCGCCGCCCCGCGCCAAGGAGCCGCCTCCGCCGCCTTCGCCGGAGGTGAAGTCGCTGCAATCGCGCCTGGAAGCCGCGCTGAATACCCGCGTGCAGTTGGAACGCGGCAAGAAGGGCGGCAGGCTGGTGATTCACTTCTACTCCGAAGAGGAGTTGGAGTCCATCTGCAACATGCTGCTGCGCGAATTCTAGCAGGGCCATCCGGGGTAGCCGCCTCACACAGAGAACACAGAATCCCCTCTTCGTCCCTTCGTGTCTTTGTGTGGGATATTGTTCTCACACAGAGGCACAGAGACACAAAGAAAAACCTTTGTGCCTTGGTGTCTTTGTGTGGGATATTGTTCTCACACAAAGGCACAGAGACACAAAGAAAAACCCTTGTGCCTTCGTGTCTTTGTGTGGGAAAAGCGCCTTACCCAGCGGGTCGCAGGGCTTCGGCGAAGTCGGCGGGGGCCAGGCCGGGGGATTGTATCGCGTGGGCCGCGTAGAACTCGGCCACAGCCGCCTCCACCTGCTCCGGAGATACGCCCACGAGCGCCTGCTCCAGGTCGGCCAGGCTCTCGGCCGGATAGAAGAAGAAATCGCCCGAAAGTTCCAGTTCCGCGATCCGACCGTCGCGCACGACCATCACGGCGCGGATGAGGCCGCCGCGTGCCTTGTAGGCGCGCTGCACGACATGGACGCCCGCCTGGATTTTCACGTCGCGCCCGCCGCCCCGCCGCGCACGCCCCGCGAGCCACTCGTCGCTGGTCATACGGGGGGCCAGTTCGTCGGCCATGCGGTACACCTCGGCCGGCAATGCCGCCGGTTCAAGCGGGCCGAGCGCCGATTCCAACTCGCGGATCAGGATGGCCTTCAGTTCTTCCACAGGGGGCACATACCCCAGTTCCCGCCGGATGGTGGTCAGATTGTCCTTGAGCGTCTTGAACACTTTGTCGCGGAACTTCTCGTCGGGGACTCGGAGCACGCGGGCCATCATCTCGTGGTTGAAGTCCAGGATCAGGTTGCCCACCAGCACGGTGGAGCCGGCGATTTCCGCCGCGCCGTTGCCCGAAATCTTGCGCCCGCCCACGATGATGTCGTTCACGGGCTTGTACTCGGCGGGGATGCCGATGGCCTGATAGGTGCGCACCACGGGCGCCAGCAGGCGGCGGTAGATGGCTTCCTTATCCCCCTGCGCGGCCGGATGCGCGGCGGGCAGCACGATTTGGTAGAACAGTTGGTCGCCGTCCAGGTACACGGCGCCGCCGCCCACCTCGCGCCGAAACACGGGGATTCCGCGCTCGCGGCAGAAGTCCAAATCCACCTCCTGCGTCGCGTCCTGGTGGTAGCCGATGCACACGTAGGGCGTGGCGGGCGCCAGCAGGATCACGCCCGACCCGCCCACCCGCGGCAGCGCGTGGTACAGGAGTTGCGAATGGAGCCAGGGCACTACGCCCAGGTCATATACGTGCACGTCTGCCTCCTACAGATTCCCGCGGATAGGGGCCGATGGCCTTTGGCCCCCAGCCTGCAAGGCGATGCGTGCCGCCCAAAGCCAACGGCTAGAGGCCAACGGCTAACGGCCAAAAGCCCAAAGCCCAAAGCCCCTACTTCCCGTACTTGGCCATCTCGGCCCGCATGAAGTCGGCGAATTCGGGCGAGGTTGGCTTCATCAGGTTCGCCAGTTCGGCCTGCAGATTGGACGGGCGAATCTTCACCAGCCACCCTTTGCCGTAGGGGTCTTTGTTGATGAGGTTGCTTTCCCATTCCAGGTCGGCGTTGGCCTCGGCCACCTTGCCGCTGACCACGGCCTTGATGCGGCCCACCCACTTGCCCGACTCCATGGACATGAAGGGCTTGCCCTGTTCCAGGTCGCGGCCCTGGCGCGGGGGCTCGGTGTACAGAATCTCGCCCGCGATGTCCTGCGCGAAGTCCGACAGGCCCTGCACCACCAGCCCGTCCTCCTGCACCATCGCCCAGTTGTGATCGCGATCGTAGTAGCGGTCTTCGGGGAATTCGTACTTGCCGATCTTCACGGTGAATCCTCCTTCTCTGCCCGCGTGGGGGCTACTGCATCGCCTGCCAGATGAGTTCGGTAACGTCCAGGATGCGCATTCGCACCTTCTCGCGTCGGGCGGCGGCGGCGAGCGTCCGCTTGCACTGCTGGCACGCGGAGATGAGGTACTCCGCGCCCGTGGCCTGGGCCTGGGCGAGCCGCCGTTTGGCCACCGCAGCGGTGAGTTCGGCGTTGGCCATCTCGGCGTCGCCGCCCCCGCCACAGCACAGCGCGCGCTCATGATGATCCTGCATCTCCACCAGCGCGACGCCTGGAATCGCGCGAATCGCGCGGCGTGGGGCCTCGTAGATGCCGCTGGTGCGCCCCAGGTCGCACGGGTCGTGATAGGTAACCTGCGCGTCCAGACGCTTCAGCGCCAGCGCGCCGCTGGTCGCCCACTCGGCCAACATCTCCGTGGCGTGCACTATTTCAAACCCCAGCGACTGGCCCAGCCAGCGCGGGTATTCGTGCCTCCACGTGTGGTAGCACGACGGGCACGTGGTAACCAGGCGCTTCGCCCCCGTGGCCCGGACGGCCTGGACGTTGTGCCGCGCCAATTCCAGCGCCGCGTCGCCCATGCCCGCGATGTGCAGCGGGAAGCCGCAGCACCACTCGTCGCCGCCCAGCACGGCAAACCGCGTGCCCGTGCGCGTGAGAATGCTGGTGAAAGCCTGCGGCACGCCGTACACGGCCGGGTAGAACGACGACACGCACCCGACGAAGTACACCACGTCGGCGTCGCGACGGCCCACAATGTCGCCCAGGGGCGTGTCCAGGTTCTCGCTCCAGACCATGCGCTGGGCGTTGTCCTCGCCGAGGATATTGTATTTCTCGCCGAGCGTGGCCCGCAGGGTGTCAAACAGCGGCGGGTGCGCGCCCTGGGCGACCATCTCCTCGCGCATGGCGATCCAGATGTCGCGCGTGTCAATGTGGACGGGGCAGACCGCCATGCACCGCGCGCACAGGGTGCAGTCGTATGCGCCCCGCGAGAACAGGCGGATGTCCGAATCCGTTGGGGGGCGATGCCCAAACAGGCGGGCCAGAAACCCACCGCGCAGGCCCTTCGCGTAGGAGCGGAACCGCGTCAACTTGTACAGCGGCGTGATCTCGTCGCGCTGGGCCTCGGCGAACGTCGGGCACCACTTCACGCACTCGCCGCAGCGGGTGCAGGCGTCCATCTGAATCCACTGCCAGGCGCCGAAGCGCGAGAGGTGCAGTCGGGTCATCGCGCTGCCTCCCCGCGCCGAAGCGCGTTGACCGTTGCCACAATCGGCCCGACCAGGACGTGGAAGAACTTGCTGTAGGGCATGTACACCAGGAGCGCCATGAACGGCAGGACGTGCACGAAGAACAGGGCGAAGTGCCACGCCTCCCACGGGAGCGCCAGGGGGCGCAGCGCCTGGGCGAGCGGGTAGCCGATGAACGAGATGCTCCCCGCTGCGGGCGCGGTCCCCTCGGCCAGGAACCGCACGGCCTCCAGGGGGTAGCCCGTGAGCAAGCCGACGCCCAGCAGGGCCAGCACCCACGTGTCGTCGGCTTCCGTCCGCAACTGCGCGGGGCGCAGCGCGTACCGTCGCACCAGGATCGCGACCAGGCCGACGACGAGCGGCAGGCCCAGGACCTCGTTCAGCAGCGCCATGATGGGCGTGTCCTTGTCCACCACCGCCAGGACGAACGGCGTCGCCACCCCAAATCCCCGATGCAGGATTTCCTCAAAGAATCCTGTGAACGTGCTCAGCGCGAACAGGAGCAGGAAGCCGATGGAGAACAGGGTGTGCGCGGCCCAACGCCACTTGCTCTCGCGGAACAGGGCGCGGTGGAACAGCCCGTCGGCGAGGAGCGCGCCCAGGACGCGCCGAGCGCCCAGGCCGTCGGGCGGGGTTTCGGCGGGCGCGCGCCTCCGCCCAGTCCGATAGATGGACACGTTGGCGGCCAGCCCCCACAGGAACAGCGCCACAGTGGCGGCCATCAGCATCCAGAAGATCGTCAGGCGATCCATGTGGCCGAGCGTCTATTCCTCGGGTTCTATCACGACCCGAATGGAGGCGGAGACCGTCGGCGACAGTTTGATGCGCACCTGGTGCTCGCCCAGTTCTTTGAGCGGTTCTTCCAGGTCAATCTTGCGCTTGTCAAACTCCATGCCCATCTTGGCCGATAGGGCTTCCGCGATGTGGGCTGCCGTAACGGAGCCGTAGAGTTTGCCCGACTCGCCGGCCTTGGCCTTGAACGTGAGGCTGATGGCCTCCAGTTCCTTGGCCAACGCCTCGGCCTCTTCTTCCATCCGCTGCTGCCTGCGAAGGGCGGCTTTGCGGATGGCTTCGGCCTGCTTCATGGCTTCGGGAGTCGCGGGAACGGCCAACTTCTGGGGGAACAGGTAGTTCCGCGCGTAGCCGTCGGCCACGCTCTTGACCGTGCCCGCCTTGCCGAGGTTGGGAACATCCTTGAGCAGCAGTACCTGCATGTTCAGGAGCCTCCTTGAACGAGAAACGCAGAATGGTGCCATCCGAGCGATTCGGACAGCGCCCCCATCTTATACGAAGTCGGGGCAAAAATCAAACGGGCGCCTGGGTTGGAACCGCGAATAGCGCGAATCCACGCGAATTTAGAAAAGACCCCAAGGGTCTCCGAGACCCTTGGGGTCTTGGAAGGGATTGCTCGGGGTTTTGCCCCCACCATGACGGGCGCCTGGGTTGGAACCGCGAATAACACGAATCCACGCGAATAGGAAACGGACTCCACACGTCGCGGGCGGGGTGGGAACCGCGAATCGCACGAAGCCGCGCGAATAGGAAAACAGCCCCACCTCGTCGCGGGGCGTTTGTTGGGATCGGGGCGGGCC
>DAOTVT010000011.1:0-3167 GCA_034436295.1 Anaerolineae bacterium | reverse complement strand
GCCCCTTGTCCCGCGCCCCGGCCTGCGCCGAGACCTGCGCCCCGGCCTGCGGGCCCGCTCACGGTAGTACCGATGATGCGCGGCGCGGACTTTCCGGCGTCGGCGGGCACGGTTGCCTCTCCGGTGTTCTGCAAGTTGCCGGCACGGAACGCTTCCACGGCTTCTCGCACGGTGCCCTGCGCCACGGGATAGACGGCCACGCCTGCCGCGTTCAGCACATCCATCGCATTCGGGCCGACGTTGCCGGTCAACAGGGCCCGTGCACCCTGCTCTATGATGAACTGCGCGGCCTGGATTCCGGCGCCGCCCGATGCGTCCATTGCGGGATTGGGCACGGCGCTGAATTCCATGGTGTCTGTATCTACGAACAGGTAGAACGGGCAGCGCCCGAAGACCGGGCTGACTGCCGAGTCTAGATCGTTTGCTGTAGCACTGACAGCAACCTTCATTGCGGACTCCTTTGTGTCTGAATCGTCGGTCTTGCTAGCGGATGGGGGCGGATCTCACCCCGCGGGAACGCGGCATGAGCACCCGCCCCGCTTGTTCTGGCCTACGCGTCCCCTAGGCCCACCTGGGCCCGCGCCCGGCTCCGCCACGGCCTCGGCCGGCGCTGGCGGGGCCCCGGCCCCTGCCGGCTCCACGCCCGCCACGGTTGTAGCCGCGGTCCTCCTCGGCGCGGTGCACGTTCTTGCTGCCGCAGTTCGGGCAGGTCATGGACGCCCCAGGCGTGCCCGTGCCATAGGCCACCTCAAACGTGTGGCCGCAGTCGGCGCAGCGGAATTTTCGCATCGCCATCGTACTCACCTCCTCTCATTCACGAAAGACGCTGTCATGCCCAGGAGCCGCTCCTGTCCCCATTGACAGGCGGCGGGCATTACCAAATCTGGATTCCAAAGAATGCCGTGATGAACTTGACCGTAACGTACAGGAAGTACAGGCCGAAAATCAGTTTCAGCGTGGCCGGCTTGAAACGTTTGATGATGGCAGCACCCACCTGCGCCCCAACGATGGTGCCCGCGGCCAGCAGGAGGCCGGTCGGCAAGTCCACAAAGCCCTGCGCCAATTTGATGCCGCCGCCGACTACCGCCAGCGGGATCATCGTCGCCAGGGATGTGCCCATGGTGATGTACACCGGCGCGCCGAACAGGTAGATCAGCCCGGGCACAAGCGCGTACCCGCCGCCCAGCCCCTCGACCCCCGTCGCAATGCCGATGATGAAGCCGAAGACTCCCATTCCCGGGCCGGATGCGGTGATGGCTGTCCCCTCGCGCTTGGGCATGGCGCGCTGCGTCAGCCCCTCATAGGTCATCCGAATCGCGGGCCACAGGAAGATCAGCCCCAGGATCAGCCCGAGCAACTTGGATTGCCCCGACAGCAGGGTGAACAGCCAGGAGCCGAGCAGGACGCCGAGAATGCCCGCCCCGCCAAGCCACAGGAAGGCGCGCTTGTCCAGGTTCCTGCGCACCAGGTGCCCGTAGGCACCCGACACGGCCGTGAAGATCACGGCGAACAGCGTGGTCCCGACAGCAATGGCCGCCGGATAGCCCATCCAGAAGTGGATGACCGGCAGCATCACACTGCACCCTCCTGTGCCGATCAGCCCTCCGAGCAGCCCCGCGAGAAAGCCCACCACCACCAGGGTGAGGCCCTTTGCCGTGTCCATCACCGACACGCCGGCTGCCGCGCCGGTGCCCGTTGCGATGGCCCACACGGCCAGCGCGACGATGACGAGCAACAGCACCGCGGTGGGAAGTTGCTCGCGCCAAAAGGTGGATGTTTTCGCTGCCATTTGATACCTCCTCGCTATAGAATCGGTTTGGTCTGTTCCTCCGGGACTCGCTTCAGCAATTCGTCAACAGCGGCTTCAAACCCTTCCGGGATGTAGGATTCAATCTCGCCTTCGTCCGACAAGGTCGCGATGCGCGGGTCAATGGGGATTTGCCCCAGCACCGGCACGCCCATCAGGGCCGCGGCCTCGGCGGTGTGGCTGGGGCCGAAGATCTCCAGCCGCTCCCCACAATGGGGGCACACGGCGTAACTCATGTTCTCCACGATGCCCAGCATCGGCACGTGCAGTTGGAGCGCCATCTGCGCGGCCTTTCGAACCACCATGCCCGCCAGTTCCTGCGGCGACGTAACCAGGATGATCCCGTTGAGCGGGAGGCTCTGCATGACGGTGAGCGGCGCGTCGGCGGTTCCAGGCGGCAGGTCTATCAGAAGGTAGTCCAGGTCGCCCCAGAAGACATCGCCCCAGAACTGCTTGATGGCTCCGCCGATGAGCGGGCCACGCCAGATGACGGCGTCGTCCTCGTTGGGAAGGAGCAGGTTGATGGACATGACCCGAATGCCCGTCTTGCTCTTCACGGGCGCGATCCCGATGGGCGTGGCCGAGGGCCGCTCGGAGATGCCCAGAATCTTGGGGATGCTGGGGCCGGTGATGTCGGCGTCCAGGATGCCGACGCGCAGGCCCCTGCGCCGCAGCGCCGCCGCCAGGAGGGCCGTTACCAGCGACTTGCCCACGCCACCCTTGCCGCTCATGATGGCCAGCACATGCTGGATGCGGTTCAGGTGCGCGGCCATTCCCTCTTCCTGCTGGGGGCTGATCCCCACGGACGCGAAGGCGCGGGCGCGCTCCTCGTCCGTCATCTCTTCCAGTTTCACGTCCACTTTTCCGACGCCGTCCAGGGCCAGGACTGCCTGGCGCACGTCTTCGGCGATGGAGCCCGAAAGGGGGCACGCGAGGGTGGTGAGGGCCAGGGTAACCTCAACCTGGTCGCCCCGAATGTTCACGTTGCGCACCATTCCCAACTCGGTGATGCTCTTCTGCAACTCGGGGTCCATCACGTTGTCCAGGGCTGCAAAGACTTGCTTCTCGGTAACCACGCTATTCCTCCACGATAGAATCGGCTTTGCCGGCCACTCATTGCGTAATGCAACTAAATGCAATTTGCGAATAGTATACACCTACCTCTGCGAGTTGTCAAGTTCAGCCCGACGCTGAAGCATCGGGCTGAAGGGCGAGGCCCCGCGGGCTGGGGTTATCCACGAATAACACGAATCTACGCGAAGGGTCTTGCGCCCGACGCTAAAGCATCGGGCTGAAAGGGCGAAGCCCTGCGGGTGCATGTCCGGCCGTAGGGGCGACCCGCGGGTCGCCCCTACGCGGT
>DAOTVT010000010.1:0-3619 GCA_034436295.1 Anaerolineae bacterium | reverse complement strand
GTTGGCGCTGCTCTCTCGGCGGCCATCGTAGGGCAAATTGGCAATTTGCCCTACGTCTAGCGGCCCCCTGTTCTGACGGGCCGAACTGAAGATGCGAGTGTTCTATTGGAGTAGCGAGATTCAATAGACACGTAGGGCGGCTTTCCATAGCCGCCGGGGGCGGGCGGCAGGTATCCAAGGTGCGACGCACTTCCGGAAGTGCGTCGCACCTAGACACGTAGGGCGGCTTTCCACAGATGGCGAGACCTCACCCCCGGCCTTCGGCTTCCCCGGACGAGGGGTGAGGTAGGTGGGCACCCCAGCCCTATTCGCGTGGAACCGTGGGATTCGCGGATGAGGTGCTGTTCGGGCGCGTTGCCCCGCCACCCAACGTGTGGTATAATGCGCCCAGAGGCACTTCGCTTCGGGAGGGAGCGTTGATCGTTGACGCGCATGTGCACGTGCACCGCCCCGAGGTTGCCGCCTGCCGGGACGAGTACTGTGCGCGCGATGACTACTTCCGACGGCTGTACGCTGCGCCCAAGGCGCGCCTGGCGACCGCCGAGCAGGTCATCCAGGCCATGGACGAGGACGGGGTGGACGTGGCCGTGGTGTGCGGGTTCGCCTGGCGCGACATGGGCATCTGCCGCGACGACAATGACTACGTCATGGAGGCCGTCGCGCGCTACCCGCGCCGCCTGGTGGGGCTGGCGGTGCTGAACCCGTGCGCGGCGGACGAGGCGGTGTACGAGATGGAGCGCTGCGCCAAGGGTGGGCTGCGCGGCCTGGGCGAACTGATGCCCGACGGCCAGGGCTACACCCTGAGCGACGTGGAGGCCATGCGGCCCATCATGGAGGCCGCGCAACGCCTCGGCTGGGTGGTGATGACGCACTCCAACGAACAGTTGGGCCACGACTATCCCGGCAAGGGCAAGACCGGCCCGGAGGTTGTGGTGCGGTTCGCCCAGGCGTTCCCCGACGCGCGAATCGTCTGCGCCCACTGGGGAGGCGGGCTGCTGTTCTACGAACTCATGCCGGAGGTGCGCGAGTGCCTCCGCAACGTGTTCTACGACACGGCGGCGTCGCCCTACCTGTACGACGACCGCATCTACCGCGTGGCGGCGGAGGTCGCGCCGGACAAGATTCTCTTCGGCACGGACTACCCGCTCCTTCGCGCGCGGGCCTATCTGAGGCGAATACGAGCCGCGAATCTCGCGCCCGACGCCGCGCAGGCGCTCCTGGGCGGGAATGCCGCGCGGGTCTTCGGCATCGGAGAGGGGTATGGCCGATAAGAGCATCCGAGACTGGCAGCGCGAGGTGGACGAGTGGGTACGCACCGTCGGGGGCGGGTATTGGTCGCCCCTGGTGAACCTGGCGCGCATTGCCGAAGAGGTGGGCGAGACGGCGCGCCTGGTGAACCACCTGTACGGCCCGAAGCCCAAGAAGCCCACCGAAGCGCCCCAGGAACTGGGCATGGAGTTGGCCGACATCCTGTTCGCCGTGATCTGCATGGCGAATTCGGAAGGGATTGACCTGCAAGACAGTTTCGCGCGCGTCATGGAGAAGTACCGCGTGCGCGACAAGGACCGCTATCGCCCCGCCGGGCAGCAATCGGACAAGTCCGGGTAGGCATCCAGGCTGGCGCGCCTGGGTTCCACGGAGGTGGAGTGTGAGCGCGAACCGAAAGCGGCGCCCGTTCGCTACCGCACTGCGCGCGGTGCTGTCGGTGCTGGCCGTCGTTGCCGGCCTGGCGCTCCTGGGGTATTCCATCGCGACGGTGGTGCGGGGGCCAACGGTCAGGCCCACGCCCACGCCCCGCCCGCGGCCCGCTATCGTGCTGGATCCCGCCGAGGGCTACGCGGGCACGTATATTACCGTTACAGGCGTCAACTGGCCGCCCGGCGAGGTGGTGTACATCTACCTGTCGCCGCCGTTCCTTGAAGAGGAAGGCTACGCCTACGACGGCGCGCAGGTGGGCGCCGACGGGGCCTTCGTCGCGGCCATCGTCTTCCCGGATGACCCGGGCCTGCTGGATCGCGGCGCTGTGGGGGTCGTCGCGCGCACCGCCGGTCGCCTTCGGGCCAGCGCGCCCTTCCGCGTGCGCCGTCCCACACCCATCGCGCCGACCGCGACGCCGACGCCTTCGCCCACGCCTTCGCCCCAGCCCTCGCCGACGTCCACGCTCACCCCCACGCCACCGGCCCCCACCGCGACGCCCGCGCCGACGCTGCAGCCCCCTGTCGCCTTTTTCGGCTGGAAGGGCGAGTACTTCAGCAACCCGACGCTGTCGGGCGAACCCACGCTCATCCGCGATGATGATGTCATAGACTTCCGATGGACGACCGGCTCGCCCGACCCCGCGATTCCGACCGACAACTTTTCGGTGCGCTGGACGAAGACGCTGTCGCTGGCGGCGGGCACCTACCATTTCCACGTGCGTTCGGACGATGGCTGCCGCCTGTGGGTAGATGGCAGGTTGCTGGTGGACGAGTGGCACGACAGCGCGGAGACCATCTACAGCGCCAGCATCTTCCTCACGCAGGGGTCGCACGCGGTGGTGCTGGAATACTACGAACGCGCGGGGTCGGCCACGGTCGCGCTGTGGTGGGACTACGAGGACGCATTCCCCAACTGGAAAGGCGAGTACTTCGCCAATCCGAACCTGTCGGGGCCGCCCGCGCTGGTGCAAGATGACGAGCAGGTGGATTTCGCATGGGGCCTGGCCGCGCCCGCGCCGGAGATTCCCGCCGATGGGTTCTCGGCGCGGTGGACGCGCAAATGGTATTTTCTGACCGGCAACTATCGCTTCTACGCCAAGGCGCGCGATGGGGTGCGCGTGTGGTTTGACGACACGCTCGTCATAGACGAGTGGCACGCCGGCACGGACACGACCTACGCGGGCGACGTGCAGGTGAGCGACGCGGGCTGGCACACGGTGCGCGTGGCCTACTACAACCAGTCGGGCAGGGCCGAGGTCAAGGTCTCGTGGGAGGCGCTGGTGTCCTACGTCGGCTGGAAGGGCGAGTACTTCTCCAACAGGGATTTGCGGGGCCAACCCGTATTCGTGCGCGACGACCCTGCCCTCAACTTTGAGTGGGGGCTGGGCAACCCGGGCCCGGGCGTCGGGCAGGACAACTTCTCGGTGCGCTGGACGCGGGAGTTGGAGTTCGCGGCGGGAACCTACGAGTTTTCCGTCATCGTGGACGACGGCGTGCGGGTCTGGGTGGACGACTGGAAGGTTCTGGATCAGTGGCAGGACGGGATACGGCGGACCTACACGGCCGTCTTTGAGGGGCTGAGCGCGGGTCGGCACACCGTGCGCGTGGAGTATTACGAGCACATGGGCGAGGCCGTCCTGCGGTTCTGGTGGACGAAGCAGTGAGGATGTCGCCCCGTGTGCGCGGCGATTCGGCGCCCGCCCCCCATGCGTAGCGTCGGGTTTCCATACCCGAGGCGGTTGGCTCGTTGGCGGCTATGGGAAGCCGCCCTACGTGTCTACCACCTCACCCCCTCGTTCCCCCTCTTGTATATTCACACCGCATATTCACACCGGCACCTTAACAACCCGAATAGCCATCTGAGCAAGGTTGGTGCATACTTATCCTTGTATATTCACACCGCATATTCACACCGGCACCTT
>DAOTVT010000009.1:0-16066 GCA_034436295.1 Anaerolineae bacterium | reverse complement strand
GTTGGCGCTGCTCTCTCGGCGGCCATCGTAGGGCAAATTGGCAATTTGCCCTACGTCTAGCGGCCCCCTGTTCTGACGGGCCGAACTGAAGATGCGAGTGTTCTATTGGAGTAGCGAGATTCAATAGGAGGATGCTGTGGAACTGCACGAATACCGAAGCCTTTTCCCGTCCGTGGCGAACCAGGTTTACCTGAACCATGCCGCCTGCTCCCCTCTGCCCACCCCCACCATCCAGGCGACGCAAACCCTGCTGGAGGAGCAGCACCTGTACGGCTGCCGCTACTCGCACGGCTGGTCGGGCTTGGTGGAGCAGATTCGCAAGACGGCGGCGCGGTTCATCGGCGCGTCCGAGGACGAAGTGGCCCTCACCCGCAACACCAGCCACGGCCTGCTGCTGGTGGCCAATGGCCTCCCCTGGCGCGCCGGCGACAACCTCATCGTCCCGCAGGAGGAATTCACCGCCAACGTGTACCCCTGGCTCACGCTGCGCGGCAGGGGCGTGGAGGTGCGCTTCGCGCCCGTGCGGGATCACCGCATCCTGCCCGAGGACATTGAGGCGCAGATGGACGCCCGCACGCGCCTGGTCGCCATCAGCGCCGTGCAGTTCGGCAGCGGCTTCCGGTGCGACCTCCACGCCATCGCCGCCCTGTGTCGGGCGCACGGCGTGCTCCTGTGCGTGGATGGCATCCAGGCGCTGGGGCAAATGCCGTTCAACGTCAACGACCCCCAGGTGGACTTCCTGTCCGCCGGCGGCCCCAAATGGCTCATGGCCCCGCTCGGCACCGGCATCTTCTACTGCCGCAAGCCGCTGATTGAGCGGTTGGCGCCCGTGTTCATGGGCTGGCGCAGCACCACAAACCCCGACGACTACTACCGCTACGACATGCCCTGGCACCCCACCGCCCGGCGGTTTGAGGAAGCCACCCTCAACATCCCCGGCCTCCTGGGCCTGCAAGCCAGCATGAACCTGCTCGCCGAGGCCGGGCTGGAGCGGATTCGGGCGCACCTGCTGCGACTCACGGACGCCCTGGCGGAGGGGCTGAGGGCGCGGGGATACGTCGTAACCACGCCCATGGAGTACACCGCGGAGCGCTCCGGCATCCTGTGCTTCAAGCACCCGACGCTGAAGGCGGCGGAGATTCACGAGAGGCTGACGGCGGCGAACGTGGTCGTATCGTTGCGGGGCGAGGTCATCCGCGTGTCGCCGCACTTCTACAACACGCCCGACGACATTGAGGCGCTCCTGCAGGCGCTGGGATAGACAAGTTGGACGCTGACAACCACGCCGAGCGCCGCAAGAAGCCAACTCTCTAGCAGATTCTACCAACCGCCGTCTGGGCTGCTACACTCGGCCCGGATACAAACTGTCTCCTGCGCCAATGCTGTTGTGCGGTCGCGCGTCAGACAGCACAGAACCCATCTGAGCGCACTGTGTCAGCGGCGCAGAGACCGCATGATTACGGGCAAACCCACAGTGTACCAGCCTTCTACAATGGACAGGTGTTGGTTCACTCCGACGTTCCGCAGTTCTTGCGTCAGCCCACTTGGCCAACGGATGATAACAGTTAGAGGATCGGTTACGGACCCCAGCCCAAACTCAACTGGCAAACTATCCTGCCCATGGTAGCCAGATCCTCCACTGACCTCGCGGACCTGGATGCCAGTCGGGCTTGCCACGATTACCCTGGCCCCCACGCCAGCCTTGTTACTTCTTCTCCCCACCAGATCCACTGTGAGCCAGTTGCCCCCGGAAGAATTGCGGTACAAGGCATTTCCTTCCCATCCGGTTACGTATAGGTCCACGTCCCCATCGCCATCATAGTCTCCCCAGGCAAGGCCATTTCCACCCCAGTGGCGATCCAAGCCCTCCAAGTCAGTTACATCGGAGAAGGTGCCATTCTGATTGTTCCGGAATAGACGCAAGCCATCCCAGCCCAACCACGCGAAATCCAGCCAACCATCATTATCATAGTCAGCCCATGCAACGCCCCGGCCTATCAGGTCCCCTTCAATGCCTGCGGACTCTCCCACCTCCGTGAAAGTCCCATCACCATTGTTCCGGTATAGCCAACACCGCACTTGATCGCCCGACTGCAGCAAGTCCAAATCACCATCGTTATCATAGTCTCCCCAAGCAGCAGCACCCCCTTGCATGTTCCCGACTAGGCCTGAAGCGACTGTCACGTCAGTGAACGTCCCATTCCCATCGTTACGATATAGCGCGTTCAATGACCAGCCCAAGGAGTAGAAGACATCAAGATCACCGTCCAAATCATAGTCGCCGAACATTGCCCCTACTCCGCAACCACCCCTAAGAAGCCCTGCAGACCACGCGACATCCATGAATGTGCCATTGCCTTGATTACGATACAAACGCGGCGTGTCGCACCACCTCGCCACAAGGATATCCAACAAGCCATCCCCATCGTAATCCCCCCACGCGGCAGACATGCCCGAGGTAGTACCCACGCCCGCCGTGGGCGTTACATCTGTGAAAGTGCCATCAGCATTGTTCCGCCAAAGCTGAGCAGAAAGACCCGCCGCCTCACGCGTAACATACAAATCCAGCCAGCCGTCGTTGTTGTAGTCGCCCCAAATGGCCGACCGCGCATGGCCAGGATTGCCCAAGCCGGCTGTATCCGTGACGTTGGTGAAAGTTCCATCCCCATCATTCCGGAAGAGCACATCCATTGCATTGAAGGACGTGGCATAGATATCCAAGTCGCCATCGCGGTCATAATCGCCCCAGGCCGCTCCGTGAAACCCTCCTTGGCTCCGTGCTCTAGCCAAGACCGTTACATCCGTAAAGGCAGGACGATGGCACACGTTAATAGCCTCCAGCCCTGCAGCAATGGTCGCGTCCGAAATGTCTTGGCGGGATTCGCGAAACAGCCAACCCAAATTCTCCTGAACTACGTGAGAATATGCGACCGCAATTTCGCTCTCAACAGGCAGTCCGAGAGGGCTAACGCATCGGCGGTTGGGGAAGTCAGGCCCAGCCCAAAACCGAATCCATCCTTGATGGGCACTCATAGTGTAAAACCTCCGCACTGCATTGATAACGTAACAAGAAGAGCCCATCATATCAGCGTCTTTTGAGAGATTCCAGAAGAATCCCTCAAGATCACGCGCGAGCCAATCCAATCCCACATTGCCACCGAAGATCTCCTCAAGTGCGAGGCCGCCTACAAAACTCGCAAATGGTTCGCCAAACCATCCGGTAATGTAGTAACCGCCCAATCCCGTTCCTGTGAACTGGAATACATGCGCTAGTTCATGCGACCATATTCCCTCCACAACCCCCCGCTTCCATGGAGCAAGCAGGCCACCATAACTCAGGTACTCCACCATCACTGCCATCGTAGAGCCGCCAGCCCACCCCGCGCAGTTACAATAGAAGGGAAAGTGGACTTCAATCTTGCCATGACTATGGAAAGATGTAGTCTCATGCCCAACCTGCGAAGCAGTAGCCTGGTAGGACCGCTCTGCAAACGCCGCAATGGCGGCCGACTGATCATGCAACGACCGCGGCCAGAATATCCGGAAGTGCGGAGTCTCCAGTGTTTCCAGTCGCCACGTTGACGCCTCATCTAGTGCCACGCCCGAGAGGATGTAACTGCCAAAGAAACCCAGATCAAGATAGATTTCATATCTCTTGCCGGCTGGCTCAACTTGCAAGAAACCTGTCAGATTGGAATGGTCTAGCGAACCCTCATATACGATGTTGCCTTCTTCATCGCGCAGAGTGATCGGACTCGCAAACGATCCGCCCGGCTGCGAAACGTATACGAGTTGGTGAGCAGCGCCATCCTGCACTTGGACGAAAACCTGGCGTCCGTTATCCAAGAGAGGATAAAACCAGGTTCGGATTTGCAGTGGACCTCCAAACTGCATCTCGTACGTACTTCCGGCCCGCGGTTCAATTACAACCGGGGCGAAACCAAAACTCCACTCGTTCGCAAACTCCTCGGCGATGATTTCAATTGGCGATGGCGAAACCCACAACTGCAATTCGTTCCACCACGAGCCCCAACCTCTGCAAAACCAAGGCCAGTAATCCCAAGAAAGCGTCTTGTATTGCACTACGAGGCAGCTATGAGGACCGGGGGAACCGCTGGGGCTGGTGAGATTAAACCGAATCCTGGCCAGTTGGTCCCTCGTGAACCGATACCGAAGCGTACCGCCAGCGTTTACCATGCCAGCATAGACGAAAAAGGCGGTCCCATCGGAAGTGCCAGCAACCGGTTGGCGCACAAGCAGAACATCAACCTTTGCCCCTGCAGTAGTGGCGATCCTCAACATCCCGCCAGCAGTTTTCCCCACATACATCGCCGGCAATGTTGGCTTTTTATCTGGATCCACCCCATACACTTCCACGTCACTCATCAGACGCCCGTCAAAGTCGCGAACCTCAAGGTTCATCGCCGTGGTAGCGCGTAACGTCAGGGTTATGGTCATTCCGGCAATAGGCTGCGCTGCCAAAGATACGAAATACCCCGGCGCCACAGCGAAGAAGGACCATCTCCCCTCCGGTAAGTCTATACTCACAATACCAGAGGAACTACCGCATGCCCCCGGCCAGCGGTTAGGCATAACCACACCCCAGTCGGCCGAAACAGCATAGACACAGGCGTCCCTTACCGCGCTGCCAGACTGATCGCGCACATAGACCGTAACCCGTGTCTGAGCAAGTCCCAAAGAGGCACGCCTTAGCGCTTCCGGCATCTCTGGCAAGACGACTGGCTGCAACCGCCCATCCGCCGTGAGCGTATCGCTAAACACGCCCGTCGTATAGGGAGCCTGAAAGGATGAGAGCGTCTGTGAGGGGAAGAGTGCACCCAAGTCCTCAATCCCCTGGCACGTATGCCCGATGAATTCTACCTTACCCTCAGCGGCCAAAGTGGCCACTCGGCTGTAGGTTGACTCCGCAGCACGAAGAGGTGGATGGATGACGGCGCTCTGGCTCGCCACCGGCCCGGATGGCGGAAGTACGACCATGCCTACCGCAACCATAATGCACAAACCTCTCCGCAGTAAATTGGCGGTCACCCCTCTCATCTCAGCACCTCCTTGAATTCAGCATCACCCTGGCTTAGGGTACAAGGATATTGAACAGCCCAGGTTGGTTAATCCCGGGAGTAAAACGGGAAGTGGCTGAATACCAGCAAGAGGTTCCCGAGTGGTGCGAAAAGGGTGAGAAGGCCGTAAAGTCTCTGTGGCCCGTCAGAGGCACCGTCGCACAATGTAACGCCGGGTGGCACAAGGTCGCAGGAGTGCGCAGCGACGTATCCATGAGAGCCCCCGAAAAGGCAATGGTATCAATTGCTGCCCTGCGCGCAGCCAGCAAGTGAAGTCCTGCCTTAACGTGCTCTTATGAAAAGCATATCCACTTGTCGGACGGGTGTCAAATAGGGGGTGATGAGGTAAGGACTCTGATGGCGTACACATTTCGGTGGAACTCAGTCCGCCCGATGAGCGGCAGCATGAAACGCAAGAGCGTAGGGGCAGGTTCCCATACTTGCCACAACTGAAAAATCCACTATCACCTCATACTACCCCTTGCTTTTGACACGAGTTTGTGGTATAATTGAGATAACGACGAGGAGATTCGTTGCTCTTCGTGCTAGGTCGTTGACATCGCCTCGTTGCTTTGGCATTAGAGGCGCTGGTTTGCGTTCTGACCACCCTTGCCCGTTTTCTACTTTGCCGGAGGCAAGGCAACGCATGCGTGGGACAGAGGTTCTGATCGTTATAGCCCTTTTAGCGCTGGGCATTGCCACAATCCTCTGGACTGCTGGACAGCGACGATGTCCAAATCCCGAGTGCCGTAAGGCTCGTGTCCCCGGGAAGACTGCATGTCCGTTCTGCAATACGCCCTACGTTTCTCCCGGTGGCCCTACCAGATCCTCGTCCGGACTATCCCCTTATCATAGATACGAACTGCGGTTTGTCTCCGGGCCGAAGGCGGGAACCAGGCAACTGGTGGAATCTCCCAGATTATCCATCGGGAGAAGTCCCTCCAATCAACTCGTTCTTGAAGGACTTTTGATTTCCCGTAACCATGCTCAAATAGTTCTTGAGGATAACCGTTTTGTCATCTACGACAAGGATAGTACTAACGGAACGTATGTGAATGGCCAGCGCGTGGCGGCGCATCCGCTACACAGCGGCGACCAGATTCAAATTGGCCCCCATGTGCTGGAGTTCGTCCTTCTGGGAGAGGTGCCTCGCGCTACGCCAGCGCCGCAAGTGCCGCGGCCTTCTTCCAGGGTGATCGCCTCAGCACCGCCTAGAAGGGTCGGCGAGATCCAGGACTACGTTTTGACACCCTACCACTCTGGCGGGTTTGCGACTGTGTACAAAGCGGTGTCTCGGCGTGACCCTCACGACACCGTCGCCGTGAAGGTACTAAATCAAGCAGACCCCTATGCCCATGACAAATTCCTTCAGGAAGGGCATCTTGGAAAGATATTGAATCATCCCAACATCGTTCAAGTGTTGGGGACAGGGTTTATTGATGGCGCGCCTTACATTATGATGGAGTTTGTTGAAGGAGGCACGCTTCGTGATCGTATTACGCCAGGCCGCCCGCTACCGCTCCCAACCGTGGTGACTATTACGACGCAGGTGTGCGCAGCTCTTCAGTATGCCCATGAGCGGAAGGTCGTGCATCGCGACATTAAACCCGAGAATATCATGTTTACTTCAACCGGCCAGGTGAAGGTGGTTGACTTCGGCATTGCACGCTGGGCAACCAAACAAACGGTTACGTCGGTTGGAGTGATTCTCGGGACGCCCTGGTATCTGGCGCCTGAGCAGGCAAAGGGCCTGCCGGTTGACCACCGGACAGACATCTACTCTTTCGGAGTTGTGCTGTATGAGATGCTGACCGGCCGGGTGCCTTTTGACGGAGAAGATCCTATTGCGGTGATGCATCAACATGTCGCTAACCAGCCACAGCGACCTAGGATGGTGAACCCTCAGATTCCAGTCGAAGTGGAGGAGGTGGTGCTAAGAGCCTTGGCAAAGGACCCTGGCAAGAGATTTGGCTCCGCCCTGCAGCTGTCAACTGCCCTGCAGGAAGCAGCCAGAATGAAGCCGTCTGTGCACTCAAGACGAATTCCGACACCGCCACGGGCCGGCACATCAAAGGGAGCCAGATTGCTAGTGATTTCAGGGAGCGCTGCTGGGAGGTCCATACCCATCACGGCGCGAGAAGTGCTCCTGGGCCGGGAAATCGTAGATCCTACTGATGAATACCTGAGTCGCAGACATGCCAGGATTGTCTTCCAGGGTGGGCAATACTGGATAGAGGACCTTCGGTCAGTCAACGGTACCTGGGTGAATGGCGTCAGGGTGTTTCAGGCGGTGTTGCTGAGGCCTGGTGCTGAAATCCAAATGGGGAAGCAGGTCCTTCGGTTTGAAGTATTATCCTAGGCCGTGGACCCTGTTTCGCGTATCGCGCCCTTCGGGAGGTCTTGGAGGCCGCAAAGATTGGCGCTGTGGTCTGCGAGCAAGGGGTGGCATCCCGGTGCGTAGACACTCATAGACTAGCCCTGCGAATCATTGGGAGGTAGTGAAATGACAAACGAGCGACCTTCAGGAGTGTCAGTTGTTGCTGTGCTCTGCGTTTTGGACGGTGTGGGCCTGATTTTCGGCGGGCTACTTCTGTTGGCGGTGCAAGCTGACATTTCTCGGTTCCTGTCATACTTTGGCATTGGGGGCCAGTGGGCTTCTGTTACAGCCATTGGGCTTATCGCGATGGCGATTGGTGCCGCGTACGTCGCTACAGGCATAGGGCTATGGAAACTCCACGAATGGGCACGCATGGTGGCGCTGACGCTCGCGGTACTGGACCTGCTGGGCGCTCTCGTGCTGATGGCGGTGGCGTTGAACGCTGGGAGCACTACTGCGGCGGTACTTGAACTGGTTCCGGCGGTCATCAATGGCCTGATCGCCTGGTATCTGCTTCGGCCCGATGTGGCACGGGCATTCCAGGAAAGACGTGGCGAGGTGGAAGTATTCCTAGAGCCTGGTGGCACGGAGCCCCTGACGTCTGGGCCCACAACGCCTGCTGCGCCGAAGCCTACTAAGCCTGTAGAGCAACCGTTTACTCCTGTGGCATGGCTGGTGGTCCGTAAAGGATCGCGCGGAGGGCAGTTCGGGCTGTCAGCCGGGACGAATCTCCTGGGGCGTGATGCCAGCAAGTGCAGCATCGTCATTGATGACGACGCTGTCTCGCGCGAGCATGCCAAAATCCGCTTTGAGGGAGGGCGTTTCTGGATTTATGACCTGGGAAGCCGCAATGGCACCTTCGTCAACCGCACAAGGGTGCAACGCCAAATGCTGATGGACGGGGACGAGATCCAAGTCGGTGACACGCTGCTTGTTTTCAAAGAGACACGATAGGAGGCGCAAATATGATATCAGAGAGTGATAAACCCACAGTAGTCAAAGGCGGAGGCCCCATCGGCGGGTCATCGGAGGCGATGGGCGAGAGCTGGGGCTCTCGCCCAGGCAGAGGCCCAAGCATTCGCAAGACCGAAGTCCTAGAACCCACGCGAGCCCGAAGTTTCGCGTGGCTGGTGGTTACGAATGGACATCACGCCGGTTGCATATTCCCCATTTCGGAGGACGTGACCACCGTTGGTAGGGACTCGCTGACGTGCGATATCACCATTGACGACGACGCAGTCTCTCTGCAACACTTCAAGATCCGAGCCGAGAAACCTGAAACAGGCTCGGAAGAAGGACCAGCCAGGGAGAGACAGTTCTACCTGTATGATCTTGCCACGACGAATGGGACAAAAGTGAACGGCGAGAAGGTGTTGCGCCACGCCCTGCGGGATGGTGACCGCATAGAGATCGGGCGAACGATACTGGCGTTCAAGGAACTGTAGGTATGCTACCTGGGGAGGAGGATACGCATGGAATCTCGTACGAAAGTAGTGGGCCAACCTCCGCCGATAGTGGCCTGGCTGGTGAGAGTTTCAGGACCTGATGCGGGGCGAGATTGGAGACTTGCTACCACAAACCGAGTCGGGCGTGACACGAGCGAGAATGAACTCGTGTTCGCCGATGAGACAGTTTCTTGGAAGCATGCGAAGATACAGCGAGAGGGCGATCAGTACGTTCTGTACGACTTGGGTTCTTTGAACGGCACCTTCGTAAACGATAGGAAGGTTCAGAAGACCGTTCTCTACGACGGTGACCGCATCCGCTTTGGTGACGTGGAGTGTGTCTTCAAGCGCACGTAGCCAAGATTCGGATGCTATCGGAAGAGCGATTCGGATCACAAATGCACAGAGGAGGACAAGATGTCTACGATCGGTACTGATTCATTCACGAGACTGTGGTATGGAAACTGGCTCTGGCTTGTTGCTTTGGCTCTTGGGATTGTGGCCATGTTTTGGATTCTGTTCGACTCACAGAGGACGAACAAGAAGTCCGTCTTGTGGACAGTGCTCAGTATAGTGGGACTTGCAGTGGTGCTCCCATCTTTCGTCCTGCAAGTCGCACCCAACATCGCTTCGCCGGGGCTGGCCAAGGCGTTGGCCTATGTTGGAGCGGTTGGCGGGCTGCTCGCATTGCTATCCCTGATTCTGTACCTTGCAGGTGTAGCAGTAACAAGTGGGCTCACATGCCCGCAATGTGGCCGGCCGATGGACCCAAGTTGGGATGAATGTCCCTACTGTGGACCAGAGCAAAAGACGGAGGCGGTAGAGTCTACGGAGCCGATTCCGCAGACCGAATCCGCCCTTACAGGGGTACCCGTGAGCAGACCGCCCGAACGAACCATGGTCATATCCACCAAATCACCCCATCTCGCCTACGTGATCATCAAGTCGGGCACCCACACGGGGAGAGTTTTCAATCTCCTTGAAGTCACGCGCATCGGCAGAGACCCGAACCCGACGCTGAATGACTTCGTGATTGACGACCCCGCTGTCTCAAGTCAGCACGCGAAAATCAAGAAAGAAGGGGAGCAGTTTGTCATCTACGACCTCGCCAGCACGAATCACACTTACGTGAACGGGGAGGAAATCCTACGGCAACCGCTGAAGACGAATGACACCATCAGAATGGGCAACACGGAGATGGTGTTTATTGAGGTCAAAGATGAGGACTCCTCCAAAGTACCGCCTGCGAGGGACTAATCGGGCATGCCCTTTCCCGATGCTCTGTGTACCTGCGACCTCGGCGGCGGACGACCCTAACTCGTGAGGAGGTGTGGGAAATGAACCGTAGGCGTATTGGGACATGGGCGCGATTGGCGGCCGTGCTCATGATGCTGTGCGTCATGTTAGTGCCTACTGTGGCGGCGCAGGCACCGCTAGCCGTGCGGATTGATGAAGCCAAGTTTGATGAGGCTTCAGGGAATATGCAGGTCAGGATAACAGTGTCTGATGCGAACGGCTACGCCATTACTGGACTTGCAAAGCACAAAGAGCAGTTCCAGGTCTATGAAGATGGGACACTTTTCCCAGATGCCGTTAGTGTTGCGGAGAAGGTCAATCCTGATACCCAGGTTCACATTGCCCTCGTTCTGGATATCAGCGGTAGCATGCAGGGTAAGCCTCTTGAAGATCTGAAAGCAGCGGTCAACCAGTTTCTGGATGCTCTCGCTCTGCAAGATACCGTTGCGATTGTCGCCTTCAGCAATGAGGTGGATCTGGGAGACCCCTTCCCCAAGATCAATCGTGAAAAGGAAGCCGATTTCACCTACGATAAGGGACTGCTGAAGAACCTCGTGAACCAGCTGTCCACCAGGGCAGGCGACACCACCCCGCTCTACGATGCGTTCTTGAAAGCGGTGAAGATGACCCGTAGCCAGCCCAAACAGAACAGGGCGATCATCCTGATGACGGACGGAGTGGATGAAGGAGCAGCAAAGGGGCGGCCCGGGAGCAAGGTGGCCAGGCCGGACGATCCCATAACCCTTGCGAAGGAAGCGGGTATCCCTGTGTACACGATTGGGCTGGGCAAGCCAACGAACTTTGACGAGGGGTACTTGCAACGCGTCGCATTGCTGACGGGCGGGGTCTACAACGGAACTCAAGATTCGGCTCAACTGGGGGAGTTCTTCAAGAAAGTCATAGACCTCCTCAAGACCGAGTACTTGCTAACCTACCCGCCGTTAGCGAAGCCCGATGGGAAGATCCACCAGATCCTTGTGAAGGTTTCTCTCCCAGAGCGGGGCGCGGCCCAGAGCGAGCCAAAAACGTTTGCGATGCCATTGCCAGTCGTACCACAAATATACCTCAACTATTGGGAAGGCAACGACCAACTTCCTCTCGCAGATGGGCAGAAAGTGCGGGGCAGCGCGATCAAGTTCAGTCCACAGATTATGGCCCGCGGTATGGTCATGAGGGTGGAGTACTATGTGGACGACTCAGACACGCCTGTGATTGTACAAGAGCCGCCCTTTGAGTTCGTGTGGAGAACGCCTGCCTACGAAACAGGGATTCACAAAATCACCGTAAAGGCTTATGATGATGCAGACCCGCCCCACATTGGTACACTGGAAGTCTCGGTTCAGTTGGTGCGCTCTGCCCTGGAGGAATTTGGCAAGAAGATCGCAGGGCCGGTGGGCAAAACAGGAATCCCGGTCTATGCTGTGGCCTTGGTACTCCTCCTCATGCTCGCTGCGATTGCGCTCCTGTTGTGGCCCAAGAAGAAACGTTGCCCGGTGTGCGGCAGGGTCATACCCAGGGAATGGGACCACTGCCTGTTTTGCGAAAAAAGCGAGGGATTCGGGCCTGTCGGAGACGTCGGGGTGAGTCAGGGCAGGCAAACCAGCCGGGAACTTCCTGTAACCACAGGTACGCGGGAGGCAACGCTGTCACCAGGCCTTGAGTCGGGGGCACCTTTCGCGCCACCGCCGCAAAAGACCATCTTGGTGGGGCGACCGCCGGAGAAACTCGCCTATCTGTTCATGGAGAAAGGAACCCACGTGGGCCGAGAGTTCCGCTTGTCCGAGGTTACCTCCATCGGGCGGGCAGAGGACAATCTGATCGTCCTGGATGATCCGGCTGTGGGCCGGCACCAGGCCAAGATCAAGATTGAAGAGGGTAACTTCTTTATCTACGATTTAGCAGCCACCAACCCCACCCTGGTCAATGGGCAAAAGGTTCTCAGACATAAACTGAATGATGGCGACCGCATACAAGTGGGCGAGACCGTGTTGGTATTCAAGGCTGTCTGACGTTGCTGAATTCGGTGGGTGGGTCGTATGAGTGTATCTGTGTTGAAAGTGGGGTTTAGGACGGCCAAGAGCAATCGCAGGCTCGTGTGCGAAGATAGCCTGGCTGTTTTTCAGCCTAAGGGATATTGGCAGGCGGTAACCTGTGGTTCGGTATTTGTTGTGGCAGATGGCGTAGGCGGCAAGCCTCTTCCAGCCGAGGCGAGCCGCCTCGCCACCCAAACAATCGTTTCCCGCTATTGCCAGGAGCGTATCAGCAGAGTTACCTATCGCCTCGTACGGGCAATATCGGACGCCAACGCCAGGCTGGTGCAGACCAGTCTCCAGAAGCGATTACCCGAAGGTATGAGTTCTACCGCAGTGATCGCCGTGA
The DNA here is from genome assembly GCA_034436295.1 of Anaerolineae bacterium. Taxonomy (GTDB): domain Bacteria; phylum Chloroflexota; class Anaerolineae; order DTLA01; family DTLA01; genus DTLA01. The sequence continues at coordinate 3,491 of DAOTVT010000009.1, read as the reverse complement.
TTCGTGGAGCGCGGGCTTGGGTTTCCAATGTCGGAGACAGCCGCTGCTATTTGGTCCGAAAACGCAAGGCCAGACTCCTGACCCAAGATCACACTTTCGCAGCTGAGGGGCTTCGTAGAAAGATGTTCACGCCGGCTCAGGCTGCCCGTCATCCGCTGCGCTCCTCTCTAACGCAAGCCCTTGGAATGCGCTCGCGCGTGTTTCCCGCAGTTGCCAGAACGAATCTGAAACCGGGAGATGCATTACTGCTCTGTACGGATGGGCTTTCGGATTTCGTCTCTGAGCGAGAGGTTGCTCAAGTATTGTCTGCTGCTCCTCCACAACAAGCAGCGCAGGCGCTCGTAAACCTGGCCATTCGGAGGGGCACAAAAGATGACTGCACGGCACTAGTCGTGAGGGTACTGGCCGAGTTACCCAGGGAAGCGCTCGCTCGTCGCGGTACTGCCCAGCCGCCCAGCAGAACAGTAGATTCGCTAAATCTGGCAGCGGGTATCTTGTTATCCTTCTCGCTCCTGGGGGCGCTCATTCTCGCCGCGCTCGGCGCATGAGTGGCCGGAAACGTCCTGCGACGCATAGCAGGCGCGTGCGGCCCTGTTTTGAGTTGTCCGATGCCTTGAGGTGGTCGCCCGTTGCCCGTATGCTGAAACTGCCTGGATGCACGTTTTTAGGGAGTTGCCAATGAGCCAGCAAACCATACGCGCTTCGGAGAAAACCTTCGCCGGACAGCCTTTCTCGCTGAGGGTCTCCTATGTGAGCCACCCTGGACGGGTTCGTGCCGCTAATGAAGACTGCATAGCCCTTCCGTCGCTCAGCCCGTCCCGTGGCAATGCTGCTGCCCGTGGCAGAGGCCACCTGTTCCTCGTAGCGGATGGCGTTGGAGGGCAGTTGGCAGGCGAGGTAGCCTCGCGAATCGCAACCCAATCTACCTTGAGCGCCTATTACAGTGCACCGCAAGAGCAGCCTGTCCGGGATGCTCTGCGTGCGGCGTTTCGTTTCGCGCATGAGCAAGTCCGTGATGCTTCCGTGCAATCAGGGCAGAAAGGCATGGCAACCACCATGGTGGGGCTGGCTGTCTCTGGGAAAACGGCCGTCATAGCCAACGTGGGAGACAGCCGCGCTTATGTCTGGCGGAACGGGGAAGTGAAACAGGTTACCCGTGATCACTCCCTCGTAGCCGAGTTGATCCGACAGGGGACCATAACCCAGGATTTGGCCAAGACGCATCCTCATCGGCATGTCATCACCCAGTCCATTGGCGGGGACACGGAGATTACCCCCGACATTTATGAAATCCCTCTAGAGGGCAACGAACGCTTGCTCCTTTGTACGGACGGGCTAACGGATGTGGTAGAGGATCAGACAATTGCACGTATCCTTGGGCAGCCGTCGCTTTCAGGCGCAGTCAGAGACCTGGTCCGCGCGGCACTGGCGGCGGGGGGGCCAGACAATGTAACAGTGCTGCTGATTGAGCCAACTCCCGTGATCCCCGAGCCCCCGAAAAAGGCTCTCCTGGATCATGCGGCTGCATTCCCTCTGTTCTTGGGCCTTGGGCTTGCGCTCGTATTCGCCATCCTATACGTTGTGGCACGCCTTGTACTGTTGCCAGCGCCAGAATCCCCGTCCCTTCCGCTTGGGCCTGCAATCTGCGACCGGAGATTCCTCCGTATCGAGCCTGCCACGTACCTGGAGGCGCGTGTCTTGGATGTGGCGTGGCAAGGCGACGACTGGCGGATCACGATTACGACTGCCTCAGGCCCGGCGATGCTTCTCGCCGCCAAGGGCAGCATCAAGGATGCAAAGTTCGCGCCGGCAAAGAGAGACACATTGACCGCTGTGGGCATTCTTGACCACGTTGAGCGCATAGGAGATGGGGTGGCCGGTACTCCGCTGCGCGCTTATTGGCGCGCGCTAGAAGTGGATGTTGAGCGGGTTGGAGTGATAACATCCCAGTGGGGAAATTGGTTACTAGACGAGCGTGGTCTTGAGAGCCACCCATATGTTAAGACGAACATTATAGACCCCGCATGGCGGGCTGGGAACCGGGATGTCCGCGAATTGGGCCTGAAGCCCCCGTTGCTTCTAGAGGGAACATGGCAAGCGGCCAAGCCGGTGGCGCTTTTCAATGTAACCAAAATCTATCAGTTTGACAATGCGAAGAACTGCTACAGGCTCGTCTGGGCATCAGATTGAATGCGCGGAGGTTGACAATGAAGAGGAAACCGCCTGACCCCTTGGTAATTGGCGCTGGCACCGATCGTGGCAAACAGCGCGAGGTCAACGAGGACTCCTACGCGGTGCATCCCAACCTTGAGCCCAGGGTTATCCGCACGAAGGGCGAGTTGTTCATCGTCGCCGATGGAGTAGGGGGCAACACAGCAGGGGACAGGGCAAGCAAGATGGCCTGCCAGATCATTATGTCCACCTTCTATGGCGACCCGGACACCGACATCATCGCCTCGCTCGCCCGCGCCATCCAGGTGGCGAACCAGCAAATCTACGAAGAAGCGCGCAGAAATCACGCCTACCAGGGCATGTGTACAACCGTTGTGGCCGCTGTGGTCCACCGCAATCAGTTGATTGTTGCCCATGTTGGGGACAGCCGCGCCTATCTCCTTCGCGGGAAGATTTTACGCCAACTGACGCGCGACCATTCCTGGGTGGAGGAAGCCTTGGCCGCCCACGAGGTTACGCCGCAGGAGGCGGCCAACCACCCGATGCGCAATCTCATCACGCGGGCTGTGGGCAACAACCCCACGGTGCAGCCGGACGTACAGGCGTTTCCGCTGCAGCCGGGAGACCTTGTACTCCTGGCCACCGATGGGCTGACGAATGAGGTGTCAAGTCGCCAAATCGCGCAGATTCTGTCCGAAAACATGCCCCAGGACGCCGTCCGGAAACTCATCGCGCAGGCCAATGCTGCCGGCGGCTCCGACAATATCACCGGGCTCGTTATCGGCATCCCGCCGCTGCGGGTGAAAGAAGCGGCGGTCAGGCGGCTTGTGCCGGTGCTTGCAGGCTCCGTGCTGGTGGGGCTGGTCGCCGTGGGCGTCGCCTATTTGCTGATGAAGCCGCCCCTTTCCCCTGCGTTACTTGGCGACCAGACGGCAACCCCAGCGGCTTCGCAACCCCCTGCGCAGCCGAGCACCGTGGTGCCAGCGGGTTCCGGCCCGGTCATCGCTTTGCCGCCGACGTCCACGACCGCGCCCAACGGCGCTGCGCCCACCGCCCCACCCGCCGCGACCAAGCCCTCCCCCACCCCATCGCCCAGCGCGACGCCCACGCCCGGCACCGCAACGGCCACACCCTCCGGCACGCCCGCGCTGCCGGGGAAGCCCACCGCCCAAGCGCCATGTGGGATGCAAGCGTTTGTCCTGGGCCAGACTATCTCCTTCCGTTGGTCCGAGGCTGCGAATTGTTACCCCACATCGTGCTGGTACGAGATAGAAGTGGAGGGAGGGCCTACCACCGAGGTGAAACAGGGAACATCGTGG
>DAOTVT010000008.1:0-15923 GCA_034436295.1 Anaerolineae bacterium | reverse complement strand
ATCCGAGGTGCGACGCACTTCCGGAAGTGCGTCGCACCTCGGCCGCCAACACAAGTTCGTAGTGTGGCTTGTCATACCCACCGGAGGCCGGGGCAGGTATGGAAACCTGCCCTGCTGTTCCCCATTCGCGTGGATTGGCGTTATTCGCGGTTACGGTTCGCGGGGCGGCTTTCCGTAGCACCGCAGGCCGGGGGCAGGTGTGGGAATTCGCCCTATGCGAAGCAAACTCGCGTTTCCCATTCGCGTAGATTCGTGTTATTCGTGATAGCCACCAGGGGGCCGGTATGGAGACCTGCCCTACCTTCTTGCCCAGGAACTGAAACGTGCCCCCGCACCGCCGCATGCTTGACCCGCCTGCTTGTTATGCTATAATGCGTGGGCGGGGGGAACGCCCCTCCGCGCAAACGGCGGCTGCAATCATGCGACTCTGGCGTCGCTTTCGGGAGGTTTGCGGATGGCGAAGATACGTCTCCTGGGGACGGCGGCCCTTCTGGTGGCGCTTCTCGGCGTCGGTTCGTCGGGCACGGCCGCGCTGAGCGGCGTGGGGGTGTGGACGACGACAGGCCCCTTCGGCGCGCAGGTGCAGGCCCTGTGGGTTGCCCCGACCTTTGCGTCGGACCCGATTGTGCTGGCCGGAACGTGGGAGGCCGGCGTGTTCCGCTCCACCAACCGGGGCCAGACGTGGGAACCCGGCAGCCTCACCGACCACTCCATCGTCGCGCTGGCCGCGCCGCCCAACTTCGCCGTGAGTTCCCTGGTCTTCGCCGGCGCCACCGACGGATTCTTCATCTCCGCCAACAAGGGCCGCACGTGGAGCGCGGCCAATGCGGGCCTCGGCGCTTCCCCCCGAATCCAAGCCATCGCCGCGACGCCTACCTTCGCCGCCGACAACACCGTGTTCGTGGGAACCTTTGCCACTGGCGTGTTCAAGTCCGTGAACGGCGGCATGGCCTGGGACCCGTCCAGCGTCGGCCTGACCAGTCTCAGTGTCCAGGCGCTAGCCGTCTCCCCCGATTATGCCCAGGACCGCACGGTCTTCGCGGGCACCTTCTCGGGCGGCGTGTTCGTGTCGCGCGACGGCGGGGACTCGTGGGTCGCCGCCAACGTCGGCCTGGCGTTGGGCGAGGATGTTCGCGCGCTGGCCGTGTCGCCTGCCTTCGCGGACGACAGAACCCTCTTCGCCGGCACGTTCAACCATGGCGTCTTCCGCTCCACCGACGGCGGCGCCACGTGGCACGAGCGCAACGGCAATCTCCCCGCCGCCGGTCTTCAGGTGTTGGCCCTCGCCCTGTCGCCGAATTTCGCGGCGGACCAGACGCTGTTCCTCGGCTCTCCGGGCGGCGTGTTCAAGTCCACCGACGGCGGCGCCACCTGGGCGGACGCGAACCAGGGCCTCATCCCCTTCGTGCCGGTGCGCGCCATCGCGCTCTCGCCCACCTTCGCCGCCGATGGCCGCCTGTACATCTGCACCGACAAGGGCGGGGTCTGGATGTCCACCGACGCAGGCGTAACCTGGCAACCCGTGAACGAGTTGCTCACCGGCCTGGGCACCGCAAACTTCGTCCAGGCCTCGCCCGAATTCGCCACCGACCGCCTGGTGTTCGTGGGAACCGCCGGCGGCGGCATCTACAAGTCCACGGACAGGGGAGTTACGTGGGAGCGGCTGATCAACACGCCCCCGACCCCCGCCGCCATGGCCATCTCGCCCGAGTTCCGCACAGACCGCGTGATCTACGCGGGGTCGCTCGGCAGCGGTGTGTACAAGTCAACGGATGCGGGCCGCACGTGGGCGCGTGTGAACTCGGGCCTCGGCTCGCTGCGGGTCAGCGCGCTCGCCATCTCGCCCTACTTCGGCGTGGACCGCACGCTTTACGCCGGCACCGATGGGGGCGGCGTGTACAAGACCACCGACGGCGGCAACCAGTGGAAGGCCGTGAATACCGGCCTGGAAAGTTCGCGCATCATGGACCTCGCCATATCGCCTTTCTACTTCAGCGACAGCACGGTGTTTGCCGCCACGTATGACAACGGCGTGTTCGTTACGACGAACGCGGGCGGCTCGTGGAGTCCCGCCAATCGGGGGCTTATCAGCCTGCGGGTGAACGCGCTGGCCATCTCGCCCCAGTTCAACACCGACAAGACGATGTACGCGGGCAGCAGTTGGGGCGGCATCTTCCGCTCCACCGACGGCGGACAGACCTGGGCGCAGTTCAACAACGGCCTGCCTGGAACCTATGTGGTAACCGTCTGCGCGCTGGAGATGTCGCCCACGTTCCTCACCGACCAGACCCTGTTCGCCGGCACGTGTTCCGACGGCGTGTACATGTCGCGCGACGCGGGCCAGTCGTGGACGGCCCTCAACGACGGGCTGTGGAACAGGCAGGTGCGCTCGCTGTCCTTTGGCGCCACGGCGGAGGGGATACTGTTCGCCGGCACCACGGGCGGCATGGCCTGGACGCGGGAGTTGGGCAGCGCGGTGGAACGCACCCACTTCCTGTATCTCCCGCTTGCCTTCCGCGACTACGCGCCATAGCGACGGGCGCTCCCTCATCCCGCGCGCTGTTTTTGCCCGCCTGCGGCGCGGGGGCGCGACGAAGACCCTATGTGTGAAACTTGATTCCCACACAAAGACGCGAAGGCACAGAGGGGTTCTCCGGGCCTTTATCTCTTTGTGTCTTTGTGCCTCTGTGTGAAACTTGATTCCCACACAAAGACACAAAGGCACAGAGGGGTTCTCCGGGTCCTTATCCCTTTGTGTCTCTGTGCCTCTGTGTGAAACCCGATTCTCACACAAAGACACAAAGGCACAGAGGGACTCTCCGTGTCCTTATCCCTTTGTGTCTCTGTGCCTCTGTGTGAAACTTGATGCCCACACAAAGACACAAAGGCACAAATGGGCAGCCCCTCGTCGGGATCGCCGAGCAACTCCAACAACTTCTGCTCAATGGAAGTTTCTATCAGTTCCTTGAGTTCGCTCTTTGTCATACGGGCAATTGTCTCATTCCCATCACCCTCCACGGGCGCTCTCGCAGGACGATGCGCGCTTCCCGTGCATACTATACCAGACTTCCCACTCCGAAGCCGATGCCCCTCGCTCACTGGGGTTCCCCATCCGCCTGAACCCGGTACGACGCAACGTCGGAGTAGGTGCGCTCCGCGAACAAGATGCTGAAAGGCTGGGTCTCCATGGGGGACAGGTTTCCCACGACGCCAGAGTTGCACCCCACGACTTTGCCCTGGTCGTTGTACAGGGTGCCCGCAGGGATGACAAAACTCACCGGCGCGCCGTGGTCATTCCGCACCTGCCCCGATAGGAGATACCATCCAGAGGGCGTAAGGACTGCGCCAGAGAGGTTCAGGATGGTCAGATTCGGCCATGGCCGCCCCGGCCAGAACGTGGGCGTCTCAAATTCGTAGTATGCCCATCCCGTGGTCTGTGTCAACGCGGCGTCAAAGCAGGTCTTCTCCCCCGATGGCAGGTTGTCCAGCAGGGTAAACGCCGAGCCGGTGTCCACCTGCTGACCACGGCCATCAAACAGGTTCACCGTAATCTCCACGAACGACAGATTGTCCGCCGTGTTGTTCTGCACCTCACCCACGATGTGCAGCAACCCGTCCGCGCCGATGTAGGAGGAGTGATTGGGCAGAACGTGGACCCCTGGCGATCCGCCTGGTGTGGCTGTCGCGGTGGGCGTGCGGGTAGCAGTGCCTGTTGCCGTCGGCGTGCGCGTGGCCGAGGGTGAGGGCGTGGCCGTTGGCGTGGCGGTGGGCGGAACGGCGACGGCCCACTCGCGGAACAGGATGGGCACCCGGATTCTGGGCGCGGAGCCTGGGACCCACGTGGGCGACGGCCCAGGCGTGTTCGTTGGGCGGCGGGTGAACGTCGGCGTGGGCGTATGAGTCCTGGTCGGCGTGGCCGTAGGGGTGCGGGTGATGGTCGGCGTCCGGGTGCGGGTGGGCGTGCGGGTTATCGTTGGGGTGCGGGTTGCCGTGGGCGTCCGGGTGCGCGTCGGCGTTGGCGTGGCGGGACCCGCAAAACGCAGGATAAGCAGCCCGCCGGAACCGTCGGCCACATAGATGTAGTCGCCCGCCACTGCCACGTCGCAGGCGTACCCAGGCGTGTCGTAGAAAGCAGCCTCGGTCGGGGCCGCCGGATTGGCGATACTGATCACGCGCAGGCCGCCCTCCCCATCGGCCACGTAGGCATAGTTTCCTGCCACGGCTACTTGCTCGGCGTGCCCCGACGTGTCGTAGAAGCCCACCTCGGTCGGGGCCGCCGGATTGGAGACATCCACGATGCGCAGGCCTCGGTCATAATTGGCGACGTAGGCATAATTCCCCTGAACGGCCACCCCCCAAACAGACCCCGACATGGCGTAGAAGCCCACCTCATACGGCGCTGTCGGATTCGCCACGTTCACGATGCGGAGGCCGCTGGCAGCGGCGAAGACGTACTCCCCTTGCACCGCAATGCCATACGGGTCCCAGTTCCCGAGCGTCTTGACCAAACTCGGCGCCGTTGGGTTCGCAATGTGGATGATGTTCAGCCCATCCTGATCGGAGCCGACATAGGCGTAGTTGCTCGCTACGGCCACCGATAGGGCCCACCCAAAGATCCAGCACCCGCCCGCCTCGGCTGGACTTGCGCGATTGGCCACGTTCACCACGATGAAATCGCCGTAATGGTCGGCGAGATACGCCCAGTCCCCCGCCACTGCCACTTCCTGGGTTCTGCCTCCCGTGGCGTACATGCCGGCGCTGGTTGGGGCTGCCAAATCCGACACATTGACGATCTGCAAGCCGCTCCAGTACGGCGCAAGCGGGAGAGGATAGTTGGGCCTGCTTGACTGCACAACCGTATAGGCATAGTCTCCCGCCACATCCAGGCTCAGCGCGGATCCGGGCCTGTTCAGGAAGTAGGCCTCGGTCGGCGCGCTGGGATCGGAGACGCTGATGACCCGCATGCCGATCTCATCCGCGACGTAGGCGTGGTTTCCCGCTACGGCCACGTCCACGGCAACCGCCGGAGTGTCATGGAAGCCGACTTCCGTAGGGGCAGCCGGGTTGGCGACATGGATCACGCGCAGGCCGCGGCCCTCGTCCGCCAGATAGGCATAGTTTCCCGCCACGGCCACGCTTCTGGCGACGCCCTCTGTATCGTGGGAGCCGACCTCGCTCGGAGCCGCCGGATTGGCCACGTTGATGACCCGCAGGCCGCTGCCCCCATCCGCGACGTAGGCATAATTCCCCGCCACCGCCACATTGCGGGCGGTGCTAGGCATGTTGCAAGACCCGACCTCGGCGGGAGCCGCCGGATTCGCCACGTTGATGACGCGGAGCCCCGTCCCTGCGGTTACATACGCATAGGTTCCCGCCACGGCCAGGCCGTAGGCATCATCGGGCAGGCTACACGATCCAACCTCGCTCGGCGCCGCAGGATTGGCCATATTGATGACGCGCAGGCCCGCGCCCGCGGTTACGTAGGCGTAGTTGCCGGCGGCCGCCACGCCTCGCGCCCGCCCGCCAGGCACATTGTACACGCCCACCTGCGCGGGCGCCGCCGGATTGGCGACGCTGATGACCCGAAGCGCGTCTCCGTCTATCACGAATGCGTAGTTCCCCGCCACGGCGACATCTTGCACCTGCCTCGGCAGAACGGCTGACTGGCCCACGACGGTGGGAGTGCCCGGGTTGGAGATGTCCAAGATGACCAGGCGCGGCCCTACGCCGACGTAAGCATAGCGGCCCGCCACGGCCACCGCCATGACGGGGCCTCCGATCTGCGCCACGAGTTCAACGCTGGCAGCCTGCGCGTTCGTGGGATGCGACGGCGGGGCGCTCGCCATCGGGGAGATTTCCGCCGCCAGGGCGACCAGCCCGACCAGAAGGATCCGAGGAACAACCCGCTTCGCGTTCATGCCCGCCTCCTTTGAGCCGTGGATGTAACCCGTGCGTCGGGAGGGACGAAGGGGTGCGTGGCGTTGCTGGCGAGGACGGTGAAACAGCGAAACGGGCTGATTGCGACAGGACGGCGACCGCGCGCCAGTAGCCCCTAGTTCTCCTCAGCGGCTGTATTCTACAAGTGTTCTCTGCGGTGTCAAGGCGCGGGCAGACAATGGTAGATTTCAGTTTCTCTCCGCCGGCGGAGAGGAAAGGGGAGGGCCAGGGTGGGAATAGGTGAGGTAACCCCCGCCCCAGGATTGGAATCCACCCGATGTCCGGATGCGGCGCGTGGCGGCCCCCGCTACCGCAGCACGCGCTCGTCGCCGACGCGCCGCGTTACCTTGCGCTGGTCCAGGTGCTCCATCAGGGCCAGGGCGTATTTGCGGCTGGCGCTGAACATGTCGCGCACCTGCGCCACCGTGATGGAGCCGTTCTCCTTGATGAACCGCACCACCCGATCCACCATCTCGTCGTAGGTCTCGGCGAGGAAGACCACCTCCGCGCTCACCTTCACCAGTCGGCCCTGCTCCACCAGCGCGTTGAATACCTCGCTGCCCACGGCCTGCTCGCACTCGGCGACCGACGGCGTGGCATAGGGCGAGCGGCGGAAGGCCGCCAGCAGCGCGTCCACCTTCGCCTGCTCGTCCGGCCGGAAGTGCGGCGTATGCGACGGGAGGCGCAGCGCGGCCTCGTCCGATGCCACAGCGCCCTCGGCGGCGGCCTGCTGGATGATCTCGTTGAACGGGCGGGCGGGCATCTTCAGGCGGCTCTTGACCTCTTCCTTGGGCATCCCCAGGCGGGCGGGGTACTGCTGGTGATAGGCGCGCAGCAGGTCGGTCATCTGGCCCACGAGAGCCTGCCAGGCGTGCGGCGTGGTAACGAGCGTCGCGTCGGTCAGGGTCTTGTCGCCGATGGGGACGACCTGCCCCTGCGTCCGCAGACGCTCCAGGGCCTCAAGGAGCGTTTCGCGGGGCATCCCGCTCTTGCGCAGCAACTCGCCCACCTCCAGGGGCGGCGGCGAGTCCAGCGCCTGCAGGATGATCTCCTCCGGCGTCCCGTGGGCGGCGGTCTCCAACTGCGCGATGACCGACGGCTGCTTGCGCCGGTGCTTGCGGCCGGGGTGCGGGTTCACGACCACGCCGCCGCCGATGGTGAGGCTGGGCGATGGCTGGCGGATGACGAAGCGGTCGCCCTTGACCAGGGGGACGGCGCGGCTCAAGGCCAACTGCGCCCAGCCCTCGTGTCCGGGGGCCAGCGTGTCGCTCTCCAGAAGGCGCACCTTCGCCATCACTTCCGCCGCGCCACAGAAGAATTCCACCTCCTGCCCGTGCCTCAGGGCGCGCGGGGCGTCGTCCAGGCTCTTCAGGCGCACGTCGGCCAGCACGGTCGGGTGAAGCCAGCCGGGGCTCGTAACGACGTCGCCGCGCGCGATCTGGTCGGTGTTCACGCCCGACAGGTTCACCGCCACGCGGCTGCCGGGCATGGCCACGTCCACCTTCTGCTTGTGCGACTGGAGTCCTCGGATGCGGGCTTTGAGCGCCTGGGGCTGGATTTCCACCTCCTGGCCCACGCGCAGGGAGCCGTCGGTCAACGTGCCGGTAACGACCGTGCCGAAGCCGGCGATGCTGAACACGCGGTCCACGGGGAGCCGAGGGCGTCCGCGGTCGGGGCGCGGCGGAATCTGGCTCAGGGCGCGCTCCAGAGCCGCCAGGAGTTCGGGGATGCCTTCCCGCGTGCGGGCCGACACGGGGATGATCGGCGCGCCCTCCAGCACCGTGCCCTCCAGCGTCTCGCTCACGTCGGCCAGCACCAGGTCCAGCCACTCGGGGTCTTCCACCAAATCCTTCTTGGTGAGCGCGACCACGCCGTTTTGCACCTGCAAGAGGTCAAGGATGTCCAGGTGCTCGCGCGTCTGGGGCATGACGCCTTCATCGGCGGCGATGACGAGGATGGCCGCGTCTATGCCGCCCACGCCGGCCAGCATGTTCTTGATGAAGTCCTTGTGGCCGGGCACGTCCACGATGCCGACCGATTCGCCGTTGGGCAGCGTGAGCCAGGCGAACCCCAGGTCAATGGTCATCTCGCGCTCTTTCTCTTCCTTGAGGCGGTCCGGGTCTATGCCGGTGAGCGCCTTTACCAGCGTGGACTTTCCGTGATCCACATGTCCGGCAGTACCGATGACGTGCATCTACGCTTCCCCCATGTGAAACGCCGATGCCCGCTCCCAAAGGCAAGGCTTACGGCTCACGCTTGACCCATGCCGCGCCTTTCTTCTTGCGGGCTGCCACGATTTCGTCCAGGTCGGCCTGGCGCTTGTGCAGGCACTCCAGTTGCGCCGCCACGGTCTGGGTCAACTCCTCCCACACGCGGGCGAGTTCTGCATCTGGCAAAGCGATAGCGGCTTCCAGCGCGTCCAGGCGACTGGCGAAGGTCTCGTTCTGGCGCTGCTGCTGGTTCCAGGCGTACTCGGCCGTCAGCGCCTCCTGCTTCCATCGCTTCTCATTCTCCTCGCGCCACTCTAGCAGCGTTTTCTTCTGCCGCTCCTCGGACAGGCGCTGCATCTCCGCCAGTTCGGCCTGGCGCTGGGACAGGTGGGCTTGCAGTTTCTCCAGACTTTCCAGGGCGTGGCGGTTCTTGTCGTAGAAGTCCTTGTACACCTGCATCGCGGCCGAGAAGTCGGCCATGCGCTTCTGGTGCTGGGCGAGTTCCTGTGCCCACTCATCCAACTGGCGCTTGCGCTTCTGCTCGGCCAGGAGTTGCTCCTCCATGAACTGGCGCTGCTCGGTGCGAAGGTCATCCCGCGTGGCCTGAATCGTCGCCACCTGCTGCTCGGTCTTGCGGAGGCTGTCCTCCAGCAGTTGGGCCTTCGCCGTGAGGGCCTCGGTGCGGCGCAGGAGTTCATTGGCTGTCTCCTGAATCTCGGCGATGCGCTTCGCGTCGTGGGCGCGTTGCTCCTCCACGACGCGGGTGGCGTGAATCTGCTCGTCCAGGCGGTCCTGCAGCGCCAGGAGTTTGGGCCGCTGCTCCAGGATCATCTGATTGAGGCGCTGCTCCTCGGTGCGGCGGGCTTCCAGCGCCTCCTCCAGTTTGGGCAGGGGTTCCAGTTGCTTGCGCAGTTCGGCGATGGCGGCGGTCTGCGCCTCGCGCTCCATCAGGCGAGCGCGGTCGGCCTCGCGCTGGGCCGCGGTGAGTTTCTCGTCCACTTGCCCCACCAGCGCGACGAGTTCCTTGCGCAATTGCTCCAGCGCCTGGTCAAACCGCGCCATTCGGGCAACCTGCGTCTGAACGGCGGACAGGCGCGCGTCCAGTTCCTGGAAGCGCCGCACCTGCTCGTCGGCGGCCAGCAGTTGTTGTTCCAGGCGCTGGCGCAGGCGGGCCAGTTCCTCTTTGTCCTTGCGCCGCTCCTCGTCCAGCCAGTTGACCATCTGCTCAAGTTGCGCCAAATCCATGGGCATCTTCGTCCTCCGAAACCCCGCCTATCGCGGGTATAGGGTCCAGCCGCGCCTCGCGCCCGTCCGGCGCGCAATGGCGTGGCGTGCGGTGCCTACGGTTGAATGATGACCGGCGTGCCGATTTCCGCCCAGTCGTAGAGCGTCCTGGCGTTGGGCGTATCCAGGATGATGCAGCCGAACGAAACCTTGTGCCCCAGGAACCCCGCCCACAGCACGGTGCCATTGGGGTTGATGGGCAGCGCGTGGATGCCGTTCTCGCTGGCGCCGGCCCAGTAGATGCCCAGCCAGTAGGGCATCCGCAGCCGCCACACGCTGGAGTAGGCCTCGGGAATCTTGGACTGCACGGCGAAGACCCCCGTGCGCGTATCCCGCCCCGGCTCGCCGGTGGAGCACACCCACTTGTAGATCAGGACGCCGCCTTCGTACACGTACATGCGCTGCTCGGAGATGTCCACGACAATCTTCTTGGGGGGAATCGGCGTCGGCGTGGGCGTCGGCGGGGTGAGCAGGTAGTTGACCTCCGCCAGTTTCGCCTGGGCCTCGGCGCCGTCGGGCAGCACCGCCAGCGCGTCCTCGTAGGCGGTTTTGGCCGCGCGCAGGTTGCCCGCCTGCTGCAACTGCAAGCCGTGGCGATAGCAAGCCTGGTAGAGCAGGGATGTCAGGCGCGGGTAGGCGGAGTCCAGCGCGTAGGCCCGCTGCAAGGTCGCCCGCGCCCCTTCCCAGTCGCCGGCTTCCAGGCGCTCAACGCCGCCGAGGTAGAGGTTCAACGCTTCCACCTGGGTCTGCGCGGGCGGGTAGCCAGGGACGACGGCCAGCGCCGCGTCAAAGGCCTTGCGCGCCTGTTCCCACCGCTCCTGCGTAACCAGCGAACGGCCGTAGTTGGTGTAGGCGGCGGTGAGCCAATCGTTGAGTCCGCCGTAGTTGGGTTCCAGCGCGCGCACCCGCTCCAGGATGGTGATGACGACCGTCCAGTCGCCCCGCTGCCAGGCGTCTTCCAGCGGGCCGCGCCACTGGGCAATGCGCTCCAGGTTTGTGGGCGTCGGCGTGGGGGTGGGCCGCGCGGCGATGACGCCGTAAGCCGTGGAGACAAGGAGCGCCGCCCCCGCGACCACCAGGGCCACCAGCACGCCGACCCAGGCCCAATGACGCAGAGGGGCGACGGGTTTCCGCAGGGCCGGCGCGGCAGCCGTGGCCGTGCGGGCGGCCCGTGGCGGGGCCGGGGCTACGAGGGGACGAGGGGCGAGGCGCTTCTGCGCCCAGGCGATGCCTTCCTTGGCGGCCTCGTCGTCGGGGTCTATGGCCAACACGCGCTGGAGGTACGCTATGGACTCGCGCGGGTCGGCGGCCAGGCCCGCCAGCCACAGCCAGGCGTCCTTGCGATGCGGGTCCAGTGCGGCGGCCTGCGCCAACAGGCGGCGCGCATAGGCCCTCCGCCCCGACTCGGCGGCGCGTATGCCCTGCTCCAGGTATTCGGCGTACTGGTTTTGTGGCACAGCGGCTTCGGGCTTCTCGGCCATGACGATTTGTCTCCCAGCGGCGGAATTATAACATCAATTGAGGCCGCGGGCAAAGAAAACGCGCCCCCCGACCGCCGGTCGGGTTACGGGTGTCTATGTGCGACGCACTTCCAAAAGTGCGTCGCACATAGCACCTTGGCAATCTCCTTTTTCTTATTCGTGTGGATTCGCGTTATTCGTGGAAAAGTATGAAATGCGTAGGGTGTAGGGCAGGTTTCCATAAGTGCCCCCCTGCTTCCGGCGGCTATGGAAAGCCGCCCTACGTGTTTGGGTGTTGTGCCACCAGCCCATTGCGAGCGCAGGGCTAGGTTTCCATAAGTGCCCCCGGCCTTTTGGCCTGCACCACACAGTTTCCACCGAAGAAATACACTACCCATAACTTATTCGTGTGGATTCGTGTTATTCGTGGATAAGGTACACCCATCACGACGAGGCGCGATTTGACGCCCGCGCCGACTCGGTGTAAAGTTGATGTGCGACAACCGAATACGACTGGGGGAGCGCACGGAACTGCGCTGAGAGGATGCCTAGTCCGGCATCGACCCCTTGAACCTGACCTGGGTAATGCTAGCGTAGGGAAGTCTGTAAACTTACGGCCATCGGCCCATCCAGGGCAGGTGGCTTTTGTTTTGCGGGAGGCAGGTATGCGAACGCTCGTGGTGGCGGCGTCGGTCGGCGCGGACTCATCGGCGCTGGCCCGCCTGGCGGAATCGGCCCAACTCATCATCGCGGCGGACGGCGGGGCGGCGCTGGCCCTCGCCGCCGGCATCCGCCCGCACGTGGTCGTCGGCGACATGGACTCGCTGCCGGCGGACTTGGCGGACGCCCTGCGCCGAAACGGCGTGGAAATCCGCACCTTCCCGCCGCGCAAGGACGAGACCGACCTGGAGTTGGCGCTGCTGGAGGCCGTCAGGCGCGGCGCCGAGGAGATCACCATCGCCGGCGCGCTGGGCGGCCGCCTGGATCACACCCTGGGCAATGTGTACCTGCTCACCATGCCCCAACTGCGGGGCAAGGATGTGCGGCTGGTGGACGGCCGGGTGGAGGCTTTCGTCGCGTGGGGGCGGGCCGAGATTCGCGGCCGGCCGGGCGACACGGTCTCGCTGATTCCCCTCACGCCCGAGGTGCGCGGCGTGGAAACGGAGGGCCTGGAGTACCCGCTGCGCCGCGAAAGCCTGTTCATGGGGCCTGGGCGCGGCATCAGCAACGTCCTGCTGGGGCCTGTGGCCCGCGTATCCACATCCGACGGCATCCTGCTGGTCGTCGTAACCCACGGCGAGGAGGAGGGCGATGCAGGGGCCGTTTGACCCGTTCGCGGACCTCTACGATTCCTGGTTTGACACGCCCCTGGGGCATACGGTGGACCTGCTGGAGAAGGACCTGCTGCTGCGGTTCACGGGGCCGGTGGCGGGGCAGGCCGCGCTGGACGTGGGGACCGGCACCGGCCACTTCGCGCAGTTCCTCGCCGAGCGCGGCGCGCGGGTGGTGGGCGTGGACGTGTCGCGCGCCATGCTGCGGGTGGCCTGCGCCAAGCCGGGGATGCCGCCCCTGGTGCAGGCCGACGCCGCGACCCTGCCCTTCGGGGATGGCGTCTTTGACCTGGTGCTGTCGGTAACGGCGCTGGAGTTCGTGTCCGACGCGGCGCGGGCCGTGGCCGAGATGGCGCGCGTGTGCCGCAAGGGCGGGCGGGTGGTGGTCGGCGTGCTGAACGCCTGGTCTCCGTGGGCGTGGGTGCGCCGAAAGGCTGCCCGCCGCAACCCGTCTGACCCCTTCGCGGCGGCGCACTTCTTCGCGCCAGGGGAATTCACGCGGCTGCTCGCGCCATTCGGCACGGTGAGGTGGAGCAGTTCGGTGTTTGTGCTGCCGGGCGGGCAGGGGCTGCGCGCGGCATGGCCGCTGGAACGCATCGGGCGCGGGGCCTTTCGCCCGTTCGGCGCGCTTCTGGTCGGGAGGATAGACGTATGATGGGCGTATCGGCGCAGGTGAGTCTGTACCCGCTGGGGCAGGAGGACCTGTCCCCGGCCGTCACGGAAATCTGGAAGGCGCTGGCGGCGCACGGCCTGGAATACACGCCCGGGCCGATGAGCACGCTGACGTGGGGCGATGACGAGGTGATTCTGAACGCGCTGAGGGATGGCTTCCGCCGCGCCGCCGAATTGGGGCCGGCGGTGCTGGTCATCACGCTCACCAACGCGTGCCCCGCGCCGCGCAAGGAGGAGACGCCATGAAGGCAGGCGCAACGGCCAAACGGCCTCCGCTGGGTCAGGCCATCGCCGAATACGGCCCCGCCGTGCTGCTGGTGGCGCTGGTCTTCGCCGCATGGGAACTCGCGACGCGGGTGTGGCGCATCCAGGCCTGGCTTCTGCCCGCGCCCTCGGCCATCGCCCGCGCCGCGGTGGACGCCCGCCATCTCCTGGGGCCGCACCTGGCGCAGACGGTGGTGGAGACCCTCGTCGGATTCGCCGTCGCGCTGGCGAGCGGGCTGGTCATGGCGCTCCTGATAGACGTCTCGGCCACGCTGCGGCGGGCGCTGTATCCCCTGCTCGTCGTGTCGCAGACGATCCCCATCATCGCCGTAGCGCCGCTGCTGGTCATCTGGTTCGGCTACGGCCTGCTCCCCAAGGTGGTGGTCGTGGGGTTGGTCTGCTTCTTCCCCATCGTGGTGGGCACGGCCGACGGGCTGCGCTCCACCGACCCCGACCTCATCGCGCTCCTACAGTCCATGGGGGCCACCCGCCGCCAGATTTTCCTCAAGGTGCGCGTGCCCGCCTCGCTGCCCGGCATGTTCACGGGCATCAAGGTGGCCATCACCTACAGCGTCGTCGGGGCCATCATCGGCGAGTGGGTGGGCGCTAGCCGAGGGCTGGGGGTGTTCATGCTGCGCGCCAGCAACTCCTTCCGCACCGACTGGGTCTTCGCGACCATTGCCGTCGTCTCGGCGCTGAGCCTGGCGCTGTTTCTGGCGGTCGTTGCCGCGGAGCGCCTGGCGCTCCCGTGGTTCTACACCCAAGCACGCGAAGAAAGATGGGAAGAAATGTAGGGAGGTGGAACATGTCCAAACGGGTTTTGTCGGTCCTGATGGTTGTCACGGTTCTGCTGCTGGTGGCGTGCGGGCAAAGGGCCACGCCCACGCCGACGCCCGCGCCGGTGAAGGCCACGCTGTCGCTGGACTGGGTGCCGAACACCAATCACACCGGCTTCTACGTGGCCCTGGACAAGGGCTGGTACAAGGAGCAGGGGATTGACCTGGACATCCAGATTCCCTCGGATCCGGCTGCGGCGCTCAAGCAGGTGGCCTTCGGCCATACCGAGTTCGGCGTGAGTTTCCAGGAGGAGGTTACCATCGCCCGCTCGCAGGATATTCCGGTGGTGTCGCTGGCGGCCATCATCCAGCACAACACGTCGGCGTTCGCGTCGCTGAAGGCCAAGGGCATCACGCGCCCCAAGGACTTTGAGGGCAAGACGTATGCGTCCTACGGCCTTCCCCTGGAGCAGGCGGTCATCAAGGGGCTGATGGCGTGCGATGGCGGCGATTTCAGCAAACTGACGTTTGTGGACGTGGGGTTTGACGCCTTTCCGGCGCTGCTGGGCGGGCGCGTGGACATCGCGTGGATCTTCCTGGCGTGGGACGGCGTGCAGGCGCAAATCAAGGGGTACGAACTGAACACGATTCCGCTGTACGGGTCCTGCGTGCCCGACTACTACACGCCCGTCGTCATCGCAGGCGAGAAGACCATCCAGGAGAAGCCCGACCTGGTGCGCCGATTCATGGCGGCGACGGCGCGCGGGTACGAGTACGCCATCGCGCACCCATCGGAGGCGGCGGAAATCCTGCTGAAGTACGCGCCCGAAAGCGACCCCGAACTCATCCGCCGCAGCCAGGAGTGGCTCAGCCCGCGCTACAAGGCCGACGCGCCGAAGTGGGGCGTGCAGAAGGCCGAGACGTGGCGCGCCTTCGGCGACTGGATGAAGACCAACGGCCTTATCACCGGCGACTTTGACCCCGACAAGGCGTTCACCAATGAATTCCTGCCCTGACGCGCCGTGCAAACTGGAACTGACGGGCATCACCAAGTGGTTCAAGGTGGACGGGGTGCCCTTGAAGGCGCTGGAGGACGTGAGCCTCCATGCCCGCGCGGGCGAGTTCGTGTCTATCATCGGCCCCAGCGGCTGCGGCAAGAGCACCCTGTTCAACATCATCTGCGGCCTGCTGGAGCCGGATGAAGGCCAGGTGCTGCTGGACGGGCAGGCGGCCTCGCGCCGCGCGGGCCTGGTGGGCTACATGCCGCAGAAAGACCTCCTGCTGCCCTGGCGGTCGGTGCTGGACAACGTGATCCTGGGGCCTGAACTGCGGGGCGAAGACCTGCGGGAGAGCCGCCGCGAGGCCAGGGAACTGATGCCGCTGTTCGGGCTTGAGGGGTTCGCCGACGCGTATCCGGCGGTGCTGTCGGGCGGGATGAAGCAGCGCGCCGCCCTGCTCCGCACGTTCCTGACCCACCGCGAGGTGCTGCTGCTGGACGAGCCGTTCGGGGCGCTGGACGCGCTGACGCGGATGGAGTTGCAGGAGTGGCTGCTGGGGGTGTGGGCGCGCTTCCGCAAGACCATCCTGTTCATCACCCACGACGTGGACGAGGCGCTATTCCTGTCGGATCGGGTGTATGTGATGACGCCGCGGCCGGGGCGGGTCAAGGCTGTGCTCGCCGTGCCCCTGGCCCGCCCGCGGCGGCGCTCCATGACGGCGTCGCCGGAGTTTGCGGCGCTGCGCTATCAGTTGCTGGAGGCGCTGGCGGTTCGGTAGGGGGCGGCTGTCCCCGCCGCCCGCACGGGGCGGCAGATTGTTCACATGTGCGCAACCCCCTTGACTTTGCCACGGAGGTGTGCGATGATAGTCTCCCCGTTAAGTGTTGACAGGGAGCACAACGATCCAGAGCAGCTCTTTAACAGTCCACACATGGTCTGTGAGTCCAGCCACCATAGCAGGTGAGCGGGGTAGCCAACGGTGACCAGCGTT
>DAOTVT010000007.1:0-10270 GCA_034436295.1 Anaerolineae bacterium | reverse complement strand
TTCTCGTTTGCAATGTGGTATCATTCATTTCGGGGTGCCTCCTTCGTGTGGTGGTTTCGTATAACTCTACTTTACACCAAGGGGCACCCCATTTTCAAGTCCTCCCTCAAAAAGGCCAAACTCCAGGTAGGGGCGACTCCCCGAGTCGCCCCTACGACCAAATCCACAACCCTCCGCGCCCCTCATAGGAAAATAGTCCCATTTTGTCCAAAACCATTGCGCAACAGGGCGTTTGCGTGTATAATGCAAATGCAGTACTCGTAGCGCCGCCGCCCATCCATCCAAACCGTGGCAAGCAAGGAGGCCGCAGTGACAGGGCCAACACAACAGACAACGCCGTCTCCACTCCGCCGCACGCGCATCCTGGCGGTGGACGACGAGCGATCCATACTGGACGTAATCCGGCGTCGCCTGGAATCCGAAGGGTACGAGGTCATCACCGCGCGGGACGGCGAGGAGGCGCTCAAGGTCGCCCTCGCCTGGGGGCCAGATATCGCCATCCTGGACGTGATCATGCCCAAGATGGACGGCCTGGAACTGTGTCGCCGCATGCGCGAGCAGCCCGAGTTGGCGGGTCTGCCCGTCCTGTTCCTCACCAGTCGCGAGTCCGTGGAGGACCGCATCCGCGGGTTTGAGGCCGGTGCCGACGACTACCTGCCCAAGCCGTTTGACCTGCGCGAACTGTCCCTGCGCATTCGCGCCCTGTTGCGGCGTGTCCGTCCCGTTCCCGAAGGGACCGACGTGTTGCGCGTGGGTCGGTTGGCGCTCCACCTCAATACGTTCATCCTTGAGGCTGGCGACCGCCAGGCGCTGCTCACGCCGGTGGAGTTCCAACTCATGCAGCACCTCATGAAGCATCCTGGCGTCGTGTTCACGTCCGAGCGCCTGTTGAAAGAGGTGTGGGGCTACCCCGTGGGGGCCGGCAGCACCGACCTGGTCCGCGCCCACATCCGCAACATCCGCGCCAAGATTGAGCCGGACCCCGCCGAGCCGATCTACATCCGCACGGTGTCGCGCCACGGATATACGGTAACGGGCTAGCGGGCCGCTTCTCCTCTCGCTCACGGGACTTTCACGTCTCCTTTACTTCACTTTCACGCTCGCGAGGGCAATTCTGTCCTATAATGGCAGTGGAAAACGCGAGCGGGACCAGCACGGTATCATTGCCGATCATTCACAAGAATTATCCCGTCTTACCGTCTTGGAGTGCGTCAAGCGTCCCAGCGCACTCCGCCAGGCGCAGCACCCACGTGGCAGCCGGACCGACGAGTCCGGAATCGCTATCCTCCGCAGGGCACCCAGCGCACCGGTGCCCCCAACCGAACAGCGGGCCTCGGCAGCCGGCAAGCGGCCAGAACCGCAAACCCGCCACCTCTCCCACGGGCCGGCGAGAGGCCCCGAAACCCCAGAGGGTTCCCCGAGGAACCCTCTTTTCTGTCCCCGCGTAGGAACCTTTCTGCGCGCCTGCGCGTCTAAACGTTGCGACATCACACAGAAACGGAAGCGAGGAGAAGACCATGAGGAAGCACAAGTTTATCATCGCGGGGATGCTCCTGCTCGTGGGCGCGGTGATTCTGAGCGCGTGCGGCTCGGCTGGCGCGTCGCAGGCGGGCGCCTCACAGCAACCCGTCCGCACCATCACCGTCGTCGGCCAGGGCAAGGCCAGCGGAGCGCCTACCGTGGCCCACATCAACGTGGGCGTGGAGACCTCTGCGCCGTCGGCCCAGGAGGCGATGGACGCGAACCGCGCCAGGATGAGCGCGCTGCTGGAGAAGATCAAGGCCCTGGGCATCGCCGACAAGGACATCCAGACCAGCAACTTCAGCATCTACACGGAGCAGCGGCCTGTCGTCATGCCGTCGGCTGGCAAAGAGGACTACACCGTTGTGTACCGCGTTTCCAATCAGGTCAGCCTGACCATCCGCGACATCGCGCGCTTGGGCGACATCCTGGACCAGGCCGTGGCAGCGGGGGCCAACAACGTGTACGGCGTGTACTTCGGCGTGGAGAGCACCGCCGAGTTGGAGGCCCAGGCCCGCGAGAAGGCCATGGCCGATGCGGCGGCGCGGGCCCAGGCCCTGGCGTCGCTGGGCGGCGTCAGCGTGGGCGAGGTGATCACCATCAGCGAGGTCGTTGGGACGCCTGGCCCGTTGTATTACTCCGTTGCCAAGGCCGAAGGTTTGGGCGGTGCCACGCCCATCCAGCCGGGCGAGTACGAAATCAGCGTGAACGTGCAGGTAACCTACGCCATCCGCTAGGGCGCTGACGAAACGGCGAACGATGCATTGCGGGGCCGCCGAGGGCTTGCGAGTCACCGGCGGCCTCGCGGCATGTTCGCGAGTCTATCTTGAGAGTCGGAGCATTGTGTCCGACGGCGGTACGCTCTTTCAGAGGGGCTTCTACTCTAGCACTTGCATGTGCCAGAAGACGCGCGCTCGGACCTGCGCGGGCACGCGCCGTTCCAATGAGAGCAGGGCGTTGAGCATCCGCGGGGGCATAAGGGCGTAAAGATACGGTGAGAACAAGAAGCAATCCTCGTGTTGGACGATCCGAAGTCCGGCCTCGGGGGCCGCGATGGCCACATCGCTTCTGCGGTGTACGTACACGCGCGGCCCCCACTGCTTGCGCCCGATGCCTACGGGGGCCCTGGGACTCCAATTGTACGTGTCCAGAACCACGTGAGCGCCCGGTCGTAGCACCTGGACAATGCTCATGAGCAGAGCACGCAGGTCCTTATAGTGGAAGGCGACGCGCAAGACCACTGCGCCGTCAAATGACCCAGGCGTGAACGGCAGCGCAAACAGATCGCCCAGCACCCAGCGCACTTGTTCACTTCCGGGCTTGCGCATGGCAAGGGTAAGCATAGCCGCAGAGGAGTCCAATCCAACGACCCAATTGCCACGGTTGGCCAGGAACAGGCTTGCGCGGCCGGTCCCGCAGCCCAAGTCCAACACGCGACCCGTTGAGGGCATGAACGATGCGACAAAAGACAACTCCCGTTCGTTGACCCATTCGCCGCTTGGCCCGCCGAACCGCTGTTGCTCGTACCGCTGGCTGACATCCCACTGGCTATAGAAGGCCCGTTTGCTCATGGTCTATTGCTCCCCAACACGAACCTCGCCACGAGTATGCTGTCACGGGAATCCGGATACTGCTCACCTTCTATCACCTGGACACGCGCCCCGCTCTGGCGGTCATATAGGCCCCCCGTGATGCAGTACGTGCCCGGCGCCAGGTTGGGCGGCAACTGCACTGTGTGCGTGTCGTAGACGAAGGTCGGGCAGGCCCAGGCTTCCGTCGGATAGGCTCCCCACAGTGGCGCTCCATCATGCTGCGCGACTAGTTTCCCTTGTTCGTCCAGCACATGGACGAACACGACGTAGTTCTGCTGTAGGTGCTCCAAGCAGGACCACACGAGCGTTACGTCAAAACTGTGCCCGGGCAGAGGAGAAGGTGGGTTCAGGCCATACGCCTCCAGCCGGATGCCATTGGCCAGCGTCGCTGCGATGGGCGTGAATGCCGCTGCCGGCACAATGCCGGTCCCCTCGGCTTTGTATGGAATGATCCGGTTGGGGCAGAATGCCTGGGGCGTGGATTTGCTTCGGAAGACGAGCACCTTCACGTTCCCAAAGTCCGCTTCACCTATCTGTTCATCCCTTGCCGCGAGGGCGGCGCGTAGCAGCCGTTGAGGGTCATTGGAGGCGATCTCTGGGGCCTCCATGAGCCAGACCGTGTCGTAACCGGAAAACTTGTCTGCCAGGGCTGCAGCGCTCGGCACCGTCATTTCCTGGCCGTAGGGGATGTTGTTTAGAGGGATACTCGCCCCAAGATAGTAGGCGTACACCGGCCAGTCTTTGTCGGGGTTCAAGATCACGGCGTCGCCGGGTTGGAAGCATTCCTGTACCAACCGTGCTGCCGCCTTTGGGTCCGATTCATATTGCCGTGTGGCATAGTATGCGCTCACCTGGGAGGTAAGGATGCCCAGGACGACGAATGCGGCTGCGATTCCCACCATGCGGCTGCGCTTCACAAGCCAGAGCAATCCCGTGGACAGCACGAGCCCGTAGATTGGCAGGAAGATCAACAGATACCTGTCCACAATCCGCGGCGAGTAGAACGCGCTTGCCGGGAGCGATAGCACGTAGAGCAGGGCGGGGCCGACAAGAAGTGCAATCCCAGGCACGAGCCAAATGTCGCCTGTGAGACGCCGATCGCGGAACAGGCTCCACAAACCGCAGGCGACAATCGCCGAAAAGATCACCGCAATCCAGGTATAGCGTTCCAGATAGGCGCTTTGACCGGTGGGGAGCAAAGTGGCGACCAGCCGAATGTACAAGAGCGGTGAGAGGGGAGCGAAGCCAGTGCGCTCCGTGGAATTCGGGATGTAGAGCAATAGCCAGGGAACAAGGGTTAGCGCGACGGCTACCTGGGAAGCAACCCAGGCGCGGAATTCGCGCCAACGTGCAGGCGGCCGGAGCAGCGCATAGAGGGCAACAAGGTTCTGGACAGCAACGACAAGCAAGGTGCCGTAATGCATGTACAGCATCGCGCTGGTCGCAAGAACATAGGCGACCCACGCCAAAGCCCTCGGTCTGGAGATGCACTCGGTGAATGCGAGGAAGGACAGCGCCGCGCAGAAGGTGGCTGCGCTGTACATGCGGATTTCCTGGCTCCAGCAGATGTGAAACGGTGCGATGGCGACAAAGGCTGCCGCGCCCAGGCCAACCGCACGGCCTTTGAGTCGCCGTCCCAACGCATAGACGACCGGTATGGTGGCGACCCCGAACAGCACAGACGATAGCCGCGCGGCCTGTTCGCTTTCGCCCACCAGCCGTAGCCAGTAGTGCAGGTACAGATAATGCAAGGGCGGATGCTGGGTGGAAGCCGCTGTGCGGATGATCTCTGCCACGGGCTTGCGGGCCAAATAGACGCTCCAACCCTCATCCCACCAGACTGCTTTGTTGGCCAGCAGGTACAGGCGTAACGCTGCACTGAGGCCCACACATAGCAACACACCTGCGGCATATAGGAGTTGCGTCAGGACGGGGCTTCGTAGCCGGCTCAACGTGCGTTTCAGAAGTTTCTCCAGCATCTCCGTGCCCCTCGTGCGCTCATGGCAGAGGGCATTGATCCTGCCCGGCGCTGGCGGCGCTCTCCGGGCACCCCGAACCCTGCAGGGTGGACGCGAGGCGCCGCTGACCCCGTAGCGCGTCCCGGTTGGCGCTGGGATTGTGCTGTGGAATGGTTCGGTGCGACTCAATCGCCTCTCGGTAAATGCTGAGGTAACCCTCTGCCAGCCGCCGCGGATTCAGCCTGCGGGCAAGGACTCGTCGTTGAAATTCCAGCGTCTCCTCCCGTGCCTTCTCGTCCTCAAGCAACCTGGAAATCGCAGCAGTAAGGGCTTCCACATCTCCTGGGGGAACCAGAGATGCTCCCCGTTCATTCCCGAACAGACAGCGAAAATCTTCAAGGTCGCTCGTAACAAGGGGCACGCCCGCCTGCAAGGCTTCCAGCAAGACTGCTGGGAACATGCATTGGCCCATCGCTGAAAGGTAGGGCAAGGCTACAACATCGGCGGCCGAGAACAGAGAGGTCGCAGGGATGCGTCCCAGCCAGATGATCTGCTCGCTTACGCCCAGGCGATGGATCTGTCGCCGTATGGGCCTGGGGTCTCCCAGCCCGCTCCAGGCCAGAATGAGCCGGCAGTTCGGGTGTATTGCGCGAAGCCGGGCGAAAGCCTGAACGAGCATGTGTACGCCTTTCACGTGATGAAAGTGCCCCAGGTAGGCAACCAAAGGCGCCTCTGGAAGGCCCAAAGACTGGCGGGCGGCAGACCGGGTCATTGGTGAGTCTGCGCCTACCACTACAGCATTAGGAAGTACATGCACGGCCTGCGAGGGAAAACCCAGTCGGCGGAGTTCTTCCTTGCCGGCATCTGAACTTACAACGTACCGCGCGGCGCGCTTGAGCGACAAGCATGCCGGCAGAGGGTTGTTTACAACAAGACGTGGAGCATAGAATCTCGTGTCCTCCCAGAGGCCGTGCCTCAAAATCCAGGCACAATCCGCCATGCGTGCTTCAAAACTCACGACCACCGGTATGGGTAGCACAGCCTGGAGAACATCGCCCACTAGCGTGAACGCAGGGGTTGGCAAATGCAAATGCACTAGGTCGGCGCCATCAGCGTTGCGCACCGTCCGGAGGAGCGCGCGTGCCATCATTAGGGCGCGCGACACGATGAATCTCCGACGCTGGGGTGTCGGTTGTGCCTCTAGGATGGGGACAGGGTCTGGCGGAACGGCCGTGATAATGTCAACGCGTTGGCCCATTTCCTGTAGCAAGGTAGCCAGACCACGAACCGCCGTGATCTGCCCGCTGAGCCATTGCGGGTGGATGGAGGCCAGGATGATACGCATCTTCTCCTCCCTGTTCCAGAATCGAGCCTTGCCCAGGGGGTGAATATGCTGCACATTTGTATAGTTTAGGCAATTTCTGTGGAGAAGCGATGAAGATTCTGTGCAGATTCTGTAAAATGACTCGCTTGCAGAAGAATGGCGGGCGACGCGGAGGCGCATGCTTTGGCAGCGGTGCGAATGGGGGCGTTGCTCACACGCGGGCGGCGTGTCGGGTCGCGGGGGCGTCAGGCTTCCACCCGCAACCATCGCCGCAGGCGGGCGCTTTGCCCGATGGCCTCACAGAGCACCATCTGGCGGCGCCCGTCGGCAACCGTCGGGAAGGTCGCCGGCGTGGGGGCGCCGCTCCCGATGTGCTCGTACACATCCTGGAAGAGCCGGACGGATGTATCCTGATACCCCTCGGCGTGGCCCGCAGGGTACGCCGCATACCGCCGCGCGCCGTCAGGCCACGAAGAACCCCACGCCCAGTATTCCCGGCCCGCCGTGAGTAACGATGGCCGGCGGCACGTCCAGGATGGGAACTTGCCGCACGCCCAGCGCCGCGCCCAAGTCGCTGGCCAGGGCCTGGGCCTGTTCGGGTACCCCCGCGTGCATGACCGACAGGTGGCCCTCGGCGTTGCGCGGATACTGATCCAGCACCAAATCCTTGAGGCGGGCCAGGGCGCGCTTGTGGGTCCGCTCCTTGTCAAACTGGTCCACCTTGCCGTCGCGGAACGTGAGGATGGGCTTGATCTGCAGGACGCTGCCCAGGAGCGCCGTGGCCCCGCCAATTCGCCCGCCTTTCGCCAGGTACTCCAGCGTGTCCACCAGGAAGTAGATGCGGCAGCGCGGGATCATGTCACGAATCCGCGCCTCTATCTCATCGGCGCCGACGCCCGCCTCGGCCCATTGCGCCGCCAGCGTTACCATCGTCGCCAGGGGGCTGGCGATGACCCGCGAGTCTATCACGCGGATGTCGGCGCCCGGGAAGTCGTCCTTGGCGACGGTGGCCGACCGCACGGTGCCGCTTACCTCGGCCGAGGGGTGAATGCACAGGATCGGCTCGCCGGTGGGGACCAGCCGCCGAAACTCCTGCGCGAAGAGTTCGGGCGGGGGCGCTGCCGTCTTCGGGAGTTCGGCGGATGTGGCCAGCCGCGCCATGAACGCGGCGTTGTCCATCTCCACCCCCTCGCGATACGAGTCCTTGCCGAAGATGATGATCTGGGGGATGACGGGGATGTTGTAGCGGCGCGCGATCTCCGCGGGCAGGCCGGACGTGGTGTCTGTGATGATTTTGACCATGACTCCATCTCCTTTCGTCGGGGGAAGTCGGTTGCAGGGGCATTATAGACGAGATGTGCGCGCGCGTAAAGGGGAACGCGGGTGTCATCCCTCATCCCGGCCCTCTGCCGGCGGGAGAGGGGACGGCGGACGGGCGCCGGATTTCACCGCCGAGCGCGCCGAGGGTTATAGATTTGCCCGCAGCGCGCACCTGTGTGGCCGCCCGACGCTGAAGCATCGGGCTGAAGGAGCGAAGCCCTGCGGGCTGGGGTCATCCACGAATAACACGAATCTACGCGAAGGGTCTTGCGCCCGACGCTGAAGCATCGGGCTGAAAGGGCGAAGCCCTGCGGGCTGGGGTCATCCACGAATAACACGAATCTACGCGAAGGGTCTTGCGCCCGACGCTAAAGCATCGGGCTGAAGGAGCGAAGCCCTGCGGGCTGGGGTCATCCACGAATAACACGAATCTACGCGAAGGGTCTTGCGCCCGACGCTAAAGCATCGGGCTGAAGGGGCCAAGCCCTGCGGGCTGGGGTTATCCACGAATAACACGAATCTACGCGAAGGGTCTTGCGCCCGACGCTAAAGCATCGGGCTGAAGGGGCCAAGCCCTGCGGGCTGGGTGTAGCCCCCGAAGGGGGCTTCGTTCGTTCAGCGCGGGGGTTCAGCCCCGCGCGGGCTGTGCGCGGGCCACGATTTTTTCGCGCCTTTCGCGCCCTTTCGCGTCCTTCGCGGTCCGAACGCCCCTCACCCTAGCCCTCTCCCGGCAGGAGAGGGAACGAAGCCCCGCGCGCACCACCCCCTTCTCGCCCTGCCTGCGGGGAGAGAAGGGGGACAGGGGGATGTGAGGGGTAACCCGCGGGCGCGGCACTACCGCTCAAAGATGGTCTCCAGCGCGTTGGGCGGAGCGCCTTTGCCCAACGCCACCATGAGGCCGATGCGCGCCTTCTGCCCGTTCAGCCCACCCGCGAAGTACGCCCCCTTCGCTCGGTTGTCTCGGTACGACCCGGAAAAGCCGTATTTGTCGTACACGCGCCCCTCTGGGCAGCGGCTCGCGATGACGACCGTTGTCCCCCTGGAGATGGCCTTGCTGATCCCCGGCAGCCACCAGGGCGGGATGCGCCCTCCCCCAAGCCCCTCCAGCACAATGCCCCTGGCCTCCGACGCCAGGGCGCACCGGAGGAAATCGTCCTCCATGCCGACGGCCAGTTTGATAAGCGCGACCCTCGGTTCCAGCGCGTCGCATAGCACCGTCTTGCGGGCGATGCGGTGGGCGAAGAAGACCTTGTCGGGGTCCACTCGCCCCAGCGGCCCCCAGCCGGACGAGTTGAAGGTATCGGGCGCCAGGGTGTGCATCTTGGTAACGTGGCGGGCGGCGTGAATCTCGTCGTTGAGCACGACCAGGGCGCCCAGGTTGCGAGCGCGTGGCTCCGCGGCTACCCGCACGGCCGCCACCAGGTTCGCCGGCCCCTCGTACCCCAAATCGGACGACGTGCGCATCGCGCCGGTCAGCACGATGGGCTTCTCGCTGGGGATGGTCAGGTCCAGCAGGAAGGCGGTCTCCTCCAGCGTGTCCGTGCCGTGGGTGATGACAATGCCGTCCACGTCGGACTCCTGCGCCGCCGCCAGCGCCCGCGTGCGAATCTGCCAGAGGAGGTCTATCGTCATGTGCGCGCCGGGCAGGTTGCAGACCTCTTCCACTTCCACCGGCGGCGCGTCCGGGGGGAGGAAGGCGCGAAGGTCTTCGCCGGTGAGGGTGGGAACCGCGCCCCGACCGGGCTGCGTTTCCCGCATGGCGATGGTGCCGCCGGTAGTGAGAATGCGTATCTTGCCCACGGCATGCTCCTTTCAGGCAGGTCTGCGCGGCATGGGGAGCGCGCCGGCAGCCTGGAGTGGCCGCGCAATGCCGGCGCCCCTCGCGCAATCGACTATACCGCAGTTCGGGGGCGGTGTCAAGGATGATGCCCCGCGTCGGGCGCGCAGCAACCGCGAATCTACGCGAATGAACGCGAATTTGCCCCAGCCCGCAGGGCTTTGACCGTTGAGCGCGATGCCTCCGCGTCGGGCGCAATACCCTTCGCGTAGATTCGTGTTATTCGTGGATGATTTTGCCCGCAGGGCTTCGCCCGTTCAGCCTGGCGCTTCAGCGTCGGGCGGCGTGCAGGCGCACCTCACCCCGGGCCTTCGGTATCCCACTATCCGCGCGCGGAGAGGGGGAACGAGGGGGTGAGGTTAGCGCGCGCGGAGCAGCGCCCGCGGCCAGTGCTCGGGCAACGCGGTGACCGCCTCCGGGTCGTACCCGCGCGCCGCGACCGGCAAGAAGATGCGGAACGGCGGCAAGCCAGGGTTTCGGAGCCGCGTTCCCGGCGAGTTGGACAGACACGACCAGTTGAACACCTCGTCCGCGGCGCGGATGCAGAAATAGTACACGCCGCCGTCGTCCTCAAGGCCGACCGCTACGTAGGACTCGGCGGAGCCGGCCACACGGGGCGCAGGCACGCCCGCCAGCGGGGTGGCCGCCTCCCAATCGGCCTGGGTCAGGATGGGCGCACGCGCGTAGCGAATCTCGTAGAGCGCGGCCGTCCCCTCCA
>DAOTVT010000006.1:0-2482 GCA_034436295.1 Anaerolineae bacterium | reverse complement strand
GGACATCACAGGCCCTTTCCGCTACACGCAGGGTTTTCGCGATCAAGTGCCCATTTCAGGGGGTTCTCTGCAATGTACCTGCGAACGCGGCTCAGTTCGCCTTCGTCGCGGATGATGTGTTCGTAGTAGTTGCGCTGCCACAAACGGTTCGGGAAACGAGGCCAGCCCAATTCCTTCACCCCGCGGATATATTCATTGGTCGTCATGGTTTTGAACCATTGGATGATTTCCGGTAGGGGCGCACCTGCGTGTGCGCCCTGCGCGCCGGCGTGTGCGCCCTGGGCGCCTGGGTGTGCGCCCTGCGCACCGGCGTGTGCGCCCTGGGCACCTGCGTGTGCGCCCTGCGCGCCTGGGTTTGCGCCCTGCGCACCGGCGGGGCAGACACACGGGTCTGCGGGGCAGACACACAGGTCGGGGCAGACACACAGGTCGGGGCAGACACACAGGTCTGCGGGTCAGACACCTGGGTCGGGGCAGACACACGGGTCTGCGGGGCAGACACCTAGGTCTGCCCCTACGATTATGACGATGCCATGGAAATGATTGGGCATCACCACGTATTCGTCCGGTCGGACCATCGGGAATTTTCTTGCCAATTCGGCCCACCAACGCGCGACCATGGAGCCTGCCGCATTGAGGTGCATTGTGCCCTCTCTGACGTCGCCAAAGAGGCATAGGCGGTTCTGTGTGCAGATCGTAACGAAGTACGCTCCTGGCTGGGCATAGTCATAGCCCTTGAGGCGGATGGACCGGCGATGGACAGTACCGGGATCGCGCAAATCTGTCACACGTTCTCCCTCACATGCCCGACATCGTTCAGCCGCACAATGCGCGGCCTCGCTCCCTCCGGCTGCACGATGGAGATGGACGCATTGTCAAAGACCCACGGCATGCGCTGGCAAGTACCCGGAACACAAAACCCGCGAAAGGCCGCGAAAGACGCGAACCGACGACCCTTTCGCGCCCTTCGCGTCTCAGACCGCCGCGGGAAAATGAATTCACCCAAGAGGGCGCCGAGAACACCGAGAAATCACGGACACCGCCAGAAGTGGCCTCCCTGAAATCTCCGCGGTCTCAGCGACCTCCGCGGTGAACCAAGTCCCGGGCGGCAGTGTAGGGGTCGGCCTCGCGACGGGCCACCCGCCGCACCCATTCGTCCAGTTCGCCCGGACGCAGGGACGCCAGCAGCGCCTCGGTCAACTCGTGCTGGACGAGCGCCACCAGTTCATCGCGCACCCGTTCCTCTTCCTTGCGCGCCAGGAGGCCCGTCTGCGCCAGGTAGCCGTAGTGGGCCTCCACGCGATCCACCAGGTCGGGCACGCCGTCGCCGCGGATGGCGACCGTCTTGATGATGGGCGGACGCCAGCGCCCCGGCTCGCCGCCGTTCAGGTCCAGCATCATCTCCAGCGCGGTTACGGTAGAATCGGCCCCTTCGCGGTCGGCCTTGTTCACGGCGAACACGTCGGCGATTTCCAGAATGCCGGCCTTGATGGCCTGGATGTCGTCGCCGAAACCCGGGGCCTCCACGACGATGGTCGTGTGGGCAGTCTTGGCGATGTCCACCTCGGCCTGGCCCGCGCCCACCGTCTCAATCAGCACGCGATCGTAGCCTGCCGCGTCCAGCACCTTCACCACATCGGACGTGGCCCGCGCCAGGCCGCCCAGGCTGCCCCGCGTGGCCATGCTGCGGATGAAGATGCCCGGGTCGCCCGCCAGTTCGCGCATGCGGACGCGGTCGCCCAGGATCGCGCCGCCGCTGAACGGGCTGGTGGGGTCCACGGCCACGATGCCCACCGTCAGCCCGCGGCGGCGGTACACCTTCGCCATCTCGTTGACCAGCGTGCTCTTGCCGGTGCCCGGCGCGCCGGTGATGCCCACCAGATGCGCGCGGCCTGTGCGGGCATACAACGCAGATAGCGCCGCGCGGGCCGACGGGTGCTCGTCCTCCACCAGGGAGATGAGACGGGCCAATGCGCGCGCGTCGCCCGCCAAAACCCCCGCCGCCAGTTGCTCTGGCGAAGACCGGCTCACTGGCGAGGCTCCCCGGCTCGGTGCCGCCGAATCTCCTCGCGCACGAACTCCACGATGGTATCGGTGGACGTGCCCGGCCCGAAGATGCCCCGCACGCCCAGCCGCTTCAGTTCCGGCACGTCCTGGTCGGGGATGATGCCCCCGCCGAAGACCAGGACATCCTCCAGCCCCTTCTCCTTGAGCAACTGGATGACGCGGGGGAACAGGGTCATGTGCGCGCCCGACAGGATGGACAGGCCGATGGCGTCCACGTCCTCCTGCAGCGCCGCCTCCACGATCATCTCCGGCGTCTGGCGCAGGCCGGTGTAGATGACCTCCATGCCGGCGTCGCGCAGGGCGCGCGCGATGACCTTCGCGCCTCGGTCGTGCCCGTCCAGGCCCGGCTTGGCAATCAGGATACGGATTTTCTCTTCTGGCATTGCACCCTCCACGTAGCGTTCAGCAGTCAGCG
>DAOTVT010000005.1:0-8048 GCA_034436295.1 Anaerolineae bacterium | reverse complement strand
TGTACATGGACGAACTCACCTACTACCGTCAGCCGACTCTGGCGCGGGCGTATGAGAAGAAGGGCCATTTTCAACCCCTGGCGTTCCGCAGTTACCGCGCCAATACCCGATGCAGGCTCGTCGGAGCCCTCAATGCGGTCAGTGGAGAAGTCTTCTGGCAGCAAGGGAGTAAAGTCGGTATTCGCCAACTCACAACCTTCTACGACACCCTTTGCGATGCCTACCCAAACGCAAAGCAGATCTATGTCGCGCAGGACAACTGGCCTACTCATTTCCATCCCGATGTGCTGGCGCACTTGGAACCGCAGCATCTGCCCTGGCGGGCGAAAATGCCTCCGAGCTGGCCCAATGAGCCCAGTTCCCAGGTGGTGAGGGCAAACCTGCCAATACAGATTTTGTGCTTGCCCAGTTACGCTTCCTGGTTGAATCCCATTGAGAAGCTTTGGCGCTGGCTGAAACAGGCTGTGCTGCATCTACATCGGCTTGGCGATGATTGGGAGGGCCTAAAACAACAGGTGGCTGAGTTCCTGAACCAGTTCCAATACGGCTCGGAGGAGCTTCTGCGCTATGTCGGCCTGTTACCCGGCTAATTTGTTAAACTGCATGAAAGCCGCCCTACGTGCTCTCTACGGGCGGGGCGAGTTGCCAATCTGTGGGCGTTCCGCTATGCTTCTGGCTGCGGAGGTGCACGATGAGCGACATCACGGTGGGGCAGGCTACGGCGGCGGACTGGGACGACCTGGTGGCGCTGTGGGAGGTATGTGAGGCCGGCGCCGCGCCTGCCGAGGTGCGCGCAGGGGCGGAGGAAGCGCGCCGCGCCTGGGACTTCCTGCGTGGCGATGGCTTCTGGGTGCTGCTGGCCCGCGTGGGCGGTGAGCCGGCGGGGTTCGCCCACGTGTGTCGCATCCCCAAGGCCGACTCGCGCCGCGGCCACCTGTACGTGGACGAGTTGTTCGTCCATCCGGCGCACCGGCGCAAGGGCGTGGCGATGGCGCTGCTGAACCACGCGGCGGAGTTGAGCCGGGAACTGGGCCTGGCCGGGGTGCGGTTGCTGGTCCGGCCCGAGAATGCGGCCGCCCGAGCCCTGTACCGCAAGGCAGGGTTTCAGGAGCATCCCGCCATCCTGTGCCAGCGCGAACTGCGCCAGAATCCGTAAACGAAAAGCCCCCGAGGATGGGGACTCGGGGGCTGGTGGTGGGCGGTATAGGGCTCGAACCTACGACCTCCACGATGTCAACGTGGCGCTCTGGCCGACTGAGCTAACCGCCCACACTGCTGATGCCATTATACAGCAGAATGGCCGCATGTGCAAAAATCCGCCGCTCGGCCGCGCTCCTCGTCGCCTAGCCTATGGTCAGCGTTACAATGCCGCCGATGGTCAGGAGCATCCCCAGGGCGGTTTTCCACGTGAGCGGCTCGCCGCCGAAGAGGATGCCCATGAGCGCGCCGAAGAGGGGCGATGTGAAGGCGATGGGCATCACGCGGCCCAGCGGCGCGCCCTTGATGGCGGCGTAGAAGCACAGCATTCCCACGGCGCCCGCCAGCACGCCGCCCCCGAGCGCCATCATCAGGAGGGGTTTGGCGCCTGCCTGGGCGATGGTTTTCCACTGGGATGCGCTGGCCGCGCCGAGGATGATGAGCGCGACGGCGGTGCGGATGGTGATGCCCACCTGGGGCGACAGGTTGCCCAGGTGAAGCCCCTTCTTCTCAAAGAAGCCACCCACGCCCCACGCAATGGCGGTGAACAGAGCAAGCAGTTGGGGGTTCATCGGTTTGCCTCCGTGTCGGGATTTGTTGCGCCGATTATACCACACGTGGCGGCTGGCCCCCTCCCCGCCAAATGGCGCATGGGGGGCGCGCCATTGTGCGCTCCCACCGTTGCGCCCACCCGGGTATAATCATCAAGGTAACTCTTGCGGATATCGGAGGAATCTCGTGAATCAGAAGACAGTCCACCCTGGTACTGCCCGCGACCGAAAGCGGGCGCGTTTTCAACCCAAGCCCAGTGAGAAGCCTCACCGCAGGTCTCCTATTGTTTTCGTTCTGGGGGCCGTGCTCGTCCTGCTGGTTGCTGTAGGAATGGCGCTTGCGCTGGGCAAATCCCCCGTCGCAGACACCGGCCTTGCCGGCCCGTCTGCGGCCACCGGACAGTCGTCGCAGCCGTCGTCGCCGTCGGTCAAGGCCGCGACGGTTGGACACGCGCCGTATCCAGTGGTGCAGGCGGAGAACGGGGCCGTTCGCTTGCCGCTTGCAACCTTTGACGACGGCAAGGCCCACTACTACACCTACGTGCACAACGGCAAGCCTGTGGAATTCTTCATCCTGAAGAGCGCGGATGGGGCCGTGCGCGCGGCCTTCAACGCCTGCGACGTATGCTATCCATTCAAGAAAGGCTATCGTCAGGAAGGCGATGAGGTCGTGTGCAACAACTGCGGACGGCGTTTCCCTGCCAATCAGATCAACGTCGTGCAGGGTGGCTGCAACCCCGCGCCGCTAGATCGCTCGGTAGATAGCGACACGCTGCTGATCCGCGCCGAAGACCTGGCCGCGGGGGTCAAGTACTTCTAAGCGGCGGGGCCTCTATCGTGCAGGATGTGCCAGGGGAGTGTGCAAGTGAGACTGATTGACGTTGCGCTGAAGAATCTGTGGCGGCGGAAGGGCCGCATGATGCTCCTGGTGATCGGGCTGGCCATCGGTGTCGCCACTGCCGTGGCGCTTATGGCCATCACCCAAGCCATGCAGGCGGACGTGGCAGTGAAGATGGACGAGTTCGGGGCCAATATTGTGGTCGTGCCCAAGGCCAACGACTTGGCGCTATCGTACGGCGGCATCACCGTGGCCTCGGCGGCCTATGACGTGGCGTCTCTGACCATGGCTGACGTGGAGCGCATCGGGAGCATCAAGAATGCGGCAAACATCAGCGTGGTGGCGCCCAAACTGCTGGGGGCGGTCTCGCTCGGAGGGCGTCAGGTGCTCATGGCCGGCGTGCGCTTTGCGGATGAGTTACGGCTCAAACGCTGGTGGAGCGTGGAGCAGGGGATGCAACCAACGGAGGCGGAAGATGCGTTGGTGGGGGCCAGGTTGGCCCAGGGCCTGTCCGTTCAACCGGGCGATGAAGTTGACATAAATGGGAGAAGATTCCGTATAGCGGGCGTGCTCGCTGAAAATGGCTCCCAGGATGACGACATCCTGTTTGTAGACCTATCCGAAGCCCAGCAGGCATTGAGCAGCCCCGACGCAGTTAGCCTGGTGGAGGTGGCGGCGCTGTGCACGGCATGCCCGATTGAGGACATCGTGGAGCAGATTGGACAGGTGTTGCCCCAGGCTCGTGTAACCGCGCTGCGACAGGCGGTCGCCCTACGCATGGAGACGGTGGGGCAGTTGGAACGCTTTGCGGCGGCCACATCGGTCGTGGTGATCATCATCGGTGCGCTGGTCGTGCTCACGACCATGCTGGGCGCGGTGGCCGAGAGGCGGCAGGAAATCGGGCTGTTCCGAGCGTTAGGGTTCCGTCAGCGGCATGTGGCGGGGGTCATCCTCGGCGAGGCGGCGCTGTTGAGCCTCGCAGGCGGCATGCTGGGGTGGCTGGCCGGCATGGGGTCGGCTGTCCTGGCGGCTCCGCGATTGGCAAACGTGAGCGCGCCGGTGCCGTGGAATCCCGTGATCGGCCTGTTGGCGGTGGCATGTGCCCTGGCAGTGGGGCTATCGGCCAGCCTATACCCGGCCATGCAGGCCACGCGCGTGGACCCGACGGTTGCCCTGCGGTCGCTGTAGTGGCCCTGGCACGCGCATAGACTATGGCACACAGGAGAATATCCCATGATTGAACTTCACCGCGTGAGCAAGGTCTACAATTCTGCTGGCGCTCCAGTTGTCGCCCTGCGCGAGGTGAACCTGAAGATTGCGGAAGGGGAATTCGTGGCTCTCATGGGCCCGTCAGGGTCAGGCAAGAGCACGCTGCTCACTGTTGTGGGTGGCATGAACTCGCCTACTTCCGGCCGTGTGCTCGTGGATGGCATTGACGTGTACAGCCTGTCCACCGAACAACAGGCCGATTTCCGCCATGAGTACATAGGATTCGTCTTCCAGCAACTACAGTTGTTGCCCTATCTGACCGCACTGGAGAATGTCCTGCTGGCCATGGCCATAGCCCCGATTCCCCGCAGCGAGAAGATGGCCCGAGCCTATCAGGTCCTGGCGCGGGTGGGTTTGAGCGGGAAAGAGCGCCGTCTCCCTTCACAGTTGTCCGGTGGGGAACAGGGGCGCGTGGCGGTAGCGCGGGCGCTGGTCAACCACCCGCCCATCCTGCTCGCCGATGAGCCTACGGGGAGCCTGGACCGGGCGACCGGCGCCCAGGTACTGAGTCTGCTGCGCGACCTGAACCGCGCCGGACAGACGGTCGTGATGGTAACCCACGACCCGCAGGCGGCGGCCTTTGCGGGGCGGGTGGTCAACATCCTGGACGGCCAGATCGTAGAAGAGGGTGTAGCCACGCAGGCGTCGGAGCCTGTGCGGGCGGCCCTGTCCGCGGCCCTGCGGTGATGTCCAGGTGGGCCGTTGGGGAGCGCCCCTCGCCTTCTCCGGCCCGTCTTGTGGGGGTTCCGTCTTCATACTGGCGCTGCCAGCGCGGGGACACCCTTGCGGGCTGGGGGTAGTCGCGGAGGGGCTTTGCGGCGTCGGCGTGGGGTTGATCGCTACGCGGTATCCCTCACCCTAGCCCTCTCCCGCCGGGAGAGGGGACGGGGCGCGTGCCCTGGGGGGTGCGAAGCCCTGCGGGCTGGAGACCGGGGACCTTTGCCGCCTGGCGCGATGGGACGCCCATGAATCAACGAAAAAGCATCCGTAGCCTTTACGGCCACGGATGCTTTTCGGTTTCTTGTGTCTGGCGGTGCGCGGCTACGACTCTTCGCCGATCATTTGGATGAAATCGCCATGCCAGTTGTGATACCAGACCTGGCCGGTGGCGCCGTGCACGCTCAACATGCCATTGACCTTGCCGTCCTTCATTGTGTGGACAGTGTAGTAGCCGTAGAACGCGTCTGCGTGCGACTCCACGCTGGTGCCCGGGCGGTAGGTGTCCAGCCAGCGCTGCGCGATCGCCAGGGCTTCGTCCGGCGTTACCGTCATGGTACCCGAGGCGGCGCTCCCCCAGGAGCAGCACGGGGCTACGCCCGCACGGTGCATCCCGTACTTGGCGTTCCACATCATGTTCGGCCCGTACTCCGGCCCCACGACCCCCGAATACTTGTCCACCAGCAATTCCATGGCGCCGATGCCCGTGTCGCTCTCTTTGACGATGGCGTAGAAGTTCTGGGTGAACTCCATCACCTCGTCCACCTCCAGGTTACTGTAACCCAGGCCGGCGATGTATTTCTCCACTGCCTCCTGGGCCTGTGCGATCGTGATCGGCTGACCGTTGGGATTGGCAGGCGTGAGAAACCCTCCGATGCAGGGCATTGCGAATGTCCCACCCGAGGCGCCATAATACCGGCCCATCATGCCCATCGGTCCCCAGGCCCCTGACTGCGGGCCTTGAGGCGCGGGCGTTCCCGTGGCGGCCGGGCCGGTGCCGAAGAAGCGCCCCATCATGCCCCATCCGCCGAACCAGCCTTGCGGCCCCTGGGCCTGGGCAATGTTGCGGCTCCCGATATACCATGCGGCCCCCATCAGAACCAGCACAAGCGCAGCGGTGATGCCGATGGTGGCAAGAGCAATCCATCTGACTCTCATGTTTTTGTTTCCTCCCCAAGTTGTGGAATGTGTTTACGTTCTCATTGTACTCGCTATTGGGGACGCGAACAGGGGATTGTGGCGGGGGAAGGTGTAGGCAAAATGGCGGGGCCTGGAGCGGGCCATCAGGGTGCAGTCTTGCGGCGCGCGCAGTGGCGCCAAGGGCCGGCTATCCTGCCGGAAACCACGCGGTTACGCGGGTTCCCCGCCCGGGTTCCGAGCGGATCTCCAGCCGCCCGCCCAACAGCGTGGCCCTTTCCCTCATGCCTACAAGTCCGAAGTGCCCCTGATGGGTCAATGTGTCGGGAATATCCGGCGGGATGAATCCGATCCCGTTGTCCTCTACCGACAAGGTCAATCCGCGTTCGCCGAAGGAAACGGTTACGGTGATCTTGCTGGCGCCCGCGTGCTGAACAGCGTTGGCAAGCGCTTCTTGTGCTATGCGGAAGGCGGCCAGTTCTACATCGGGACGAAGCCGCCGCGCCTCTCCGGACACGCGGAATTCGGCGGGTGGGCTTGGAATCTCTCGCACCAGCATCTCTAGCGCGGGAAGAAACCCAAGGTCTTCCAGATAGATGGGCCGCAGGGCGCGAATGAGTCGGCGCAGTTCGTCCAGCGCATCTTGAGCCAGCGAGCGCGCGGCACGGAGCGCAACCAAGGCAGCCGACGTGTCGCCGCGTTCCAGGGCGCGCTGGGCCAACTGCAAGCGCTGCGTCATGGCGATGAGGTCTTGCACCGTCTGATCGTGGAGGTCCCGCGAGAGGCGCGCGCGTTCGGCTTCTTGCCCCTGGGTGATGCCCTCAATGTAATCGCGCATGGACTCCTGGTAGCGCCGAATCCGCTCCACCATGTCCCGTAGGGCGCGTTGGAGGTCGCGGATCTCCTCCACCCCACCC
Source organism: Anaerolineae bacterium (assembly GCA_034436295.1). GTDB lineage: Bacteria > Chloroflexota > Anaerolineae > DTLA01 > DTLA01 > DTLA01. The sequence goes on along the minus strand of DAOTVT010000005.1, from coordinate 1,422 downwards.
ACGTCCAGTTGTAGCCCGGAGAACTCGCCTCCCGTTATCTTGGCCGACGCATCCGCCAGACGTTGCAACGGCTGGACGATGGTGCGCACCGAGAAGTAGACGACAACTACCGACAAGATCACCGCGGCGGCTACCAATGCCGGCACCATGCTTGAGAATTGCAGGATGGGCACAATGACATCCGCCACCGGTTCCTCCACAATGACGCGCCAGCGGGTTTCGCCCACGGTGGCAAAGGATGCGATGGTCTCGGTGCCGTCGGGGAAACGGCCCGACGCGTTCCCGCTGATGGCGCGCAAGGCTGCCTGCACGGCGGGGCTGCCGGACAGGTCCTGACCCGCGACGCTGGGATCTGGATGGAACACGGCGTGGCCCTTGCTGTCCACTACATACAGGATTCCGTGCTTGCCGATGCGCGCATCGCGGACGGTCAGCGCGATGCCCGCCCCATCCAGGTAGATCGTTCCGTGCGCCAGGCCGTCCTCAATTTGCCTGGCGTACAGGTCCGCCAGTGTCCTGTCGCGCTCGGCTACAAAGTCGTGCATGGCGTGTTGATGACTATAGACACCGGTCAGTGTGAACGCGACGAGCGCCAGCGTCAGGGGCATGATGGCCCACAGCCACAGTTGCACGTTAAGCCGACGATACCATTTTCTCCGTGCGGTGCTGCGCGTACCCGTGGACATTTGGAGATCGCTCCTACTCCAGAACAATCCATCCGCGCTTGAGCGCCTCGGTAACGGCCTCGGTGCGGCTGCTCACATTCAGTTTGCCGTAGATGTTGGCCAGATGGCCCTGGACGGTGCGGTCGCTGATGCCCAGTTCGCGCCCGATAGCCCGATTTGTCAGCCCCTGGGCTGCCAGCCGCAAGACGGCGATTTCGCGCGCGGTGAGAGGCTCCACCTGTTCTGCCGCCTGCGCCGGACCTCCCTTCTTGATCTGCCGCAACACGGTCTCGGTAACTCCGGGGCTGAGCGCCGGCTCGCCGCGGTGAACTTTCCGCACAGCCTCCAGCAGGTCGTCGGCGTCCGCCGATTTCAGGATGTATCCGTCGGCGCCAGCCTGTAGCAGCGCGAAGATGTAGGGGTCATCGTCGTAGGCGGTGAGAATAAGGACTCGGGTGTTCGGGAGGCGGCCCTTGATCTGGCGCGTGGCCTCAAGGCCGGTCAGTTTGGGCATCTGGATGTCCAGGATGGCCACATCGGGCCGATGCTCTTCCGCCATCCGGACTGCCTCGGCTCCGTCCGCAGCCTCGGCCACCACCGCAATATCGTCGGCTTCTTCCAGGAATTGGCGGATTCCCTGACGCACCAGCGCGTGGTCGTCGGCTAGAATTACCCGTATCTTGCCTTCCATATCCATCCTCCATCAGAACGAACGCAGGCTCCGAGGCGGCCCTAGACCGGCGGGGGGTCTTCGGCC
>DAOTVT010000004.1:0-10833 GCA_034436295.1 Anaerolineae bacterium | reverse complement strand
TTGGGAGGACCTGGTCTACAACCTGGCCCGATCACTCAAGACGCTGCGTCTGGAGGACCGCAACGCTGGTCACCGTTGGCTACCCCGCTCACCTGCTATGGTGGCTGGACTCACAGACCATGTGTGGGCTGTTAAAGAGCTGCTCTGGACCGCTGTGCTCCCTGTCAACACTTAACGGGGAGACTATCCAATCCCGTTCGCGTAGATTCGTGTTATTCGTGGATGCCGCCCGCCCCGTTGCCTACTCGCGGCTGCTGCCATCATCCGCGGCCGGCGGGGGCGGCGCGGGCTGGCGCGGCTTGTCCCACCCCCGCCACACCATCACCAGCAGTATCGGCGTCAGCACGTACACGATGAGGTTCACGTACTGATCGCACAGGTTCGCCGTCCACGGGAACCCGCGGACGCGGAAGAAGTCGGTGGCGTGGCCCCGCAGCAGGATCTCCACCGGGTTGCTCAGCGCGCCGACCAGGAGCGTGGCCATGAGGAGCACCACCTTCCGCGCTGGCGCCGAAGCGGCCATCTCCCCGGCCCAGTGCAGCAGATAGACCACCATCCCCGCCGCCAGCGCCAGCGACGCCCCGGCGATCCACCGGTACGGCCCCAGCGCACCGAAGATGTAATGATACCCCTCGTTGTAACTCAAATACCACGAGATGAACGGAATCGGCGACGGGATGGGGTCGGCCCCGAAGGTCAGTGACCGCTCGGCCACTCCCTTCACCGCCCAGTCTAGCGCGAAAAGCCCGATGCCGATGACCACAACCGCGATGCGTTCCCGTGTGCGTTTGCTCATGCCTGCCCCTAGCGGAGGATTGCGCCCTACAATAGCCGAAAACGCGCCGCATGACAAAACGGCGCCCTGCGCGTGCGTCGCGCGTGCATGCAGCCTCTCATCCGTGGATCGGGTTTCCATGCCCGACGCCGCATCTGGCGGCTAGGGATAGCCGCCCTACAGGATAGCCGCACTGCTCGCCGCCCCCGCGCGCAACTTGACGCCCGCGCTTGACGCGCATAGAATGCCCGTACAGACCATGCGGATGGGGGTGCGAAAATGAACCTGTGGCATGAACTTCCCGTAGGCTCCGACTGGCCCGAAGTCATCAACGTCATCGTGGAGATTCCCAAGGGGAGCCGCAACAAATACGAGTACGACAAGCGCCTGGGCGTGATCAAACTGAATCGCGTCCTGTTCTCGTCCCTGTACTACCCCGGCGACTACGGACTGATTCCGCGCACCCACTACGAGGACGGCGACCCGCTGGATGTGCTGGTGATGATCAACGAGCCGACCTTCCCCGGTTGCGTGCTGGAGGCGCGGCCGGTGGCGTTCTTCCGCATGATGGACAAAGACCTGCCCGACGACAAGGTGCTGGCCGTGCCCGCGTCGGACCCGCTCTACACCGAAATCCGCGACCTGGAGGATGTCCCGCCTCACTTCCTCCGCGAGGTGGCTCACTTCTTCTCTGTGTACAAGGACCTGGAGGAGATTCGCGTCAAGCCCATCGGCTGGGAACCGCGCGAAGCCGCTTACGAACACATTCGCCATGCGGTTGAGTTGTACAGCAGAGAGGGCGCTCGGCTGCGATAGCCTTGCCGACGCCGCACCCGGAGGTGAAGATTGCGCACGACCCGCTATATCCTGTCCGCATTTGTCATATTCGCGCTCATCATCGGCGCGTTTGGGGCTGGCTTTGTGGCCCGTGGGCTGCTGACCGCCCGCTATCAGCAGCAGCCCGCCAGCGTTGAGCAGCAGTTCGCCATCTTCTGGGAAGCGTGGAATATCGCCCAGGAGAACTTTGTGGACCCGACCGCGCTGGACCCCAAGGCCATGACCTACGGGGCCATCCGCGGGATGCTGGATTCGCTGGGGGACATCGGCCACACCCGTTTCCTCACGCCGAAGGATTTGGCCGAGGAGCGCGTGAGCATGACCGGCAAGTATTCCGGCATCGGCGCGGAGATCGGCATGCGCGACGGTCGCCCCATTATCATCGCGCCGTTTGACGGCTCGCCGGCCCAGCAGGCGGGCATCCAGGCGGGCGACTACATCATCCGCGTGGACGGCGAGGACACCAGCGGCCTGTCGCTGGACGAGGTGGTGGCCCGCATCCGAGGCCCCGAGGGGTCGCAGGTTACCCTCACCATCATGCGCCCCGGCAACGCCTCGCTGTTGGAGTTCACCATCGTGCGCGCGGTCATTCGCGTCGCCGCCGTGTCGTGGGCCATGATCCCCGAAACCCACATCGCTCACATCCGCATCAGCCAGTTCAGCGCCACCGCCCTGCCCGGCCTCAAGGACGCCCTCACGGCGGCCAAGAATGCCGGCGCGCAGGCGCTCATCGTGGACGTGCGCAACAACCCGGGCGGGCTTCTGGATCAGGCCGTGTCCGTCGCCAGCCAGTTCCTGGCCTCGGGCAACGTGGTGCTGGAGGAGCGGCGGGACGGCTCGCGCAAGCCCTACCCGGTGGAGCGGGGCGGGCTGGCCGTGGACATCCCCATCGCGGTGCTGGTGAACGAGGGGTCGGCCAGCGCGTCCGAGATTTTCGCGGGCGCCATCCAGGACAACGGGCGGGGCGTCATCGTGGGCCAGCCCACCTTCGGCACCGGCACCGTGCTGTCCACGTTCAATCTCAGCGACGGCTCGGCCATCCTGCTCGGCACGGCGCAGTGGCTCACGCCAAGTGGGCGCAGCCTGCGGCGCCAGGGCATTGCGCCGGACGAGGTCGTGGCGCTGCCCGCCGACGGGACCATCCTCACGCCTGCCAAGTCGGGGACATTGGCGCCCGACGAGATTGAGAAGGCCGGCGACACCCAACTGGCCCGCGCCATTCAGATTCTGGCGCAGCGGACGGCGACGGCATCCGGCTTCACCGCCGCCACCACCGTGCCCGACCGGCAGTGCGCGAGCCTTTCGCGTTGAGGGCGCGGCCTCGGCGAAGGGGCACGCGGCCCGAGGCCGTGGAGTCTTCGCACTCGTGGGGCGGCTTGACCTCACCCATCCCCACCCCGGCCCTCCCCTTTCCTCTCCGCGCGCGGAAAGGAAAGGGGAGGGTGTGGGAGGGGCAAGGTGAGGTCATGCACGTAGGGTGGCTTTCCATAGCCGCCGGACGCAGGGACAGGCATGGAAACCTGCCCTGCTTGCTATGCGGCCCCTGTTTGCACGCTTGCTATCCACGAATAACACGAATTCGCACGAATGGAGCCAGGGGCAGGTATCCAATGTGCGACGCACTTCCGGAAGTGCGTCGCACATTGGCCGCCAACACTGTTCCCCATTCGCGCGGATTGGCGTGATTCGCGGTTACAGCCGGAGGCTCACACAAAGACACGAAGGCACAGAGGGTATTCGCCGTGTCTTTATCCCTTTGTGTCTCTGTGGCTTTGTGTGAAACATAATTCTCACACAACGGCAGGGGCGGGTATGCAAGGCGCGACGCGCTTCCGGAGGTGCGTCGCATCTATGCGCTCGCTGGAATGCGCCCCGGCCGTGCGCATCGCCCCTTCTCGCCCCGCGCGCGGGGAGAGAAAGGGATGGGGGATGAGAGGGGTAGCGCCGCCCGGCCATGTTGCGCGAAACCCCATTTCCGGGCTATAATGGGTGTGAGGAGAGTGGCCCATGAACGCGAACCGCAAAGTCCGTATCGCCATCAGCCTGTCCGCCGCGATCCTGGGGCTGGTCCTGTTGCTTGTGGCTCCGGCCGGCGCCCAGGCCCCCGGCAAGGTCGGCGTGCTCAACGTCAAGGGCGCCATCACGCCCGTGGTGCTCAGTTACCTGAATCGCGGGCTACGGTATGCCCAGGACGGCAACGTGTCGTTGCTGGTGATCCAACTGGACACGCCCGGCGGCTCGGTGGAGATCATGAAGTCGCTGACCGACGAGATGATTCGCAGTTCCGTGCCCATCGCGGTGTGGGTGGGGCCAGAGGGGGCGCGGGCGGCCTCGGCGGGCACCTTCGTCGTCCTGGCGGCCCACGTGGCGGCCATGGCCCCCGGGACGACCATCGGCGCGGCCAGCGTCGTGAGCATGCAGGGCCAGGAGTTGGACGAGACCAGCAAGGCCAAGATCACCAACGACCTCACGGCGCGGATTCGCAACTTCACCCAGCGCCGCGGGGCCCAGGCCCAGGACTGGGCCGAGCGCGCCGTAACCGAGGCCATCGCCGCCACCGCCGATGAGGTGTACAAACTCGGCGTGATTGACTACATCGCCCCCACCATCCCCGACCTGCTGCGCCAGATGGACGGGATGACCGTGCGCGTCGCGGGCAAGGATACGGTCCTCCGCACGGCGGACCTCCCCGTGGAGAACCTGCCCATGACCCTGCCGGAGCAGTTCCTGCACCTGATTACCGACCCCAACATCGCGTTTATCTTGCTGACGCTGGGGCTCAACGGGCTGCTGTTTGAGTTGTCCAGCCCTGGCGGCTTTGCTGCCGGTATCATCGGCGGCATTTGCCTGGTGCTGGGCCTGTATGCGTTGGGCGTGCTGTCGGTCAACTGGACGGGCATCCTCTTCATCGTCCTGGCGTTTGTCCTGTTCATCGTGGACATCAAAGCGGCGACCCACGGCGTGCTGACGGTGGGGGGAATCGCGTCTTTCGTCTTCGGCGCGCTCATCCTGTTCAGTTCGCCCGTCTATACCATCTCGCGGGCGCTGGTCATCTCGGTCGCCGGCGGGACGGGCGCGTTCTTCGCCTTCGCCGTGAGCAAGGCGCTGATGGCCCAGAAGCGCAAGCCCGCCACCGGCCGCGAGGGGCTGATCGGCATGCGGGCCGTTGTGCGCATTCCCCTGGAGCCGGAGGGGATGGTCATGCTGGCCGGGGAACTGTGGAAGGCGCGGGCCGAGGAAGGGACCATTGACGCGGGCCAGACCGTTGAGGTCGTGGGCCTGGAAGGGTTCACCGTTATCGTTCGGGCAGTTCAAGCAGAGAGTTGAGAGAAGAGCGGAGGGAGCGACATGTTTGAAATCCTCACCAGTTTTGGCGGGCTAATCCTGATCTTGATCTTCCTGCTCGGCATGGCGATCAAGATCGTCCAGGAGTATGAGCGGGGCGTCATCTTCCGCCTGGGGCGGTTGATGGGGGCCAAAGGCCCGGGCCTGTTCCTCATCATCCCGTTCGTGGACCGCATGGTCAAGGTGGACCTGCGGGTGGTAACGCTGGACATCCCGGCGCAAGAGGCCATCACCAAGGACAACGTTACCGTCAAGGTGAACGCCGTGGCCTACTTCCGGGTCATCAACCCCGAGGCGGCCATCGTGCAGGTGGAGGACTATCGGCGTGCCACCTGGCAGATCGCCCAGACGACGCTGCGGAGCGTCCTGGGGCAGTCCGAACTGGACGAGCTCCTGGCCCATCGCGAGGAGATCAACCAGAAATTGCAGCGCATCATTGACGAGCAGACGGAGCCGTGGGGCATCAAGGTCAGCATCGTGGAGGTCAAGGACGTGGAGTTGCCCGACACGATGAAGCGGGCCATGGCGCGCCAGGCCGAGGCCGAGCGCGAGAAGCGGGCCAAGATCATCCACGCGGAAGGCGAGTTCCAGGCGTCGCAGACGTTGCGCCAGGCGGCCAGCGTCATCTCCGAGGAGCCGGCCGCGATCCAACTGCGCTACCTTCAGACGCTGACCGAGATCGCGGTGGAGAAGAACTCCACCATCATCTTCCCGGTGCCGCTGGACTTCGTGAAGGCGTTTGTCGGGGGCGTGGAGAAGAAGTCCGAGGAGTTGTAACCGCGAATAACGCGAATCCACGCGAAGGTAAGACAGACCCCAAGGGTCTCCGAGACCCTTGGGGTCTTGAAAGGGCTTCGTATGCTTTTCGTTTGGGTGATATGCTCTGCGGTTTGTAATCACGATACCATGCCTGGGGGCTTGTGGGCTAGATGACTTCGGACACATTGGATTCTGAGGCGGCGCAGGCGAAAGCGCACCGCGAGCGAAACGCGGCGGCCATCAGTTCGGTTGTGGCCGCCGTGGGGCTGACCACGTTCAAGATCGTCGTCGGCCTGATCACCGGCAGTCTGGGCATCCTCTCCGAGGCGGCGCATTCCGCGCTGGACCTGGTGGCGGCGCTGGTTACCATGTTCGCCGTCCGGGTGTCCGACCGCCCCGCCGACGCTTCGCACAACTACGGGCACGGCAAGGTGGAGAATCTCTCCGCGCTGGTGGAGACCCTGCTCCTGCTGCTCACCTGCGCGTGGATCATCTACGAGGCCATTCGTCGCATCTTCTTCGCCGACGTGCATGTGGACGCGAACATCTGGGCCTTCCTGGTCATGGGCGTCTCCATCGTCATAGACTTCTCTCGCTCCCGTATCCTCATGCGCGCGGCGAAGAAGTACAACAGCCAGGCGCTGGAAGCCGATGGGCTCCACTTCCAGACGGACATCTGGAGTTCCTCGGTCGTGATCGTTGGGCTGGCGCTGACGTGGGCGCAGCAGCGGCTGGGCTGGCCCGCATGGCTGGCCAAGTCGGACGCGGTGGCGGCGCTGGGCGTGGCCTGTATCGTCGTGTGGGTCAGCGTGAATCTGGGCAAGCGGACGGTCTCGGCGCTGCTGGATACGGCGCCGTCGGGGCTTCGCGAGACGGTGCGGGATGCAGTCGCCTCGGTGCCGGGGGTGCTTGCCGTGAACCAGGTACGGCTGCGCCAGGGCGGCCCTTACACGTTCGCCGATGTGGACATCGCGGTGGGGCGCGAGATGTCGTTCAGCCAGGCGCACGACGTGGCGACGGCGGTGGAGCGCCGCCTGCAGCGGGTGCTGCCCCAGGCCGACGTGGTGGTGCACGTGGGCCCTACCACGCACCGCGGCGAGACCGACGACCAGAAGGTGCGCGCGGTGGCGGCAGCGCACGGCCTCGCGGCCCACTCCATCCACGTGCACCGCATTCACGACCAGGTGTACCTGGAGTTCCACCTGGAAGTGCCCCAGGACCTGGATTTGGAGCAGGCGCATGCCCTTGTGTCGGAAGTGGAGGCGTCGCTCCGAGACGAGTTCCCGGGTCTTGTGGACGTCATCACGCATATAGAGCCTGCGTCCCGCGAGAAGGAAGTGGCTCCTGTATCCCCCGCGCAAATCGCCCAGGTGGAGGCCGAAGTCAGGCGGCTGGCCGATGAGTATTGCGGCGGCGGCCACTGGCACCGCCTGATGGTGCGCGACGAGTCGGGGATGTTGTCCATTTCCCTCCACTGCCAGATGGCGGGCCATGCGTCGGTGAAGGCGGCGCACGATCTGTCGGAGCGGCTGGAAGCGGCGGTGCGGGAGGCAGTCCCGAACGTAGGTCAGGTGGTGATCCACGTGGAACCCCTGGAAGGCTGACCAACTCCTGGCCGCGAGCCCTCCGGGAGCCTCTCATGATAAAACGCTTGAGCAAACGAGGCGGATGGGTCGGGCTTGTCCTGTCGTACATTCTGGTGGCAGGGATTGCGTTTCTCGCGGCGCGGTGGCCGGCGCCGGGAGGCGTGCAGATTCTGCCGCCGGAGCCTTCGCCTATGCCCATGCCCAGCCCTACGCCGGGCCTGGCGCGGGTGTACGTCAGCGGCGCGGTGCGGTCGCCGGGCGTGTACGCCCTGCCGCCGGGCAGCATCGCCCAGGACGCCGTGCAGGCCGCAGGCGGGCCGACGCAGGACGCCGACCTGTCGCTGGTGAACCTGGCCGCGCGCGTCGCCGACGGCCAGCAGGTGCACGTCCCTCGCGTCGGCGAGAAGGTGGCCCAGAAAAGTTCCACCGCAGTCCCCCGTTCCCCCTCGTCGCCCCTCAACATCAACACGGCCACGGCAGCCGAATTGGAGCAACTCCCCGGCATTGGCCCGTCGCTGGCCGCTAGAATCGTGCAGTATCGCCAGGAACACGGACCTTTTCGCACGGTAGATGCGTTGTTGCTGGTGTCAGGCATCGGCCCGGCCACGCTGGACAGGATACGGCCCCTGATCACGGTGGACTGATCGGCCTGGCACGAGCCTTGCATCCCGCTTTTCGCAAAGACATCTACCGTCGGAAGGGGGAGCCTATGTTCCGGACGCGGCTTGCGCCAAAACTTGCGATCGTGCTGCTGCTTCTGTTCCTGCTGGGGGCGCCGCTATCGGGCGCGGCCCAGTCGCCCCTGGTGCGCATCGCGCCCACCCTCACGGTCGTTCCGATTGGGGGCACGGCTTGCGCGGACCTGCGCGTTGAGGATGTGGAGAATCTGTTCGGATTTGAAACGGTCATCCGCTTTGACCCCAGCCGCGTAACCGTCGTGGATGCCTCGCCGGAGACGCCCGGGGTTCAGGTCGGCATCGGGCCGTTCCTCCAGCCCGCGAACCCGTCCAACTGGTACGTCATCAACGCGGTGGACAACGCGAGCGGCACCATCCGCCTCGCCATCACCTTGTTCGCGCCGGAAACAGGGCGCAGCGGCAGCGGGGTGCTGGCCACGGCGTGCTTTCAGGGGGTGAACCGCGGGCATTCGGCCCTAACGATTGTGGAGGCCAGCACGCTGCTTTTGGACCCGCACGTGTCCGTCATTCCGTTTGCGGCCAAATCGGGCGGGGCGCTCGTCGGGCCTGTGCACCGCTTCCGGATTCCGCTGGTGTCGCGGGGGCGCTAGGGACTCGCGGGGCCGCGCCGCAAAACAAAAACGACGCACCTCCGAAGGCGCGTCGCGCTTCTGCCGTTTCCCGTTCGCCCTATGGCGTGGGCACGACGAAGTCCCGCCCCACGATGATCCGAAGGTTCCCCGCGCCCGTCTGGCCGGTGGTCTCGCGCCGGATGTTCTCGTCGGCGACGTTGAGCAACTGGGCCAGGAGCGCCACGGTCTGGGTGTTGCCGGCGTAGTCTATGATGAGGGTCTTGGCGTAGTCGCTGCGGTCGGCGTTTTCAATGGCCACGACCTCAAACCCCTGCTCCTTGAGCAGGGCGGCCATCTGCGCCGCCAGCCCAGGCACGCCCGCGCCGTTGAGCACCTCTATCTTCGCCGATTCGCCGGGCACGCGCTTGTGGTTGTTGTTGCCCGATGAGAACATCTCGTCCACCAGCGCGCGGATTTTCTCGCGGTTGGGCAGGAGCACGTCGCCGCCGCTGGGGGTCTTGGTCTCCACAACCATGGTGTAGTCTATCACACGGGACTGGATGTGGTCGGAGTCCACCTGGTTGCCGAGTTTCGCCAGGGCGAGGATTTCGCCGGGCTGCAGGTCGGTCTGGACCGCGCTCATCACCGTTGTCATCAGGCTTGGGAGTTTGGGCAGCAGGTTCAGGCGCAGGGCCTTGTCTCGCGCCGCCATGAGCACCTGCTGCTGTCGGCGTCCGCGGTCAATGTCGCTGCTCCCGTGGCGCACGCGGGCGTACTTCAGCGCCAGGTCGCCGTCCATGTGCACCAGCCCCGCCGGGATGTGGACCTCCTGGTATCCGTAATCGTCCGTCGGATATTCCGTGTCGTCTATGGGCTTGTCCACCTGCACGTCAATGCCGCCGATTTGGTCAATGAGTTTGCGGAACCCGTCAAAGTCCACCAGGATGTAGCCGTGGATGGGCACGCCGAGGAACTCCTGCACGGTGCGCATGGCCAGGGCGGGGCCGCCGCCGGGGTACTTTTTCACCTCGCCCAAGACGAACGCCTGATTGATGCGGTTCTCGCCGTAGCCGGGGATGGGCACCCACAGGTCCCGCGGGATGGACAACATGCCGGCGGATTTGGTCGCCGGGTCAAGGGTAACGACGATGAGGGTGTCGGTGCGGTACACGGTTTCGTCGGGCCGCTTGTCGGCGCCCAACAGGAGCAGGTTCACGCGCTCGGTGCGGTGCCAGACGGGCACCTGCGGCAGGTCCGAGTTGGTCTCGGCCGGCGGCGCGGGCGCGAAGAAGTTCAGGTTGGGCAGCAGCGGGATGTCGGCCTCGGCGACGAGGGCACGCACGGTCCCGTAGAAAACGTAGCCCGAAAGAAGCCCGCCCAGCGCGAACAGCGCCAGGGCGATATAGAGAAACAGACGCGTTTTCTGCTGTGTCCCCCCTCTCGGAGGGAAGAATCGTTGTCGGCTCATCCAGCGTTCCAAAGACGGGATAGAAAGCCCCGAGTGCGAATCAACACAGCGGGGCAATTGGCATTATATCCATTTGACGCTGGACGTCAACTAACGGTTCCCTGGGTTCTGGAACCGCGAATCACGCCAATCCACGCGAATGGGGTACGGGCGTAGCCCTTTTGTGTGAGAATTATGTTTCACACAAAGGCACAAAGACACAAAGGGATAAAGACTCGGAGAAAACCCTCTGTGCCTTCGTGTCTTTGTGTGAGCCTCCGGCGGCTGTGGGAAGCCGCCCTACGTGTTTGGGTTACGCTGTGCGTGCGGCCCGTATGTCCAACCTCACCTTACCCCTCCCGCACCCTCCCCTTTCCTCTCCGCGCGCGGAGAGGAAAGGGGAGGGCCGGGGTGGGGATAGGTGAGGTCAAACGCCCCACGAGTGTGGAGACCCCAAGGTTCTCCGAGACCCTTGATGTCTATCTCCATTCGCGTGCATTCGTGTTATTCGTGGATAGCGGTCTGTAACCGCGAATCACGCCAATCCACGCGAATGGGGAACAGTGTTGGCGGCCCATGTGCGACGCACTTCCGAAGTGCGTCGCACATTAGATACCTGCCCCTGGCCTCCATTTGTGCGAATTCGTGTCATTCGTGGATGGCTCTCCGGGGTGGGGATGGGTGAGGTGAACCCTGCGCGGCCAATCGCGCCTTTCGCGTTCCGGCTGCCCCCTCGGTGAACGAATTGTAACCTGCCGACGCCGCCAATGTCATCGGATTTTCATCAGAAGCGTGTACAATGGTACAGGCGCGTGCGCGTCGCGTGGCGTTTGCC
>DAOTVT010000003.1:0-14502 GCA_034436295.1 Anaerolineae bacterium | reverse complement strand
GCATGAGGTGGCTTGCCATACCCGCCTGAGGCCGGACCGCCATCCACGAATAACACGAATGTACGCTAAGGTCATTATGCCCGACGCTGAAGCATCGGGCTGAAGGGGCGAAGCCCTGCGGGCTTGGGGGAATTCGCGTTCGTTCGCGTAGATTCGCGGTTACTTGTCGCCCGACGCTGAAGCGCCGGGCCGGGTGGCCGAGGTTTTCGTGGCTTTCGCGCCCTTTCGTGTCCTTCGCGATCCGAACGCCCCTCACCCTCGCCCTCTCCCGCGTGCGAGCGGGAACGGCGGGCTGAAGGGGCGAAGCCCTGCGGGCTGGCGTTGAGGCCCCGAAGAGGGCTTTGTCCGGTCGGCGCGGGGGTTTCACCTCCGTGCGGGCGGCTACCGGATTTCACCGCGGAAGGCGGTGGGGGTAGCAAGGCGAGGAGGGCACAAGGTGGATGCCGTGGGGCCCGCCCGTCAGAGTAGTTTCACGAACTCATCTACGCTAAGGCCAGCCTGCCGGATGATCGCGCGCAGCGTTCCTCTATCCAGTTCCCGATGATCGGGAACGACGATCTGCGCAAAAGGCTCGTCGCGGCGCAGAATCATGTGGCTACCCTCTTGGCGCTTGACGTAGAACCCTATCTTGCCAAGCGCGTGCACGCAGTCCCGCCCCGAGATGTTCGGCAACTTGCTCATACGGCAATGACCAAGGTCTCAAAGCGTTCCTCTGGCACGGGCAGGCCGTCTTCCTGAAGGGCTGCGATATATCCCTGGATCGCCTCCTTGATATTGGCGATGGCCTCTTCCTTTGTCTTTCCCTGGCTGATGCAACCTGGCAGGCTTGGACATTCTGCTACCCAGTAACCGTCCTCGCCTGCGTAGATAATCACTTGTCTCATGGCTCTCACCTCTGCCATAACCTTCAGCGTCTGGCGCGCTTGTAGCGGGTCAGGAAGCGGCGCTGGTAACGCGCACCTCTCGCGCCCTGGTACGATTATACCATGCTGGCGTGCCCGCGTCAATGCCAGCGGCGGCAGCCCACATCCGGCCGCGGGGCCTCTCATGCGGAGGTATCCACAACGCCGCGAAGGGTATTGGGAACGCGAAATGCGCGAAAGGGCGCGAAAGGCACGAAATGGCGGTGGGACTGCGTGCTAGCCCGACGCTGAAGCATCGGGCTGAAAGGGCGAAGCCCTGCGGGCTGGGGTTGGAGACCCCAAGGGTCTCCGAGACCCTTGGGGTCTGGGCCCGAGGGCTGTGGTCGTCGGCGCGGGGGTTGGGTGGCATCCCTCACCCTTGCCCTCTCCCGCGCGGGAGAGGGAACGGCGGGCTGGGGTCATCCACGAATAACACGAATCTACGCTAAGGTCATTATGCCCGACGCTGAAGCATCGGGCTGAAAGGGCGAAGCCCTGCGGGCTTGGGGGAATTCGCGTCCATTCGGTAGATTCGCGGTTACTTGTCGCCCGACGCTGAAGTGCCGGGCCGGGTGGCCGAGGTTTTCGTGGCTTTCGCGCCCTTTCGTGTCCTTCGCGATCCGAACGCCCTTCACCCTTGCCCTCTCCCGCGCGGGAGAGGGAACGGCGGACTCAAAGGGCGAAGCCCTGCGGGCTGGGGTTGGAGACCCCAAGGGTCTCGGAGACCCTTGGGGTCTGGGCCCGAGGGCTGTGGTCGTCGGCGCGGGGGTTGGGTGGCATCCCTCACCCTTGCCCTCTCCCGCGCGGGAGAGGGAACGGCGGGCTGGCTGGGGGAGAGACCGTTTCGGGCGCTGGGTATCATCCGAAAGGACGCGGTTCCAAACCTTGTTGGCCGCGGCATGGGCACGGGTGCGACGCACTTCCGGAAGTGCGTTGCACCTGCTCACCAACACACAATAGAACCGAGCCCCGGAATGACCGCTCGGCGTGGCATGCTACGGCGCCAGGCTCTCCATGAACGCCTGGATGCGCGTGGCCAGTTGGCTCTCGGCGAAGGCCCGCGTGTCGCACATGTCGGCCTCCAGGATGAGCGTGGGGATGCCCGCCTCGCGTTCCAGGATCCGGCGCAGGTCGTACTGCCCAAACGAATAGGGCTTGCACGAGCGGTTGGAGTGGAACACCGCGCCGTCTATCCCATAGTCGCGAACCATTTGGAGCATCAGGCGCGCGCGGTTGGGAATCTGCTGGTTGATATACACGGTCGTGTAGGCCAGGGCCAGCCCGCGGATGGGATCGTCGGCGTCCACCGACACCGCCCAGGCGTTGGTGTACGTGTCGGCGACGAAGCAAGCGCCGCGCTTGATGAACGCGCTGAACACCGAGAACAGCCGCGGCCAGATGGCGATGTTGTCCCACAACAGGCGGATGCGCTCGTCCACGACGGCGCCCTCGCGGCGGGCGACGCGCCCCTCGGCTTCGCGCTTCAGTCGCCGATAGTACCACGGCGCCCAGCGGGTCCCGCGCAGCACCACGATGGGGGCCATGGTTACGAACAGGTCTGGCGCGTTCAGCGGGGACGGGCGTACCTTGCACAGTTCGCGGATTTCCTTCCACAGGCCGACGGCCTCGTTGGAGTACGCGATGACGCGGCGCAAGCGGCGCACGTCCATGCGGCGGCGGGTGCGGGCCTCCAGCCAGGCGATCATCTCGCGGAGTTGCGCTTCCACGTAGGCGATGGCATGCTCGGGCGGCTCGTCGGCGTGGACATAGGGCACGTCCAGCAGGAACAGCGGCACGCCGAAATGGTGCGCCAGGAACTGGTACCATTTGACCACGGTGCCGCAGATGTTGTTGGACGCGATGAGCAGGTCGGGCAGGGGAAGGCCGCGCATCGGGCCGTTTTCGGGCGCGAAGACGGCGCCGATGGACGTGCGCGCGTAGGAGCACAGGTCTTGCGAAAACCCCTGCGCCTCGGCGACTTGACACAAATCTGTGGCCACCCGTTGCGCGCCGCACAGAGCGCCGTAGTTCTCGGGATAGACCGACGCGATGCCCATGGCTTCCAGGATTTCCACGGGCGCGCCGCTGGTTACCCAGGCCAGGGGCCGCATCCGCCCGATCCAGCGGCTGCGCAGGTAGTAGGCAGCCATCAGTCGGCTCAATGCGGTTGTGCTCTGGAGTTTGCGATAGGAGCGGGCGGTCATGTGGGCGTGCCTCCCAGCATCTCGGCGAAGGCCTGGAGCCGCGTGCGCCATTGGGCCGTGGCCGGGCCAGCGTCGTCTTCCAGGACGATGTGTGGGATGCCAGCATCCTCCAGGTCGCGGCGCGCGTCGGCGTAGTCAAAGGCGTGGGGTTCGCAGAACTTCTGCAAGTAGAAGACGACGCCGCGCGCGCCCCGCTGCTGGGCCATCAGGCGCAGCGCCTGCCCTCTGCGCCAGTCGTCCCGATGCTTGGCCGCGCAGGGCGTGCGCGTGAGGAAACGTTCCGCCAGCGCCTCTAGCGGCGGCGCGTCCATGCGAGCCATGCCCTCAAAGTAGCGCGTTCCGGTGCACAGGTCATCGCCGACGACAGCGAGGCCGACATCATCCGCGAGCGCGGGCACCGTCAGGTCGTCCAGGATCGCGCCGACGACGATAATCCGCGCGCGGCCCCGTCGCGGCGGCGCTGCCTCCATCTGCGGGATGAGGCTCTCGGCGAGGGGGATGAACGTCTCCTTGGGCATGGTCTGCGCAGCCAGGATTGCGGCGTAGTACTCGGCGTTGGTCATGCGGTCGCGCAGGGCGTCCAGGCGGGCCAGGAGCGCGCGCACGCGGTTGCACAGGGCAATGCCGGCGCGGATGTCCTCGTCGCCGATGGGCCTGCCGATGTGCCGCTCCAGCGCCGCGCGCATCGCGGCCAGTTCCCGCACCAGATAGGCCGAGGAGTGAGGGCCATCCAGCCGCGTGGGCACGTTCACAACCCAGGCAAACGTGTCGCCGAACCGCAGTCGCCAGATGTCCGCCAGAGCCTGCATGGCGTCGCACGAGTGGGCGAAGACCGCGCCCGCGAACCCCGCCAGTTGGCCCTCGGCGCCCTGCTCCAGGAGCGAGCGTGCCAGGGGGCAGGCGTAACTTTGCAGGTGCTCGCTCCACGCGCCCGACCGCGACGGCCGCTTGCGGAGTCGCACGGGGGCGAATCCCGCGGCGTGGAGCAGTTCCTCGGGCACGTAGGAGCAGAACACGGCGACAGGCTGGCCTGGATACTCGTCGCTCCAGCGGTCGGGCGGCAGCGTCGCGGCGGCCTTGAATGCGGCGAAGATGGCGTCTTTCTCGTGGGACATGGGTCTTGCCTCAACGTGTGTCGGCATCGTCGGCGCGAGTCGGCGGGCGAATCCACGTCTCGCCCAAGCCTTCGTACCGCGCGCGCAGCGCCTTGATTTCCTGGCGACGCGCGAGAAACCGCTCGCCCGAAGGGACGATCCACTCCTGGATATGCCGGTAGAATCCCGACGGCGACCAGCGTTCGCTGCGCGGGCTGTCGTCAAATCGGATGCGCGGCACGCTGTCTTGCACCATCAGCCGCCCTTCCTGCCCACAGATGGGGCACACGACGCGGTCGCCGTGGATGCGGAAGGCATCGGATCCGCATGTGGGGCAGGCGAATTCCTGGCGAGGGGCATCCTCTCCGCTTACCAGGCGGCGGCCCAAGTCGCGGGCGGCGGCCAGGGCGTCCGGCTGCAACAGCACCTCGCCCGGGCCTGTGGCGTAGGCCGTCATCCAGCCGAGGAGCCGCCCGCCCAGGCTCATGGCGAGGGCATTGTAGAGGGCTTGCGCGACGCCGCGCCAGGGTTCCAGGCCCGCGGCGGTCAGCGTAATGGCCGGCTTGGGGGGAGTAGCGGCCCAATCGGGCGACGAGGCCCACATGAGCATCCGATCCAGCACGCGCTTGGCCTGGGCCACGGGGCCGACAAAGTACACCGGCGCGGCGATGAGAAACGCATCGGCCTGGCGCACCTGCTCCAGCAGGAACGCGACATCGTCGGAGATGGGGCACGCCTGGCCTCGCAGGGCGCACACGAGGCAGCCGGTGCACGGCTCCACGCGCAGGTCAGTGAGGCGCAGCAGGGCCAGCGTGTCGGCTCCAGCGTCGCGCGCGCCGGCCAGGGCCTCACGCGCCAGGACTTCGCAATTCCCCCAGGGCCGCGCCGACCCGATGAGCGCCAGGATTGTCGTCATGCTCTCCCTCCGCCGTCGCAGGTAGATGGCCTCTGTGCCTATCGGTTCAGGATGTGGCGGCGCAACAGGTTGAGCGCCGTGGTAACGATCCATGTGCGCCCGAATGCATCGCGCGACGGGCGCGTAACGATCTGACACCCCGACCCGCGCGGGCCAGAGAACGCAATGGCGCTGCCCTCGGCGCAGGGGACGATGGCCAGGCCGTAGGTGGCGCCGAACCGCTCGCGGACGCTATCGGCTGCGGCGCGGGCCGACAGGCAGGGGTCGGGACTCTCGCTCCACGCGGGCACAAGCGCGCGCAGGCTCTCGTCGGCGGGGGCGACCATGCCGCCCAGGAACCACGCGACGCCACGCACCGAGGCCAGCCGCTGGGTCAACTGGCCGCCTGTTGGCGTCTCCAGAACCGCCACCGTTTCTCCCCTCGCCTGGAGCCCTTGCAGGAGCACTTCCTCCAGCGTCTGCGCTTCGGTGCCGTAGATGCTATCCCCCAGTCGCTCGCGGATTTTCGCCTCCATGTCGGCCAGCAGCCGGTCGGCCTCTTCTTCCGATGCGGCCTTGGCGGTGATGCGGACGTCGGTCTGGCCTGGGTGCGCGTTGAGGCCCACCGTGGGGTTGCGGCTCTGCATCAGGTCGGCGATCTGCTGGTCTATGGCGCTCTCGCCGATGGCGCAGGTCTTCAGGACGCGGGTCTTGATGACCTCGTGGAGTCCGAACCGCCGACGCAGGTAGGGGATGACGGCATTCTCCATGAGGTACTCCAGTTCGCGGGGCACGCCGGGGAGCGAGATGACCGCGCCGGTGGGAGTCTCCACGGCGAAGCAGGGGGCGGTGCCGACGGGGTTCTCAATCACGACGGCGCCCTGCGGGATGTATGCCTGCTGAACATTGTTCGCCGTCATCCGATAGCCGAAACTGCGGAAGCGCGCCTCAATGGCGGCGAGGAGTTCGGGGTGAAGGACAAGCGGGCGGCCGGTGGCACGGGCTACCGCCTGGCGCGTTACGTCGTCCACGGTCGGGCCGAGGCCGCCGGTGGTGATGACCAAATCGGCGCGGCGCATGGCGAGCGAGATGGCCTCGGCCGTGCGCTGCTCGTTGTCGCCGACAGTCGTCCGGTAGTGCACGTCAATGCCGAGCGCGCGGAGTTGGCGCGACAGGTAGGCGGCGTTGGTGTCCACCAGGTCGCCCAGCAGGAGTTCGGTTCCCGATGTGATGATTTCGGCACGCATCAGAGGTCTCCGAGTTTCAGGATTTCCGCCGTGCCCTGTTCGGCGTCCATGAGGAGTATGCGGTTGCGGAGCGGCTGGCCGCGGCCGGTGATGATCTTGACGACCTCCTGGATTTGCCACGACGCGATCATCATGGGCGTGGCGGCGGGGTTGCCCCACAGCGCCTCTGCGCCGCGTTCGGGCGATTTGCCCTCGGGGTACAGGGCGAGAAGGCCGGCGTCGCCTGGGAAGATGGTCATGACCTGGCCGATGTAGCCCGCGATGGCTCCGTGCACCATCGGGACGCCGAGACCCTGGGCGACCTTCTGCAGAACGATGCGCGTCGGCAGGGTGTCCAGCGCGTCCACGATCACGGTGGCGCCGCGCAGCAAGTCGGGCAGCGAGTGCTCGTCGGCCCACACGGCGTGGGCGCGGACTTCCACGGCGGGGTTGAGGTTGCGGACGCGCTCGGCGGCGGCAACCGTCTTTGGCTGCCCGAGGGTGGACTCCCAGCACAGGGCCTGGCGGTTCAGGTTGTTCTCGGCGAATCGGTCGCCGTCAATGAGAATGAGGCAGCCCACGCCCATGCGGGCCAGGCCCTCCACGATCCACCCGCCCAGCCCGCCCAGGCCCACGATGCCGCACGTGGCGCGGAGCAGCGCCAGTTGGCCGTCCCAGCCGACCGTGCCGAGGCTGCGCTGGTAGCGCGCGGGCAGGATGCGGTTTTGCACTGCGGCGACTTGCACCTCGCGGCGGGGCAGGCCGAATTCCTCGGCCAGGGCCTTCTCGGCGGCGAGGGGCAGGAGGCGGAGTTCGCCTTCCTGGACGGCAGACGCCAGGAGCCGGTCTCGCAAAGCGTTCTCGTTCATACGCGCTCTCACCTCACGGGGGATTCGGGTGGAGGCATTTTAGCACGAGTGGGCGCGGCGCGCCAAGTGCGGGTGTCGCCCGCCCGACGGTGAGGCGCCGATCACGGTCATCCGCGAATCAAGCGAGGGGATGCCGAAGGCTGGGGGTGAGGTGTGCCTGCGCCACGCCCGTGTGCGCCCCTCACCCTAGCCCTCTCCCGGCGGGAGAGGGAACAGCCCGCCCGACGCTGAAGCGCCGATCACAGTCATCCACGAATCAAACGAATCGGCACGAATGTAAAGGCCGATCCGCCCCGCGCGGTGTCCCCCGCCCGCCGCGGAGACATGCCCGGAGGGGGCCGCGCGCCGTGCCCCTCTCGGAACAAACCCGCGCGTTCCTCCCGCATTTGCAGGCAAGAAGCACAGGACACCCGGGCGCACGGCCGCCCGCCCTTCTTGGTATCTTCGCCACTTTGTGGTAAATTGCAACTATCTCTGCGCTCGCCGCGTCTCTGCGGCGGGCCACCGGGAGACACACGACGTGAGATTCGCACATGCCATCGGACTGCAACGCGGCGACGTGCTGGCGCTGGTGGGGGCCGGCGGCAAGACCACCCTCACGGCCCTGTTGGGCTTGGAGTTGCTGGCCCGAGGCGAGCCTGTCGCCTGCTGCGCCACAACGATGACCCTGCTGCCCGCGCCCGGCGCGCGTGTCCGCGTGGTGTTCACAAACCGCGAGGACGCCGCGGCGGCCATCCGCGACGCGCTGGAATCCGGCCAACTCCCCTGGGTTGCGGGCGAACCCTCATCCCAGCGCGACCCCGCATGCCACGCCCGCGACGGCATGGTTCGGCCCCTCGCGCTGACCGACGCCAAGGTCGTCGGAGCCGCCCCCGCGGACATAGACCGCATCCATGCGGCGCTGCCCGACGCAACGCTCATCGTGGAGGCCGACGGCGCGCGCCATCGCTGGCTCAAGGCGCCCGCGGACTACGAGCCGCAACTGCCCGCGTCCACCACGATTCTGTCGCCGGTCGCGCACCTGGGCATCCTCGGCAAGCCCCTGACCGAGGAGTTCGTCCACCGTCCAGAGCGCGTGGCGCGCATCCTGGACGCGCCGATGGGCACAATCCTCACGCCGCAGATGGTGGCGGCGGTCCTGACGCACCCAGAAGGCGGATTGAAAGGCTGGCGGCCCGGACTGCGCGCCGTGCCGATCCTCACCTTGCCCGACGCCGATTTCGCCACGCCGGACGCCCTCGTGCAGGCGCTGCTGGAGAACAGCCAGGTCTCCCATGTCGTCGTGGCGTGGCTGGGTGAAACGCCGTGGGCGAGGGCAATCCACCGCCCAGCCCCGCGGGAAAGCAGAAAGCCGGTGGTCGGCGTCCTCCTTGCCGCCGGCGGTTCCAGCCGCCTGGGCAGGCCCAAGCAACTCCTCCCCTTCGGCGGCACGACGCTGGTGGAGCACGCGCTGGACATCCTGCTGCGCTCGCCCGTGGACGAGGTCATCGTGGTGCTGGGCGCGCACGCCGAGGAGATCGCCCAGCGGATGCAGAAGCCGCGGGTGCGCGTGGTGCTCAACCCGCGTTGGGAGCAGGGGCAGAGCACGTCGCTCCACGCCGCGCTGGACGCCCTACCGCCCGACTGCGCCGCCATGGTCTTCGCGCCGTGCGACATGCCCTGGATCTCGCCCGAACTCATCGCGGAAATCATCGCGACGTGGGAGCGGACGGGCAAGCCGCTTGTGGCCACGCTCGGTGGAGAGGTGCGCGGCATTCCGGCGCTCATCGCGCGGGAGATTTTCGCCGAACTGAAGACCATCCCAGGCGACCAGGGATGCCGCGTCCTGATTCGGGGTGATTCCGCCCGCGTGGCGCACGCCCATGCCGACCCGCGCCTGCTGGCCGACATTGACACGCCCGAGCAGTATCAAGCGGCGCTGGAAGAATACCATCGCAGACGACAAGGAGAGCAAATGCAACACCTGAAGTCCATCCGCAACCTCATCGTGGACATGGACGGCGTGCTGTACCGCGGCGACGCGCCGATTCCGGGCATCGTGCCGTTTTTCCGATTCCTGCGCCAGAACCGCATCCGCTTTCTCCTCGCCACCAACAACTCCACGCTGACCCCGCAGGAGTACTCGGAGAAAATGGCGCGCATGGGCGTGGACATCCCGCCCGAATCCATCCTGACGTCGGGGCTGGCCGCCGCGGACTATCTCGCGGCCCGC
The DNA here is from genome assembly GCA_034436295.1 of Anaerolineae bacterium. Classification (GTDB taxonomy): domain Bacteria; phylum Chloroflexota; class Anaerolineae; order DTLA01; family DTLA01; genus DTLA01. Next base: position 5,100 of record DAOTVT010000003.1, on the reverse strand, counting down.
TACCCCAAGGGGACGCGCGTCCACGTCATCGGCGAGACCGGCTTGCGCCAGGCGCTGGCGTCTGCGGGGTTCGTGCTGGCCGACGAGGATGTGGCGGCCGTGGTGGTCGGCATGGATCGCCAGGTAACCTTTGAGAAACTTGCGCGGGCCACGCTTCTCATTCGCGCGGGCGCGCTGTTCGTCGGCACGAATCCCGACAAGACGTTGCCCGTGCCCGAGGGCGAAATCCCCGGCAATGGCGCTCTGCTGGCCTTGCTGGAGGCCGCAAGCGGCGTGCAGCCCCTCGTCATCGGCAAGCCCGAAAAGCACCTGTACGAAATCGCCATGCGGCGGCTCGGCGCTCCGAAGGAGACGACCGCCGCTCTGGGGGATAGGCTGGAGACGGACATCCTGGGCGCCCAACGCGCCGGCCTGTTCTCCATCATGGTGTTGTCGGGCGTATCCACCCGCGAGCAGGCCCTGACCTCGCCGCATCCGCCCAACCTGATCTTCCAGGATGTCGGCGAACTGGCGGAAGCGTGGCGCGCGGTGCTGGACGGGGCGTAGGGGGCGGCCACGCGACATCGCCCCCACAGGGACGCGCAGGCTCCTGCGTTGCCACCGCGCGCCGTCCCCTCTCCCGCCGGCACAGGGCCAGGGTGAGCGATGCCGAAGGGCTTCGCCCCATCAGCCCGGCGCCTCACCGTCGGGCGACGAGTAACCGCGAATCCACGCGAATAGACGCGAATTCCCCCCAGCCCGAAGGGCTTCGCCCTCTCAGCCCGGCGCTTCACCGTCGGGCATAGTGCCCTTCGCGTACATTCGTGTTATTCGTGGATAACCCCAGCCCGAAGGGCTTCGCCCTTTCAGCCCGATGCTTCAGCGTCGGGCGACAAGTAACCGCGAATCCACGCGAATAGACGCGAATTCCCCCCAGCCCGCAGGGCTTCGCCCTCTCAGCCCGATGCTTCAGCGTCGGGCGACGAGTAACCGCGAATCCACCCGAATAGACGCGAATTCCCCCAAGCCCGCAGGGCTTCGCCCTTTCAGCCCGGCGCTTCAGCGTCGGGCATAGTGCCCTTCGCGTACATTCACGTTATTCGTGGTTACAACTCCGTGGGATCGCGCTACCGCTGGTGGGAATCCCCGCGATGTGGTATAATGCGGCCAGCGACCGCGGCACCCGGCCGGCCCACCGCCGCGCCGCCGGGCCGTACTACGATCCGCAGGAGGCATCGCGAACCGTGAACAAACGTCTGCAATCCTACCTGCAATCCATCGCGACTCTCACCCAACGCGGCGACGCCCGCGAGGAGAGTTACTATCCCGCGCTCCAGTCGCTGCTGGAAGACCTTGCCCAAACCCTGCACCGCGCCGTCCAGGTTACGGTCCTCCCCAAGCCCACCGAGGCCGGCAACCCCGATTTCCGCATCTGGGACGGCTCGCACCAGGTCATCGGCTACATTGAGGCCAAAGCGCCCGGGGCCAAACTGGACATCGTTGAGACCTCGGAGCAACTCCAGCGTTACCTGCACACCTTCCCCAATGTCATCCTGACCGATTTCTACGAATTCCGCCTGTACCGACAGGGCGTGCCGCTGGAGCGCGCTCTGCTCGCCCGGCCGTTCATCGCCCAGACGCTCAAGGCCCGCCCGCCTGCCGAACAGGTGGAGGCCCTGACGCACCTGTTCCAGACCTTCTTTTCCTTCGCCCTGCCGCCCACGTTGACGCCCGAGGCCCTCTCGGTGGAACTGGCGCGGCGCACCCGCTTCCTCCGCGACGAGGTCATCCGCCCCGAACTGGCCCAGAAGCAAAAGGGCCTCTACGGCTTCTACGAGGCTTTCCAGAGGTACCTCATCGCCGGCCTGACCGAGGAGCAGTTCGCCGACCTCTACGCACAGACCATCACCTACGGCCTGTTCGCCGCCCGCACCCGCACGCACGGGCCGTTCAACCGTCAGATGGCCTACGCCCTCATCCCCTCCACCACCGGCATCCTGCGCGACGTCTTCCAGTTCATCTCGCTGGGCAAGCCCTCGCCCCAGATGGAAGTCATCGTGGACGAGATTGCCGCCGTGCTGCACGCCGCCGACGTGCAAGCCATCCTGACCCAATACTACCAGCAGGGCAAGGGCGACGACCCCATCCTGCACTTCTACGAGACCTTCCTGGCCGAATACGACCCCGAAACCCGCGAGCGGCGCGGCGTTTACTACACCCCCCAGCCGGTCGTCCGTTACATCGTCCGCGCCGTGCACGACTTGCTACAGACGCGCTTCGGCCTCGCCGATGGCCTGGCCGACTCGCAGGTAACCCTGCTGGACCCCGCCGCGGGCACCCTGACCTTCCCCGCCGAGGCCATCCACCTCGCTTTCCGGGAGTTCACCCGCAAATACGGCGAAGGAGCCAAAGAGAACCTCTTGCGCGGGCACATCCTGCCCCACTTCTACTCCTTTGAGTTGCTCATGGCACCCTACGCCATCGGCCACATGAAAATCGGCTTCCTGCTGGAGGCGCTGGGCGTCCCGCTGCAAAACGGCGAGCGTTTCCAGTTCTACCTGACCAACACCCTGGAGATGGAAGATCTCCAGCAAATCACCATCCCCGGCCTCTCTTCGCTCTCCGAAGAGAGCCATCACGCCGCCCAGGTCAAGAAGGACGAGCCGATTCTGGTCATCCTGGGCAATCCGCCCTATTCAGGCATCTCCGCCAACAAGAATGAATGGACCGAGAAACTGCTCAAAACCGACCTGGACGGCGCGCAGAGTTACTACACCGTGGACGGCCAACCGCTCGGCGAGAAAAACCCCAAGTGGCTGCAGGACGATTATGTCAAGTTCCTGCGGTTCGCCCAGTGGAAGATTCACAAGGCCGGGCGCGGCATCGTCGCCATGATCACCAATCACGGCTACCTGGATAACCCCACCTTCCGCGGCATGCGCCAGAGCCTGCTCCAGACCTTTGACGAAATCTACATCCTGGACCTGCACGGCAACAGCCTGAAGCGCGAGACCGCCCCCGACGGAGGCCCTGACGAGAATGTCTTTGACATCCGCCAGGGCGTGGCGATTGCGTTGATGATCAAACACGGCAACACGGACTTTCGCGGGGTCTTCCACGCCCACCTCTTCGGCACCCGCGCCGACAAATACGCCTGGCTGGATTCCCACGACCTCTCCACCGCCGGTTACCAGCCCATCGCCCCGGCCTCGCCCTACTACTTCTTCACCCCGCGCCGGACGCAAAACCTGCAAGCCTACCAGTCCTGGCCGTCGGTGACTGAGATTTTCCCTGTGAATGGCGCAGGCATGACAACTGCCAGAGATGATTTTATCATAGATTTCGACAGTTACAATTTGCTCAACAGAATTCGCGCTTTCAAACATTCCAACCTGGATGACAAGGGATTACACCAGGCTTTTGGTATCCATGTCAAAAAAGGTTGGAGTATTCGCAAGGCATGGAAAGAATTGCAAAGCATAGATGATGGTCGAATGCAGGAGTATATCCAGCCCGTTTTATACCGTCCCTTCGACCTGCGTTACATTTTCTATCACGATGCGGTCGTATGGCGAACAGTGAAACGGGTCATGCGCCACATGCTGGCCGGGGAAAATTTGGGACTGATATTGCCAAGGCGAGTCGAACATATAGGCACGTGGCAACATGCTTTTATAACAAGCCATATTACTGAGCATGTGGCCGTTTCGCTCAAGACAATTGATTATTGTTTGCCCCTCTACCTCTACCCGTCCGCCGAAGCGCCCGACATGTTCCACCAGGAGCGCCGGCCCAACCTGGCCGAGGGTCTCCTGCCCAAACTCGCCGCCGCCTACGGCTTCACCCCCGCGCCCGAAGACGTCCTGGCCTACATCTACGCCGTCTTCTACAGCCCCACCTACCGCCAGAAGTACGCCCAGGAACTGCGCACCGACTTCCCGCGCGTCCCCTTCACCGCCGATGGCGCTCTCTTCCGCCAGATGGCCACCCTGGGCCGCCAACTGATGGACCTGCACCTGCTGCGCAGCCCCGCCCTCGCCACGCCGCTGGTCAAATACCAGGGCCAGGGCAGCGACATGGTAGAAAAGGCGCGTTACGATGCCCAGACCCAGCGCGTGTACATCAACGCCGACAAGTACTTTGAGGGCATCACCCCCGCGATGTGGGAATACCAAATCGGCGGCTACCAGGTGCTGGAGAAATACCTGAAGGACCGCAAGGGCCGCCGCCTGGACGACCCCGTGCGCTACATCCGCATCGCCACCGCCATCGCCCACACCATGGACATCCAGCAGCAGATTGACGAAATCTACCCGCAGGTGGAAGGCGCAGTCCTGCCCTAGGCCGCCGCCCGCGGGGGTACCGCGTGAGGGGGTGAGGTCAGCGCGCAAGCCGGATCGGCCTTTACATTCGTGCCGATTCGTTTGATTCGTGGATGACCGTGATCGGCGCTTCAGCGTCGGGCGGGCTGTTCCCTCTCCCGCCGGGAGAGGGCTAGGGTGAGGGGCGCAGGCGCACCTCACCCCCTGCCTTCGGCTTCCCCCTCTCCGCGCGCGGAGAGGGGGAACGAGGGGGTGAGGTCAGCGCGAAGGCCGGATCGGCCTTTACATTCGTGCCGATTCGTGTGATTCGTGGATGACCGTGGTTCGCCCTTCACCGTCGGGCGGGCTGTTCCCTCTCCCGCCGGGAGAGGGCCAGGATGAGGAACGCACACGGGCGTGGCGCAGGCGCACCTCACCCCCAGCCTTCGGCTTCCCCCCGCTCGCGGGGAGGGGGAACGAGGGGGTGAGGTCAGCGCGCAGGGCGGATCGGCCTTTACATTCGTGCCGCTTCGTGTGATTCGTGTATGCCCGTGGTCGGCGCCTCACCGTCGGGCGGGCTGTTCCCTCTCCCGCCGGGAGAGGGCCAGGATGAGGGACGCACACGGGCGTGGCGCAGGCACACCTCACCCCCAGCCTTCGGCATCCCCTCGCTTGATTCGCGGATGACCGTGGTCGGCGCTTCAGCGTCGGGCGGGCTGTTCCCTCTCCCGCCGGGAGAGGGCTAGGGTGAGGGGCGCACACGGGCGTGGCGCAGGCACACCTCACCCCCAGCCTTCGGCATCCCCCTCTCCGCAGGCGG
>DAOTVT010000002.1:0-5606 GCA_034436295.1 Anaerolineae bacterium | reverse complement strand
CATATTGTACACGATAATTCGCACAAAATCAATAGGCACTTTCCATAAAATGGCGGTGCGCGTGTCGTGGTAAACGATGTAATCCCAGGCTGTGGGCGGGGCAGGGCAGGGCAGGCATGCAAGCCTGCCCCTACGTTCGCGTGCATTCACGCGATTCGCGGTTGCAATTCCCCCATTCGTGTGGATTCGTGTTATTCGCGGTTGCAGGGCAGGCATGCAAGCCTGCCCCTACATTCGCGTGGATTCGCGCGATTCGCGGTTGCAGGGCAGGCATGGAAACCTGCCCCTACATTCGCGTGGATTCGTGTTATTCGCGGTTGCAATTCCCCCCGTTCGCAGGCGCTTGCAAAACTGCAAGACTATGCTATAATTTATAGGCAAGGTTCCAGGGATGTCGGGCCATGCTGTGGAGACGCCCCTGCGCGAAGGGCGTCGCGTTGTCGCACGGCAAGGACGCGCTATCGGGAAGTTGAGCCATGACCAGAGGACAAATCGCTCTGCTCGTTGCACTTGGCGCGACGGTGCTGGCCGTATATGTTCTGCTCGGTCTGCTGGTAGCAGGGCGCATCCCCATCGGCTTGCCGCCCGCCCCCACCGACATGCCCGTGCCGACGCCAACCCTGACCCCCGCCCCCGGCATGAGCCGCCAGAACCCCATGCCCTTCGGCGAGACCATCGCCACCGACAGCATGGAAATCCACGTCCTTGAGGTGCACCGCCACGCCAATGCGTTCATCTCCCCCCTCAACTCGCCCATCCCCGACGGCCACGAGGTGGTCGTCGTCAACGTGGAGGTGCACAACCGTGGAACCGCGCCCATCAGCCTGAGCCCGGGGACGTTCCGGCTGACGGGAGACCGCGCCGTCCTCTACCAGCGGCCGCCGCTGCTGCTGGACAACGAACTGCGCGGGGAACTGGCCCCCGGCGAGAGCCGCTCGGGCTACCTGGCCTTCGTCGTGGCCGACGGCGAGGACAACCTGGCCCTGGCGTTCATCCCATCGGGGAGCATGTCAGACGAAGGGGCGCGGTGGCTGTGGGCCGACCCCGATCCGAACCCCCAGGCCTTCGCCGTCCAGGGGGTGGCCCCGACGGCCTCGCCGCGCACCGGCGGGAGCCGCCTCAACCCCGCGCTCATGCGCCAGCCCGCCGTGGCCGACGATCAACTGGAGATCAGCGTCCTCGCCGTCCAGCGAGACGCCTGGCCCGTCATACGGGAGATGAGCCCGCTGAACCAGCCGCCCGAACCCGACAAAGAGTACGTGCTCGTGCGCCTGCGCGTGCGCTTCGTGGGCCAGATGGACCAACTCCTGTCGGTCAACTGGTGGGCCTTCCGCATGACCGGCGCGGACAACATCCTGTACCCCAACCCGTCGCTCATCCTTACGGATGAACTCAAAGGCGACCTGTTCCCCACCGGCACGTTGGAGGGCAACCTGGCGTTCCAGGTGCGGCGCGGGGAAGAGAACCTCATCCTGGCGTATGACCCTTCGGGCGTGGGGGTGAAAATCGGGCGGGGGGTTCGCTGGTTCTGGGCCACCGAGACGCCCAACCTGGACTTGCTCAAGATGCCGGTGCGGGCGTCGGCGGCCCTGCCCGCATCGGGGCGCTCGTCGCAGCAGCCCGCGCCCATTGGCGTCCCCGTGCTGTCCGACGGGCAGATAGAGATCACGGTGGAGGACGCGGTTCTCCTGCCCGACGATGCCAGCACCTGGGATCGGTGGACGCTGCCCGTGCCCGAACCGGGGAGGCACTACATGGTCGTTACGGTGGTGGCGCGGAACCTGGCGCCCGAGGAGCGTCCCCAGGCGATCCACTGGGATGGCTTCCTGCTGCACGAGCCGGCGGGAGCCTCGGTGTACAAGCCCACCGTGCTGGGCGGCAGCGAACTGGACGGCGACGCCTTCACGGGCGCCACGCTGCGGGCGTATCTGGTCTTCCAGGTGGCCGGCGGCCAGCGATTCATCCTCTCCTACGACCCCGCCGGCCTGGGCAACACCACGTCCTACCGGTGGTTCGCCATAGAACTGTAGGCGGCGGTACGGCCGTCGCGGGAAACGAAAAGGCCCCTCGTGCGAGGGGCCTTTGGTTTGCCTGCGGTCGGTTTAGTACTCGGGCATCGGCGGGGTGCCGGCCTTCTCCTTCTCCGGCAGGTCGGAGATGAGCGCCTCGGTGGTCAGGATCATGGCGGCGATGCTGGCAGCGTTCTCCATGGCCGAGCGGGTAACCTTGGCCGGGTCAATGATGCCCTTGGCCACCATGTCGCCGTACTCGTTGGCCAGCACGTCGTAGCCGATGTTGAGGTTGTTCTGCTCCTTCTGGAGCCGACGCACGGTGTCCAGAACCACGGCGCCGTCCATGCCGGCGTTCTCAACGATGCGGCGCAGGGGCTCCTCCAGGGCGCGGCGCACGATGGCGACGCCGGTCGCCACATCGCCGGTCTCCTGCACCTTGTCCAGCGCCGGGATGGCGTTGATGAGGGCCACGCCGCCGCCCGGGACAATCCCCTCTTCCACGGCCGCGCGGGTCGCCGACAGCGCGTCCTCCACGCGATGCTTCTTCTCCTTCAGTTCCACCTCGGTGGCCGCGCCCACGCGAATGATCGCGACGCCGCCCGCGAGTTTGGCGAGCCGCTCCTGGAGTTTCTCCTTGTCGTAGTCCGACGTGGAGATTTCAATCTCGGCCTTGATCTGGTCAATGCGGCCCTTGATCTTGTCCGGAGCGCCCTTGCCGCCGATGATGGTGGTGTCTTCCTTGGTGGCAACGACGCGGTCAGCACGCCCGAGGTCGGCGATGGTTACGGACTCCAACTTGCGGCCGACTTCCTCGCTGATGACGGTGCCGCCCGTCAGGATGGCGATGTCCTGCAGCATGGCCTTGCGGCGATCACCGAAGCCGGGGGCCTTGATGGCGATGCAGTTGATCATCCCCCGCAGTTTGTTGAGCACCAGGGTCGCCAGCGCCTCGCCGTCCACATCCTCGGCGATGACGAGCACTTCGCGCTTGCCCACCTGCACCAGTTTCTCCAGCACGGGGACGATGTCGGTGGCCGCGGAAATCTTCTTGTCCGTGATGAGGATGTACGGCTCCTCCAGGACGGCTTCCATCCGCTCGGGGTTGGTGATGAAATAGGGCGAGATGTAGCCGCGATCCAGTTGCATACCCTCTACGTACTCGGTCTCAAACTCCAGGCCCTTGGACTCTTCCACCGTGATGACGCCATCCTTGCCCACCTTGTCCATGACCTCGGCGATGAGCGAGCCGATGGTCTTGTCGGCGGCGGAGATGGCGGCCACGTTGGCGATGTCGTCCTTGTCCTTGACTTCCTTCGCCTCGGCCTTGATGGCCTCTACCACGGCGGACGTGGCCAGTTCAATGCCGCGCTTGATGAGCATCGGGTTGGCGCCCGCGGCCACGTTCTTCAGGCCCTCGGTAACGATGGTGTGGGCCAGCACGGTGGCGGTGGTGGTGCCGTCGCCCGCCACGTCGTTGGTCTTGGTGGCGGCCTCCTTCAGCAGTTGCACACCCATATTCTGGAAGTGGTCTTCCAGTTCAATCTCCTTGGCGACGGTTACGCCGTCATGGGTGATGGTGGGGGCGCCGAACTTCTTGTCCAGAGCCACATTGCGCCCCTTGGGGCCTAGCGTGGTGATGACGGCATTCGCCAGGATGTCCATGCCCAGTTTCAGATTGCGTCGCGCTTCCTCTGCAAAAACCAGTTGTTTCGCCATGCTTTACAACCTCCTTCAAGGGTTTTGGTCAGTCGGGTAACAGGGCTGGGGTTATTCCTCAAAGATCGCCAGAATGTCGCTTTCCTTGAGAATCAGGAGTTTCTTGTCGTTGACCTTGACCTCGGTGCCCGCGTACTTGGCGTACAGGACCTTGTCGCCCACCTTGACTTCCATGGGGACGCGCTCGTCCTCTTCGCCATAGCGGCCCGGGCCAACAGCGATGACGACGCCCTTTTGGGGCTTTTCCTTGGCGGTCTCGGGCAAGATGATGCCGCCTGCGGATTTCTCTTCCTGCTCAATGGGTTCCACCACTACACGGTCTGCAAGGGGTTTGAGTTTGACTGTCATTGCCTTACCTCCTCACTGAGATTGGATTTGCGAGCCTTGGTGGCGCACGGTTGTGGCGGGTTCTGGGCATCAGAACCGCGTTAGCACTCTTGCGCCGAGAGTGCTAACGCGGCCCTATCATACACAAGGTGCCCCAAAACTGCAAATTCGCGTCTAGAGGCGTAGAAACGGGTTTACGGCGATTGTCGGCGGATTTCGCCCGATTTCTCGCGAATGCGCATGATTACTTCTCCGGACACATCCGGAGGCCTTCCAATGCTGGCTGCGATGAGGGGTTCATCTCCAGCGCCTTCTGCAACCACGGGCGCGCCTGGTCGCACTGGTCCAGGTAGGCATACGAGAGGCCGATTTCGTACAGGACCTCTTCCGTCTGCCATCCCAGTTCCACCGCCTTCTGCAAGTTTTCTATCGCGCCCTCGTAGTTGCGCAGGACGTAGTACGTGATCCCCAGGTGGGCGTGGGCGCTGCCGAACTCGGGGTCGGCCTGGATGGCCGACATGAATTCGGGGATCGCGCGGTCGTAATCCTGAAGGTAGAAGTAGGTCCACCCAATCTGGTCGTAGGCCTCGGCGTTGTCGGGGTCCAGCGCCACGGCCTTCTCCAGGTGGGCGATGGCCCCATCGTAGTCGCGCAGGGCGCGCAGGTTGCGGGCCGCATCCAGGTACAAGTAACTCAGCCGCGGGTGCAACTCAATCGCCCGGTTGTAACTCTCCAGCGCGCCGCGGTAATCGCCCTGGGCTTCCAGGACGTACCCGTAGTTCCGCCAGGCGTCCACATTGGCGTCGCTCAAGTCCAGGGCCTGGTTGGCCTCGTCCTCGGCCTGCCGCCAGAACCCCTTGTCGGCGTAGATTTCGGCCAGGTAGGCGTGGGTCTCGGGGATGTTGGGTCCGAGACGGACCGCCTTGAGCGCCGCCTCCAGCGCCTGGTCGTAGCGGCCCATCCAGTCGTACACGCGGGCCAACGTGGCAAGCGCCAGCGGGTTATCGGGCGCGAGGGCCGTCGCCTGCTGGGCCATCTGCAGCGCCTGGCCGAGTTTGTGGCGCATCATGAGCAGGCGCGCCGCCCGAATCAACGGCTCCGGGTTCCGGGGGTCGGCCTGGGCCGCCTGGGTGTACGCCGCGATGGCTGCGGTCAGTTCGCCGTTCTGGTAGTGCTCGTCCGCCTCGGCCAGCCACTCGGCCGCCGGCTTCTGCGGCGTGGGCGTCGGGCCGGGCTGGGGCAGCATGGGCAACTCGGGGCGCTTGACGATGACGTACGAGAAGAACGCGATGAGAATGAGATAGATTGTGATGCGCGCCGGAGAAGAGCGCCGCCTTCGCCGAGGGCCTAGATACATACGTTCGCCTCCGCCACCGCAGTGCCTGGCCGATTATAGCACAGGGCGGGTGCCCTCCCAAATGCGGGCGGCGCCGGGGCGCGGCGGGATTTTTCAGTATCGGGCAGGTATGGTAAAATGCGCCATGTGGAAGACGGGAAGGGTATCGGCGTAATTGAGGCGTTGACCGCGGGCTTTGAGTTGGTGGCCCGCCG
>DAOTVT010000001.1:0-6570 GCA_034436295.1 Anaerolineae bacterium | reverse complement strand
ACCGGCGCGACTGTGTGGCAGACCCGCCGCAAAGGTTCGCTGGAAATCGTTACGGACGGGGAGAAGTACTGGGTGCGGTAGCGGGTTCGGCCCCGCAACCGTCGCCGGGCGGCGCGAAGACCCCTGGAGGCTTCACAGGTCTCCGCTTCGGCCGCGACCGCGTCTCGGTTCCAAAGCCTGTTGGTCGCGCTATGGGCGCAGGCGCGACGCGCTTTCGGCAGTGCGCTGCACCTTGGTTGCCGACGCGGGACGGAGCGACCGCGACCGCAAATGACTTGACAAAGACGCCAAAATCGGGTATGATACGATTGTGACAAAACGTTCATCATGGCGCTTTGTCGCTACACTCATGCCACGCCACGTGGGGGAGGGTTTGACAATTATGGGAGATGGAGATTTACGCCGCCTTCGGGTGGCTGTTTTGCTCTCCGCGCTCCTGCTTGGTTTGCTGACAGGTTGCACACAATTTCAGATAGAGACGCGGCAACTGGATGTCTTCACCGCAACGCCGCACGACGTTTCGGCCAGGCCGCCGGAACACGATGTCGCGGTTCTGGCCATTGACTTTGACCCGCCTTTGGATGCCATCCGCTCGCTGGATGATCTGAAGGCGGTCAGTCTGCTGGTCGCGGTGGAGAACACGGGCCTGACCGCGGAGCGCAACGTCGTCGTGCGCGCCGAACTCCGCCTGGACAACCGCGAGCCTTCGCCCCTCCTCACCCGTGTCGCCACCGTGGAGCAACTGGCGCCGGGGGAGGTCAAGGTAGTCCGCCTGCAGGGCCTGTCCGAAATCCCCATTCGCTCCGAGTACTGGCTCAAGGTGCGGGCGGTGCCGGTCCTGGGTGAGACAGACGTTACGGACAATCAGCGCATCTACCGGCTGCAACTGGCGAACCTGGTCCGCTAGGCATCGTTCTTGCACAGACGAGAAGTGTTTCAGAAAGGCACCGAAAGGTGCTTTTCTGCGTTATATATGGCAGAAAGATCACAACGTGGTGCAATCCGATGGAGAAAAGGAAGACCCAGACACCTTCCATAGGGCTTCTGCTGGTCGGCGTGGCGCTGGGGCTGCTCCTGGCGCTCCAGTGGCGTTCGGCTCCGACCGCGCGCCTGACCGACACGAGTTACGCGCGCGACCGCACGGCGTTCACCATCGCGCGGCTGGAGGCGGAACAGGACGCGCTGAAGGCGGAAGTGGCCCAACTGCGCCAGCAACTGGACGAGCGCCAGCAGCAGCGCGGCCAGTCGGCCGACCTCTTGCGCGGGCTGGCCGAAGAACTGGCGCGCCAGAAGGTGCTGGCCGGCCTCGTCGCGCTGCACGGCCCGGGTGTTGAGGTCGTCCTGAACGACAGCAATCGGCAGGTTGTCCCGTCGGCGGTGAACCCCGAACTGTACCTCGTGCACGACTACGACCTGCGCGATGTGGTCAACCTGTTGTGGGCGGCGGGGAGCGAGGCCATCTCCGTGAACGGGGAGCGCATCGTCGCCAGCACGTCCATCTACTGCGTGGGGGCGACCATCATGGTCAACGATACGCGCCTGTCGCCGCCCTACGTGATCCACGCCATCGGCCCATCGGAGCAGCAGGAGTCGCTGCTCAAGAATCCCAGGTTCCTCGCCGACCTGCGCAATCGCGTCGCGGCCTACGGCCTGGCCTTCACCGTCGCGCAGGCCGCCGATATTCAGGTGCCCGCCTATCGCGGCGGCTTCGGAGCGCTGTATGCAAGTGTCTCAGTATCTCCGTAGAATCTCGCACGACCGCTGGCTCGCGCACATCCCACTGGCGATCCTGTTTGTCCTGGTGGGGATGCTCATCTTCGCCCAGTTCCGCAGCGAGAGCGCCCTGCGCTCGGCGCGGGTTGCCGCCTCGGGCACCGACCGCGCCGTTCTCATCAGCGGGCTGGTGGACGCCAACCTGAAACTGCGCGAGGAAGTGGATTCGTTGCGCGCCAAACTGGCCGAATTGGAGCAGCAGGGCGGTTCCCTCATCGTCATGGTGGAGGAACTGAACCGCCTGAAACTCATCACCGGCCTCAGCGAAGTCTCGGGGCCGGGCATCACCCTCACGCTGAACAGCCCCGTGAGCGCCACGGAGTTGCAGGATATGATCAACGAACTGAAGAACTCCGGCGCGAAGGCGATTGCCCTCAACGGCCAGCGGCTGGTCGTCTCCTCTGCCATCGTCGGCACGGAGGCGGGCATCTCCGTGGATGGCACGTTGCTCTCCCGTCCGTTCGTCTTCCAGGTGCTCGGCGACCCCGACACCCTGCGGGTGGCGTTGACCCGCAAAGGCGGGATGCTGGCGTCGCTCCAGGCCGCGCATCCGGGGTTCCAGGCCGAGATTGTGGATGCGCAGAGCCTTGCGATCCCCATGTATGCCCGGAAGGTGGAGTTCCGTTACGCGCAGCCCGTAACCACGCAATAGCGCCCTGATGCGTCGGATGGCTGTGCGGCGGGAACCTGACGCGCCCGCCGTGCGTCTGTAGATTGAAGTGCGCGCACGCTTCGGCGTGCTTTCGTTTGCTCAGGAGGTCTCTATGAAATCTTGGCGCAGCGTAACGTTGGTGGTCGTGATTGCCCTTCTGGCGCTTGTGGCCGTTTCGTGCGGGCCCAAGCAACCCCCCGCGATCCCGCGAATCGTGCGGCAGACTCCGCTCCCCTCCGAGGAACTGCCGGTGGGAGCGCCGCTGGTCGTGGAGTTCAACCAGCCCATGGATCCGAAGTCCCTGGAGGGCCAGGTGCGCATTGACCCTGCGATTCCGGGGCAGTGGGTCCTGGAGGACCGCAGGTTGGTCTTCCGGCCCGCAGCGCCGCTGGAGCCGGCCACCACCTACCGCGTCGTGCTCGGCAAGGGGGTCAAGTCCAGCGCGGGCCTGTCCCTGGCCGATGAAGTCGTCCTGCGATTCCAGACGGTAGGCAGCCTGCGCGTCTCCCAGACGCAGCCCGCGGACGGGGCCACCGAGGTGGAGCGGGACATCGCCATCACCGTCATCTTCAACAGGCCGGTCGTGCCGCTCGCGGATCTCAAGCGCGCCCAGGGCCTGCCCCAGCCGCTGCGCCTGGAGCCGCCTGTCGCCGGCACGGGCGAGTGGCTCAACACGTCCATCTACATCTTCCGCCCCGCCGAGGGCCTGGCGGGGTCCACGACCTATCGGGCCACCGTCGCCGCGGGCCTGCAGGATACCACGGGCAGCGTGCTGGCCGAGGACTACTCGTGGACGTTCACCACGGAGTCGCCCAAGATCACCGGCGTTCAGCCGCAGGGGATGAAGGTCGCGCCCACCGCCCAGGTCATCGTCGCGTTCAACCAGCCCATGGACGCGGCCTCCGTGGAAGCAGGGTTTTCCCTCCGCGAAAGCGAGACGGGAAGCCAGGTGGCGGGCACGTTCTCGTGGCAAGGGAGCACGCTGTACTTCAAGCCGAGCGCGCCCTTGCGCATGGGCATGGGGTATGTGGCGTCGGTGGCGGCGGGTGTGCGGTCGGCTTCCGGCGGGACGCTGGCGGCGGCAGAGGAGTGGCAGTTCGGCGTTGTGCCGAAGCCCCGCGTGGTGCGGACAAGCCCCGGCGCGAACGAGACCGCCGTCTCGCCCTACGACTGGGTGCAGATTTGGTTCGCCGGCCCCATGCTCCTGGAGACCATCACCCCCACCCTGCGCGTGGAGCCGGAAGGCACCGCATGGCAGGCGTACTGGAATGAGTACGAGGACTCGCTGCAACTCTCCGTTCGGCTTCAGCCGGACACGGACTACCGAATCACCATTCCGGCGTCGGCGGCGGACCCATACGGGAACACCCTGGGCCGCGATTACGTCCTGGCGTTCCACACGCGCGACCTGGACCCCACCGTGTATGTGGTCGGCAGGTGGGGCGATGCCACCGTCTTCAACGCCTACAATCCGGTGCAGATTCCCATCGCCTACCGCAACATCGCCCGCGTCAATCTGCGCCTGTACGCACTGTCCCTGGACGAGTTCGTGCGCCTCAACGGCGACGACTGGGAATATCGCGACAAGTTCGCGCCGCGGAGCGAGAGCCTGCTGCGGGCGTGGGAAGTGGCGGTGAGCGCGCCTCGGAACAAGACGCAGACCCTGGACGTGCCCCTCACCGCCGACGCCACTCGCCCGCTGCCCCCCGGCGTGTACTACCTCATGCTCTCCTCGCCCGACATCCCGGAGAAGGCCTCTCGCCCGCAGGGGATGGCGCTGGTGGTAACCCGCACGAACCTGGTGCTGAAGCACGGGCCCAAGGACGTGCTGGTGTGGGCCACCGACCTCATGAGCGGCCAGCCGATAGATTCCCTGCCACTGAAGGTGTACGATGGCAGCGGCAAGATGCTCATGGACGGCTTGACGAATGCCGAGGGCGTGTGGCGCGGCCAGTTCACCCAGCCTCGCGACCCGTGGGAAGCCCTCACCGTCGTGGCCGGCTCCGGCGAGTCCCTGGCCGTAACCGGCAGCCGCTGGTCGGCGGGGATTGACCCCTGGGAGTTTTCCATCCCCAGCGAGTCGTGGCTCACGCCCCTCGTCGGCTACTTCTACACGGACAGGCCTATCTACCGCCCCGGGCAGACGGTTTACTTCAAGGGCATCGTCCGCGCCGATGACGACGCGCGCTACTCGCTGCCCGCCATCGGCCCGCTTCGCGTTACGGTCTCCGACCCGCAGGGCCAGCAGTTCTACAGCCAGACGCTCCAGTTGAGCGACCTGGGGACGGTGTACGGCAGCCTGACGCTGGCCGAGAACGCGCCCACGGGCATCTACTGGATTTACGCGACGCCCGCGAGCGAGGCCCCCACTCCCGACGGGTACAAGCAGGCCCCGCCGCAGTTCAGCACGTCCTTCCAGGTGGCCGAATACCGCAAGCCGGAGTACGAAATCACGGTCGCCACGAATCAGCCCGAATACGTCCAGGGCGACCGCGTAGAGGTCAGCGTGCTGGCCAAGTACTACTTCGGCGCTCCGGTGGCCAACGCGAAAGTCCGCTGGAACATCGTGGCGCAACCCTACTTCTTCGCATGGCAGGGCCAGGGCTGGTACGACTTCCACGATTGGGACTACTGGACGCCCGAGGACACCGGCGCGCAGGTGGTGGCCAGCGGCGAAGGGACGACCGACGCCGAAGGCCGCTTCTCCTTCGCAATTCCCGCCGACCTGTCCAAGTTCACGGCCAGCCAGACGTTCTCCATTGAGGCCAATGTTACGGACGTGAATGGCCAGGAGGTGAGCGGACGGACGGCAGTTCCCGTGCACAAGGGCGAGTTCTACATCGGCCTGTCGCCGAAAGCCTACGTGGGCACGGCCGGCAAGCCCTCGGAAATCTCCGTCATCACGGTGAACAGCAAGAGCGAGCCTGTACCCAACGTGCCGCTGACCGTCATTTTCTCCCTGCGCGCCTGGTACAGCGTTCAGGAGAAATGGCCCGACGGCGGGTTCTACTGGACGACGCGCTTCACCGACACGCCGGTGTTCACGCAGACGATCACGACGGACGACAAGGGCGCGGCGGTGGCGTCCTTTGTCCCGCCGGAGGGCGGCAGTTACCGGGTGCTGGCGCTGGGGCGCGACGCACGCGGCAACGAAGTCCGCAGCGCCACGTACCTGTGGGTGTCGGGCGTGGGCGATGAGTACGTGTCGTGGCGTATGGAGAACAACAACCGCATGGAACTCATCGCCGACAAGAAGAGTTACGCCCCTGGGGAAACGGCTCACATCCTCGTCCCCAGCCCCTTCCAGGGGCCGGTGATGGCGCTCCTCACCGTGGAGCGGGCCGGAATCCTCTCGTATCGCGTGCTGACGCTGCAGACCAACAGCGACCAGGTGGACATTCCCATCACGGAAGACCTGATTCCCAACGCCTACGTCTCGGTGGTGCTGGTGAAGGGCAAAGGCGCATCGGAGCCGTTCGCGTCGTTCCGGGTGGGCTACGTGGCGCTGCAGGTGTCTGCCGCCGAGAAGCATCTCACGATTCGGGTTACCCCCGACCGTGCGGGAGCCTATGGCCCGCGCGACACGGCGCAGTTCACCGTGGAGACGCTGGATGCCAACGGGCAAGGCGTGCCCGCCGAGGTGTCGCTGGCGCTGGTGGACGCTTCGGTGCTGGCGCTGGCGCAGCGGCCCGGCCCCGACATCATGGACTTCTTCTACCGCAAGCGCGGGCTTGGCATCCAGACGGCCGCGAGTTTGACCCTCGCCGTGGCCGAGCGCGAGGCCGAGCCTGCGCCCGAAGGCAAGGGCGGCGGCGGCGCCGAGGAAGGGCTGACCGCCCGCACCTACTTCCCCGACACCGCCTTCTGGGAGCCTGCGCTGCGCACCGACTCCGCAGGCAGAGCCACGGTTGCGGTCAACCTGCCCGACTCGCTGACCACGTGGCGCATGGTGGCCGACGGCGCGACGGCCAACACGCTGGTGGGCACTTCCACATCCGACATCGTGGTTACCAAGCCCCTGCTGGTGCGCGTGGTTGCGCCGCGCTTCTTCGTCATCGGCGACAAGCCGGAACTGGCCGCCATCGTCCACAACAACACGGACCAGAGCATCCAGGTGCAGGTGCAGATGGACGTCCGCGGCGAGC